>DASUSZ010000092.1:0-34186 GCA_036374815.1 Vicinamibacterales bacterium | reverse complement strand
AGGTTTTCCAGAGTGGTGGGAGAGTTATTGCCCTGGTAGGCCGGGTGGCTCGTGTAGTTCGACAGGCCGGGGACGTGCTTGATCAGCTCGTCCAGGGTTGGCGCAGGCTCTGCGTATGCGAGGAATCGACCGAGCTTGTCGTTGCGGTTCAGCCTGCCAGCCCGCTCGCTGATGAGTACCGTGCTGGCCGTGATTGGCTTGGTCAGCGACGCGATGCGATAGAGCGAATCAACCGACGCCGCGCGTCCCGGGGCGATTTCGCCGCGTCCTCGCTCGAGAAGGACTTGCCCATGCTGGCTGACGGACATCGAGCATGCGGCATTGGCTGGTATCGCCAGGGCATCGAATGACGCCGCGAGAGACGACCTCATGTCAACCGCCGCCGGGGTGCTCTGACTCGAGGGGCTCGGCGCCGTTGGCGTCGCCGGTGTTGTTCCACAAGCGACACCGATGACGGCGACGAGAACGACTAAATACTTCACCGCAGCGTGACGCGCCACGCGCCGCGGCCGTGGGTGAAAGCGAACAACTGCTTCTCTCCCGCCGGCGTGCGAATCAGCGACAGCCACATCGTCACCGCCGGTCCGAATCCCGTCTCTTCGCTCATCCACGTGCGTCCGCCGTCGAGCGACAGGATCACTCCCAGATCGGTGCCGAGGTAGAGGCGTTGCCGATCGTCCGGATCGACGACGATCGAGTGGACCGGGATGTCGGGAAGGCCTGCCGGGCCGGAGCCGTCGAGGCTTTGCCAGGTCGCGCCGGCATCGATGCTGCGGTAGACATGCGAGCCGCCGAAGTTGCCATAGGTGGCGTAGAGCACGTTGTCGTCAGCCGGATCGAACGCGAGCGATGTCACCCATCCGTTGCGTGGAACATTGAACGAGGTGTTGAGGGTGGAGTTGCCAATGTCGACGACACGGGTGATGTGACCTTTATCCGTTCCAATCGCGATCGTGCCCGGAGTGCGCGCCGACACCGCAATCGCACTGATGCGGCTGTTGTCGGGCATCGCGTTGCCGACCTTCTGCCACGTCAGACCGAACACGGGTCCGCGATACAGGTAATTGCCGCCCAGCCAGATGTTGTTGGTTCCCGGATCGTGCGTGAACGGCGCAATGAACAGGTAATTCGACACGTCTGCGATGTTGCTCGCGAAGATCGGATCGAGACCGACGCGCGCCGTTGTAATGAGCTGCCCGGCGTTGGTGGTGCGGCCGAGGTTGGCCCACTGCCATGACATCAGCCATTGGCTGGTCTGCGTTGGATGCACGGCGCTGAACCCGCCGTCGCCGCCCAGGACGGGCCGCCAGCCATCGGGACCGGTCTCATCGGAACCGAGCAACGTGTTGTTGTCCTGCGCGCCGGCGAGATACTGCGTGCCATCGGGAAACGGCGTGCCGTGATAGAACTGCGTGACGCCATAACCGCGATTGAGCGATGCCCATTTCACCTGGATCGGCTGGCCGCCGGTGCACATCGCCTGCGGGCCGTTTGACGTGGCCGCGCGCGCATTGGTGGTCCGGAAGACGCCGCCGTCGTTGCCAATCAACGCGATTTGATTCCCCTCGCCGTCATACTGCGGGTGGAACGTGATGGCGTGCTGATCGACATGGCTGAACGACGGCAGGTTGGGATTGGCCCAACTCGCCAGGCCCCAGTTTCGTCCGCCGTCGTCTGAGCGGAACCAGTCGACGCCCGCGGCCCACACGCGATTCGGATCGCGCGGGTCGACGGCGATCACGTTGTTGTACCACCCCATCACGGCTGGAAACGCGTTCGAGCCCTGCGGATTGCAGACGCGCGGTGCTGCGCTCGCAACGTTGGTCAGCAGCATCGTGTTCAGAAACGTCGGGTCATGGTGATTGACGCGGGTTTCCCACGAGCCGGCGGCGCCGCCGCGATCGCTGCGATACACGGCGAGCAGGCCCTGCTCGTAAATGCCCTGAGGTCCTGGGACGTTGCTCGCCGCCAGCGCATACATGACGTCGGGATTCGACGGCGCGATGGCGAGCGAGGTGCGGCCCATGTTGGGCTCACGCAATACGACTTCCGCGTCCGATCGATCGGCGGCGCGAGGGAAGCGATACACGGTGGCTTGCTCGTACGATCCGCACGAGGCGAACAACACGTCTTCGGATCGATCGGGCCGCAGCGCCAGATCGAGGCAGCCGCCGCGCACGTTGACGGCGAGCAGCCGCGCCCACGTGGTGCCGCTGTCCGTCGATCGCCACACGCCGGACCGCGTCGCGGCATAGATGCGCCGTGAATCGTTGAGGCCGAATTCCAGATCGTTCACCCAATGGAAGTCCGGCGTGTTGGTGGCGGGAAGCTGCTGCCAGGTCTTGGCGCCGTCGGTGGTGATGTAAATCCCGCTGCCGCGCAGCGGCAGGCCGGTGCCGCGGACCTCCTCTCGGAAATATCCTTCGCCCGTGCCCGCATACATGATGTCGGGACGAGCGCGATCGATGATCAGCGAGTTGACCGCGATGTTCGTCAGGCCGTCGCCGGTGGGACGCCAGGTAATGGCGTTGTCGTCACTCTTCCAGATGCCTCCGGAAACGCCGGCAGCGAAAATCGTCGTCGGGATAGTGGGGTGAAACTTCACGACCCGAGTGCGGCCGCCGATGTTGCCCGGCCCAAGCGGCTTCCACGCATCGAGCACGCGGGCGGCGCTGCTCGGGTCTCTCAGTGAGACGACGCGCGACCCTGACATCCATACTCGTGACGCCGGTTGGGCCGCCGGAAGGTCGCGGCCAATGGCAGACGAGAACCGCGCCAGCGATGCCACACGACGCGTTGCCGCTTCGTAGAGTCCGGGCATATTCAGCCCGCCAACTGCAGGCTGACGGCGGGCGAGATCGCTTTGCGCCGCGGCATCCGGTGCGTCAGTGCGCGCTTCGCCGGCGTCATCAAAGCGAGCCCGTGTATCGCCTCGTCCCGGCCGGGTTTCAAGCGTGAGCAGCAGCGCGCCAATTGCCACCGTCGTGGCGCCGATCCAGAAAATGTGAGCTTTGCGCATGCGGACCTATCGTTTCGTTCTTACTGCTGACATGGAAGCATGACCGTACCGTTTGCGGTCGGCTGCGAGCATAGCTTGACCAGCTGAATCTGATGGTTTGCCGCGTTGCAGCTCGCTCCCGATGACGTCTGATAGGTGCCGTTGAGGCTGCCCGTGATCGACAACCCGTTAGCGGCGACGCTGGCGTTGCCCGAGGCCGCAAGCGAAGCGCCGCGTCCCATCGCCTGCGTAAACGAGATGGTCGGAAAGGTGACCGTCTGGCCGGAAACCGTGCCGGAGAATGTGATCTCTGGCACGCCGGGCACATGGGCGATGAGCTGCACCTGGACCGCCGCACCGCTCTGAGTAATGTTGGCGAGGAAATCGAGTGCCCGCGTCTCGGTCGGCAGGTTCGCGGAACAGGTTGATGACGCGGTGATCTTCGTAGCGTAGGAAGCCGCAATGTTCGCGGGTGTCGCCGTCGGACCGGTTGGACCACTGTCTCCGCACGCCGTCAATGATCCGATTACCGCCGCCATCGCAAGCCACTTTTTCATCTCGCCTCCAAACAGGGTGTCCATTCGGACAGTTAGAGGGCCGTCGCGGACGAATCCTTCGCGGCCCCCTACTTGGCGGCGAGCATGATGCTGCGGATGCCGCTCGGCCCGAGCACGAAGTTACCGAGACTGGCGCTCGGGAAGTTGCACAGCACCACCACGCTGGACCGATCGGCGGGAAAGAAGACGGTAAACGAAGCGTACTCATCAACGAGGCCGGCGTGGGTGAAGCGGAGATCTCCGTTGGGGGAGCTCACCCCCATGCCGAAGCTCGTCACGCCCCCGCCGCGATCGAAGCTTTCGGGCGCGCCGAATCCGAACAGGTTGCTCAAGAGCGCCTGGTTGAAACGATTCATGTCGGCGGCGGTCGATGTGACGCCGCCCGCGGCGTAATTCCACGACGGATGCGTCGGCGTGAGTGGAAACGATTCCGACGCGGGAGGGGCGAAGGACGACTGCGCCATTCCGGCCGGGCCGAAGATGTCGCGTTGCACGACATCTTCGTATCGCATCTTGTTCACCTGCTGAAGCGCCGCGCCCGAAAGGATCGCGTGCGAGTTGCTGTACTGGTTCCGTCGAATGCCGTCCCACGGTTGAATCAGCGACAACAGGGTTTCCACGCTGGTCGGGGAAGTACGACCGTTCTGGTACGCCGGTGTCGCCAGGTAATCCGCCAGGCCGGGAACGTGTTTGATCAGCTCGTCGATGGTCGGCGCAGGGTCGGGGAACGCGAGGTAGCGGCTGATCTTGTCGTTGCGATTCAGCCTGCCGGCCAGCTCGCTGATCAGGACGGCGCTAGCGGTGATCGGCTTGGTCAGCGACGCGATCCGGTAGCGTGAATCAGCGGCCGCCGGCTGACCCGGAGGAATCTGTCCGCGTCCGCGTTCGAGCAGTACTTGCCCGTGCTGGCTGATGGATATCGAGCACGCGTAACTGGACGGGATCGACAGGGCATCGAAGGCCGTCGATAGCGAGGACTTGAGGTCGACGGGCGCCGCGGCGACAACAGGGGAGGGCGCGGTCGGCGTCACCGCTTTCCCACATGCGACGCCCACCACCGCGAGTAGGGCAACTAAATAGCCCCGCGCCGCGAGCCCCAGTCCAAAGGCCCTCACCGTAGTGCGACGCGCCAGGTGTGGCCGCCGTCGCTCGACAGGATCACACCCAGATCGGTGACGAGGTACAGCCGTTGCCGATCGTTCGGATCGACGACGATCGAATGGAGAGTAATGTTGGCCAGGCCCGTTGGCCCGGAGCCATCGAGACTTCGCGGCGTCACGAACATCAGCAGCAGCAGGACGCCGATCACTACCGTGGTCGCGCCCAGCCATAGCGTTCTTTCGGTCATTTCGAACAGTTAGAGGTCCGTACTGGACTAATCCTTCGCGGCGGCGAAGGATCAGTATGGGAGGGCCCTCTAACTGATCGAGATGCACAACGGCAGCGAGCGCGAACTGGTCCGGCGCATGCTTGACGGCGATGAAAATGCGTTCGACGAGTTCTTCGCGGACTATTTCCCCAGGCTGTTCCGTTTTGCCGTGCTTCGCCTGCGCGATCAGGACGCCGCCGAGGATCTCGTCCAAATCTCGTTGATCGCCGGGGTGCGCAACTTGCGGTCGTGGCGGGGCGAGGCGACGCTGTTCACGTGGCTGTGCACGATCTGCCGGCGCGAGATCGCGGCATGGGAAAAGCGGACGTCGCGCCGCATCACCGTGTCGCTCGCCGAGGACGACCCCGGCATTCGCGCGGCGCTCGAATCGATCGGCGCCGCGGCCGAGGCGCCGGACGCCGGGCTGGCGCGCGCCGACACGGGCCGGATCGTGCAGCTCGTGCTCGATCATCTGCCGCCGCGCTACAGCCGCGCGCTCGAATGGAAGTACCTGGAGGATCTGAGCGTCGACGACATTGCCGCGCGCCTGCAGTGCACGCCGAAGGCGGCTGAGTCGCTGCTGACCCGCGCGCGCGACGCGTTCCGCGATGCATTCGCCGCCGTCGAGTCGGCGGCAAACGAGGTGACTTCATGAACCGTCCCGATGATTCCGACGCGATGGTGCGCGGACTGTTGCGGCAGCCGCGGCCTGCGGCGGTCGATGCGGCCCGCGCCGCGCGCGTTCGCCCCGCGGTCCATGCGGCGTGGAAGGAAGCCGCCGGCGGCACGCGTCACTGGAAGCGGGCGATCGCGCTCGCGGCCGCGGCGGTGCTGGTCTTCGCGATCGGGCTGATGCTCGTGAACCGGCTGCGCGAGCAGGCGGCGCCGGTTGGTGCGCCGCTGGCGTCGACGCTGTTCGCCACCAGCGAGGTGGTCTTTCAGCATGACGGGCAGGCGCGTGCCGGCCGCGTTGGCGAAGCGCTTGTGCCGGGCACTCGCATCACGACGAATAGCGGCCGCGCCGCAATTGTGCTGGAAAATGGTGTCGAGCTCCGTTTTGATTCGAATACCGACATCACCCTTGATACCGAGCGAAGCATGTCGCTTGCCAGCGGCGCGCTGTATCTCGACTCATCGCGTCGAACCGGGGCGCCGGAGACGGTGGCGATCGTCGCGCGCGGAACGGTGATCCGCGATATCGGCACACGCTATGAAGTCCGCCTGTCCGATCAGGAGCTGCGTGTCCGCGTGCGCGACGGCCGCGTCGAGGTCTTGAGCGCGTTCGGTATGCGAGAGGCCGAAAGCGGCGGCCAATTGAGCGTGACGTCGTCGGGGATCCGCTCCGGCCGGGCGTCGATCTCCGGCGCGGACTGGGACTGGATCGTGCGCGCGACGCGGCCGCCGCAACTCGAGGGCCGCCCGTTGCCGGAATTTCTTGCCTGGGCGGAGCGGGAAGGCGGGCGTCCAATCCGCTTTGCGGATCCCGCCCTGGAACGGGCAAACACCGCCACCATCGTCTACGGCGCGATCGAGCGGCTCACGGTGGAGGAGGCACTCGACGTCGTGCTGCCGTCCTGCGGACTGGCGCGTTTCACCGACGGCGACGTGATCACCATTGTGGCGGCCGACGATCCGAGAGGCGTGAAGTGAGACTGGCGATCGCGCTGCTGCTGGTTGGCAGCTGCGTCATGCCGGCGGCCGCTCAAGAGAACGGCGACGCCCCGCGCTATGCCGGGCGGCCGCTCGTCGAGGTGTTGCAGGATCTCAATCGCCGCGGCCTGCGCATCGTCTTCAGCACGAGCCTCGTGCCCGCGGCGCTGCGCGTGTCGGCCGAACCGGTGGGCACACCAAGGGAGATTCTGGACCAGGTGCTGCGGCCGCACCGGCTCTCCGCCCTGTCGGGCGCGCAAGGCGTGCTGATCGTCACGCGCGCGCCGCGCCGTCGCGAGGAGGCGGCACCGGCACTCGAGGGGCCGCCTGCCAACGATCAACCAGCGCCCACGGCCAGCGTGTCCGGGCAGGTCCGCGACGAATCGGGGGCGCCGCTGCCAGGCGCGGTGATCACGGTCACCGCGACGGCGCGCGGTGCCGTCACCCGAACGACCGCCGGCGCGGACGGGCGCTTCGAGATTGGCGGCCTGACGCGCGGCCGCTATGCGGTCATCGGCGAGCAGCCCGGGCTGCTGCCGGCGGTGATTCCTGAACTGCTCCTCGCCGCCGGCGGGTCGCGGTCGGTGATCCTCGAGCTGAAGGTGCCTGGCATCACCGAAGTCACGACGGTCGCCACCAGCAATCCGATCGTCGACGTGCAGAACGCGACGGTCGGCACAAACTTCGGCGGCGCGATGCTGCGCGACATTCCCAATCAGCGAGACGTGTTTGCCTTGCTCGCGCAAACTCCCGGAATTGCGATGTCTCGGACCGATGTCGGCGGCAATACCGCGGGCACGCAGTCGGCCTATCGCGCGTACGGGTTGTACGGCCAGTCAATCACGACCGTCGACGGCGTCAACATCACGTCAGGCGCCGACATGATCGGCGCCTACATCGACTACGGCGCGCTGGCGGAAGCGACCGTCGCCGCGGCGGGCAACTCGGCGGAAGTGCCCGTTGCCGGCGCCGCGGTGACCACCGTGATCAAGAGCGGCGGCAACACGCAGCACGGCGAGGTCTACGCCGATTTCAAGCCCGGCGGCCACAAACGGTTCGACGGCGCCGAGCACTATGCGCGGTATCGCGACATCAACGGCCAGCTCGGTGGCCCGTTCATCAAGGACCGGCTGTGGTACTTCACGTCGTTCCGCGATCAGTACACCGCGCTCACGACGGCGATGTTCGACAGGCCGCCGGCGGAGGGCGGCACGCAGGGCCAGCCGTTCACCACGCAAACGACCGACTACACCGTCAAGCTGAATCATCAATTCAGCGGCGAACGCACGCTGACGTTCATGACGCAGCTCGGCACGAAGTATCAGCCCTATCGATTCGGTTCCGGCGTGTTCGCCCATCGCTACGCCGTGGAGTCGACTGCGGTCCAGGACAGCCGCAGCCACATCGGCAAGGCCGGCTACATGCAGGTCATCGGCAATCGCGCGACGCTGGACACGTCGTTCAATGTTTATGGCAACCACTTCCCGCTGAAGGCTCACAACGACAAGACGCCGATCGTCGACGATGTGACGTTCATGCGCAGGGGCGGCTTCGTCGCTCCGCAGCTGCAGCAGGACCGGCGGCGCCACTACAACGCGGACTTCACGCTCTACGCCGACCGCCACGACATCAAGGTCGGCTACATGTATCAACGCTACGCGCCGCGCTTCACCGCCTATGGCGCTCCGGGGCCGGCCGGCACCACCGGGCACTTCTACATCACGACGACGAACGGCGTGCCGACCTCGTTCTGGACGGATAACGGCCCGCTGTTCAACGTCAACGTCCTCCGGAACCACGCGCTCTTCTTCCAGGACAAGTTCCAGGTCGCGCCGAAATTGACGCTCAATTTCGGCGTTCGCTTCGATCAGTACCACAGCTCCTATCCGGAGCAGCGGTTCGGACTGAACGGCAACCAGCCCTGCGTCGACGAGACCAATTGCGAGGTCGGTCCGTTCGCCGTCACGGCGGTCGCGCCGGCGCGCGACGTCGTGACGTTCAACACCGTGGTACCGCGAGTCGCGCTCATCTACGATCTGTTCGGCAACTCGAAGACAGCCCTCAAAGCCACCTGGGGACGGTTTGCGACGAATCCCGCGGCGTCGATTGCATCGCTCGTGAATCCGATCGATGTGAGCACCAGAAAGTACCAGTGGGACGCCGGCTACCTGACGGCCGATACCGCGATCGCCGCGACGCGGATCACGCCGGCCTACGTCTCGACGCTGCGGCCGATTTTCGGTGGAGCGCAACTGACGCCGACGACCGTTGATCCCGGCTTGAAGGATTCGTACACCGATGAATTCACGTTCGGCGCGGAGCAGGAGATCGCCGGCGATGTGCGCGCGCACGTGACGGTCGTTCGGAAGCAGCAGCAGAACACGTTCGGCAGGTATGACCGGCTTCGCACGTTGTCCGCGTTCGCCCCGGTCCAGGCCCTCGACCCGGGACCCGACTCGATCCCGCGGACGGCCGACGACCGGACCATCACCGTCTGGGAGACCGTCGTGCTGCCAGGCAGGACCGACTACTACCTGACCAACAAGCCAATCGGGGACACCTACGGCACGGTGGAATTCGGTGTCACCAAACGCATGAGCGATCGCTGGCAGCTCACCGGCGGTGTTGATTGGACGAAACGCGATCTGGCGTCGGAGTTCTCCGAGGATCCGAACATCATGTTCTGGAGCGCGAACAACACGGAGACGACCGGCTGGACGGTCAAGGCGTCCGGCAGCTACCTCTTCAACCGCGGCGTGCTGCTCAGCGTGTCCTACAACGCCATGAAGGGCGAGCCGTACGGCCGCCTGTTGACGGTGACCGAGCCGCTGCTGCGAATGGCGAACCCAAACCGGACGACTCCGCTCGTGCAAGGCAACATGACGATCCTCGCGGAGAGGATCGGCGCCTATTACTTGCCGACGATCAACATGATCAACCTGCGCGCGCAAAAGGAGTTCGCCATCGCCGGTACGCAGCGGCTTCAGCTGATGTTGAACGTCTTCAACGTCACCGGGGCCGAGACCGTGACTGACGTCGACAACACCACCAACCGGGCCTTCCGGCAGCCGGTGAACAACATCACGGGAAGCGTTGTTCGCTTCGGCGCGCGCTACTTGTTCTAGGTACCTGGAGATGATGCTCAAACAGATCATGGCGCTGGCCGCGCTGTGCACCGTCGCGTGCGGAGGCGGTTCGACTTCCGCGCCGACGGCACCGTCGCCGCCGACGACATCGACGACACCGACCGCGACGACGGTGCCATCCTTCACGCCGTCGCAGGTCGAAGGCGGCCAGCTGCTTACGTATCAGAACGCGGTGGCCTTCTTACCAGCAGGAGTCGCACAGTACAAGGTGGCGATCGTGTTCCTGCCCGGCTTGAGAGACCCGGCCACCGGTATGGATCTGGATTCGCGCGCCCTCGTGAATGGCACGGCGGCCGGAGGCTGCAGCATCTGGTGTACTCCAGCCGAGAAAGCGGAAGTCAGGAGCCGCGCGCTCAAACTCGGCGGCGGAAACGTGCTGCTTGTTGGCACCACCACGTTGATCGACACCCCGGCGAGCTACGACACGCTGATTCAGGCGCTCTCCAACTTCGGCACGCAAAGCCAGCATCCGGAGCTGGCGAACATCCCGATCTTTTTCGTCGGGCACTCGCAAGGTGGTTGCACCGCGTACGGGTTCAGCCGTCTGCACGCCGCGCGGGTCGCGGGGTTCATGACCATGAAGGGCGGCTGCCATAACCCTGCGCCGCCGGCGGCAGCCGTCAGCGTCCCCGGTTATTTCCTGATCGGCGCCCTCGACGAGCCGCATCGAAGAGACAACATCACGGCCGTGTACAACGCCGGCCGCGCGGCGGGAGCGCCGTGGACGCTGTCGACCGATCCGTACCACCACGGACCGATCGTCGACTTCAATCTCATGTTCAGTTGGATCGATTCGGTCCTTGCGACACGAATCCAGAGGTGAATCCCAGATGAAGACGGCCCTCGCCCTGCTGCTCTCCTTGTTCATCGTCGCGTGCGGAGGATCGTCGGGCGGCTCGAGCGTCACTCCGACAACACCGACGGCGCCGACCATGCCGACCGCGCCGACCGTGCCGACCAACCCGATTTCCGCGGTCGACGGAGGCGCGTGGACGCAACGCTCGCCACTGCTCGAAGCGAACTCGGAGCTGGCGCTCGCCGAAGCGAATGGCAAGCTCTACCTGCTCGGCGGCTATCCGGCAAATCGCGTCACGGCGCGGACGGTGCAGGTCTACGACATCGCGAGCGGCACCTGGCAGCTCGGTCCGCCGATCCCGCAGCCCAACAACCACGGGATGGCGGCGGGCGTGAACGGGAAGATCTATTTGATCGGCGGCCAACGGGACGCTGATGCGCCGACCTACGTCGACACTGTCTACGAACTCAATCCTGCGACCAATGCATGGGTGGAGAAGGCCCGCATGCCGACGGCGCGCAGTTCCGGGGTCGCCGTCGTGCACGACGGAAGAATCTACGTCGCGGGCGGGCGGCCGCCGCGCGGCAGCGACTTCGCCGTTTACGACACGCGGTCCGACAGCTGGCAGGTGCTGCCGGCACTACCAACGCAGCGCAATCACTTTACCGGCGCGGCGATCAACGGGCGCATCCACTTCGTCGGCGGGCGTCAGGGCGACGGCTTGTCGCCGCTCATGACCACGGCGCACGAAGTGTTTGATCCGCAATCGGGGAGTTGGACGACCGCCGCTGCGATGTTCCGCGCCCGCAGCGGCATGAACGGCGTCATGGCGCGCGGTTGCTTCCACGTCTGGGGCGGTGAAGGGCCCGCCGGCATGTTCCCCGATCATGACTATTACGACCCTCGGACCAACCAATGGACACGCCTCCGCGACATGCCAATCCCCGTGCACGGCGTATACGGGTCTGCCTTTATCGACGGTGCGATCTGGGCCTCTGGCGGCGGCACCAGCATTGGCGGCAGCTTCGGCAGCCTGCACAATCAAATCTTCTTTCCGACGGTGAGCTGCGATTAGGACCTAGCTGTTCTGCTTCTTGAAATCTGCGATCGACCCGACGACGAGTTGTTCGAGCACCGACTTATCGAGATCGGCAAGCTGCCTGAAATACAGGCAGGACTTGCCCATCGAGTGCTTGCCAAGCGTCGACAACAACGCTTTTTGTTTCGGGCTTTCCGCGTGCAGATAGACCACGAGGTCGCGGCCGCGAATCGCGAAGCACGCCAACGGCACTTCGCCGGTTCGCCCGCTTGGGGACCTGTACGGCTGCGAGCCATATCCGACGATGCTCGGTCCCCACATTTTTGGTGTGGTCCGGGTGATCCTCTTGAACATCGACATCAGCTCGCGGCAATCCGCTTGCTGCTGCGCGGTGGCCCTCGACGCGATGTAGTCCTTCACGCTGGCGGCGGTCGGCCTGGTTTTATTTTCGGCCATGCCGCGCAGCATACTCTGACCGAATCCGTATAGACGAAGGGCCACAAGCCCGAAAGCTTGTGGCCCTTTTTTGCGAGCTGACAGGAGTCCCCGACCAGCGGTTACCTTCCCCGCTGGCACCCTGCAGTCGCGCAACTACTAGCGGCGAACGACGGTGAGCGACACGATGAACTCACCGCGGTTGTCCGCGAGGTGATCGTCGTTGACGCCCAGATACATCCGGCCGCTGACCGGAGCGGTGATCTGCGACTGATCGCCGATGCCGAACGGCGGATACGAACCGATCCGCGCGATTAACGCGCCGGCGAGCACTTCACCGATCGGCGCATCGGGCGCCTTGCGGCGGTTGACCGAACCGGCCACGCCGGCCATGTCGCTCGAGTTGTCGCTGAGCTGCACCTGGCCGCTCGACTGGACGCGGATCACATCGCCGGCGCGGACGATGATGCCCGTGTCGGTCCAGCGCATCTGCGAATTGACGCGAACCGATTCAGCCGAAACCTGCTGCGTGCCAATCGCGCCAATCGTGCCCGGCGCGCCGCCGCTGACTTCGAATTCCTGCGCGGTCAGGACGCCGTCGCGATTGGTGTCGCGCTGGTTGAAGCTGGCGTTCGACCAATGCCATTCGGCGCGCTCCAGGCGGCCGTCCTTATCGAAGTCGAGGTTCTGGAATTCGTTGTAGGTCGTGAAGTTCGGCGTCGAGCCGACCACTTCGTAGCGGCTCAGCCGGCCGTCGCGGTTGCGATCGAGGGCGCGGAACTCGTTCGTGCCGCCGAGCCACTCGGCGTTCGACACCCAACCATCGTTGTTGTAGTCGAGATCGTCGAAGTCGGTGCCGCGCACATCGTCAACGCCCTCACCCAGGAACTCCGTCAGGTTGAGCGCGTTGTCGCGGTTGCTGTCGACGCGGCGGAACGTCTCCACGTCGAAGTGCCACTCGTTGGGCGTAATGCGGTTGTCGCGGTTGTGATCGAGGTTGGTGAAGGCGCTGCGCGTCCACGACAGGTTGCGCTCGCGCCAGTTGGCGGAGTGATCGGCCTCTTCCCAGCGCGAGTTGCGCTGCGCGCCGGGGCGAACTTCCTCACCCGACAGGCGGCCGTCGTTGTTCCAGTCGTGATTGTCGAACGCGCGCTGGCTGCCCTTCCATTCCTCGCGCGTGATCACGCCATCGTTGTTGCGGTCCATGCCCTGAAACCGCATCTTCACCTGCGCCTCAACCGTGGTGACGACGGGGGACGAGACAAGGCTCATCGAAACGAGAGCCAGTGAACCAAACGTCAGCACCAAAGTGCGAGCAAACATAGAAATCCCTCCGCTGGTGGAGATTGCATAAGGTGTACCGATTAGGTTTCCGGCGAAGCCGTGGGGCACGCAGCTCAGCCGAGCGTCGCTGCGTGCCCACTGTAGGCAAACTGCTACTTCCTCTTACCGATTCGCTTGGCGATGTCGCTGACCACGCGCTCCCATACTTTCAGCGCGTTGTAGTAACGCTCAGCTGCCGGCGAGTCGTTCTTGACCTGCGAGTCGAGGCCGAAATCCTTCGGCTGCGGCATCGGCGGCAGGTGGACGACCACTCGATCGCTGCCCACGTCTACCAGTCGGAAATACGGCCGGTGCGCGGGTTATCGTGCCGGCCGGCGCTGGTGTCGCGGGGATCGTCGCGAAGGCGATCCTGATCTTCGTCGTTCACGCGCGTGCTCTTCGCGTTGCGCTCGCGATCCTCTGACTCGAGCCCGTCGTGGCTCTGCTTCGGCATCTGTTCACCAGTGCGTCCGACGATATCGGCCGAGTTGGTGTCGCCGGGGACTTCCACGTTGGTGTCTTGACGATCCGGAATTGGGTCTTGGTGTGCCATGAGCTCAACCTCTCGATCGAGGAGGAGCAATCCCCGTACCCATGGCCCTGGTCGGGCTCTGATCGTCGGCGTCGGTGCCGGCGGTATCGATGTCCTGATCGCCGCCTGCCGGGTTGTCGTCCGGATCCGGCTGGTGGAGCGGGCCGTTCGCGCCCTGCATGCGATCGGCGCTCGGGCTTTCGGTGCCCGCGGCCGCGTCTCGCGGTGCCTGATCGGCCTCGTGCGTTGGTTCGGTTCTTCGCGTTGACATGATTCCTCCGCTCACCATTGAGCAAAGGCCACGCCAACGCGGTCAACGCGTGACGGGAAGGTTCTGGCCGCGGCTGCTGATAATCGGCGTCAATGCCGTGGTCCGATCGCGGGCGGCATTCTCTTCCCATCCGACGATCACGACGCGATCGGCAGTGCCGGTGCTGCGCTCGGTCTGCACCGGCAGCGGCCGCGCGGAGGTGATCGGCAGCGGGTCGCTGGACTTCCAGCCGACGATCACGGCCTCGATCGGCGTCGTGATCATCTCGCCGGCGCGCCTGGTGCCCTGGGCGTGCGCGGAGGGCAGCGGCGTCATGAGCACGCAGAGGTACACGAGCGCGGCGGCGATCACGGTGAGCATGGTTTTGCTGTAGCGATCCATCACGGCCGATCCTCCAATCGAAATGCGACGAGCGCGGTGTCCTCGCCGCGGCCGGTCGCGATCACGACCACTTGCCGTCCGCTGGCATCGAGGTACGTCATCGGCGTGGCCGTCGCTTGCCTTGGTAAGACGTAACGCCACAACTCGCGGCCGTCTTTGGCGTCGAAGGCGGAGAGGGCCATGTCGTTGCCGCCGACGAATATCAATCCCGCCTTCGTCACGATCGCGCCCGGCGGCCCGATGGCGCCAAGGCGATCGGGAAGGGCCACGCCTTTCAACGCCGGCAGTGCGCGTACTTGCGGATCGTCGCCGAACGGCACCTTCCACGCGATCTCGCCGCGATTGAGATCGAGCGCGACCAGGTGCGCGTACGGCGGCTTCAGGATCGGCACCCCGTCGACGAAGGAAGACGGGCTGCGTTGGATGTATTCGGCGTCCACTTCGTCGATGCGATCCTGGGCTTGCGCCGACTTGTTGAACGGCTCCATCTTGAAGATCGCCGGGCTTCTCGTGGTCTTCACGAAGAGGCGGCCGCTCGCGGGATCGAATGCGCCGCCGCCCCAGTTGGCGCCGCCCCAGACGCCCGGCAAGGCGACGGTACCCCGCAATGACGGCGGCGTGTAGATCGGACCGAGTTGATACTTGTTCAGCTCGGCGAGCGCTTTCTGCTTCAACTCGGGTGTCGCGTCGAAGGCGTCTTCGAGCGTGACGCCCTGCGATTCGAATGCCGGCGGCTTCGTCGGAAACGGTTGCGTCGGCCACGACGCCTCGCCTGGCACGTCGCTGCGCGGCACCGGCCGTTCTTCGATCGGCCAAACCGGCCGCCCCGTCACGCGATCGAACACGAACGCCCAACCTTGCTTGGTGAGCTGGACGACGGCGTCGATACGCTTGCCGTCCACGGTAATCGTGACGAGGTTGGGCGCCGACGCCGGGTCGTAATCCCACAAGCCGTGATGGACGATTTGAAAGTGCCACTTGCGCCGGCCGGTATTCGCGTCGAGGCACACGATGGATTCCGCGAACAGGTTGGCGCCCGGCCGTCGACCGCCGTAGTAGTCGTTGCTCGGCGTGCTGACCGGCATGTAGAGCAGGCCGCGCGCTTCGTCGATGCTCATCGGCGCCCACACGTTGGTGTGGCCGGTGAACTGCCACGAGCCGCCGTCCCACGTGTTGTTGCCGAACTCACCGCGTTGCGGGATGGTGTTGAACTTCCAGGCCAGTTTGCCGGTGCGTGCATGGAACGCGCGCACGTCACCCGGCGGGTCGTTCTTGTAGGTCAGCCGATCGCCGACGCCGTTGCCGACGATGATCAGATCCTTGTAGACGATCGGCGGCGAGGTGTTGGTGTAGTGCTTCTTGTTGATCGCCCAGACCAGGCCTTCGCTGAGGTCAACAATGCCGTTGGTGCCGAAGGTTGAGACCGGCGTCCCGGTTTTCGCATCGAGCTGAATGAGCTTGTAGCGCGAGTTGAGAAAGATGCGCAGCTCGCCGCCATCTCGCCACGCCGCCACACCGCGATGCGCAAAGCCCTGGCCGTTGGGCGGCTGGCCGTCTTCGTAGGCCTTCGGATCGTATCGCCAGAGTTCCTTGCCGGTGGTCGGATCGAGCGCGGCGACCTGGTTGTACGGCGTGCTGAGATACATGACGCCGTCGATGACCAGCGGCGTATTTTGAAACGCGCCTGGGCGCGTGCCGAACTGCGGCAGGATTTTTTCGTTCGGCTTCCACTCCCACGCGATCGCGAGACGGTGCACGTTCGCGGCAGTGATTTGATCGAGCGGGGAGTAGTGGTTAGCAGCTTGATCGCCGGCGTAGTGCGGCCACTGCTGCGCGGCCAGCGTTATGCCCGCAAAAATGAAAATGGCCAGCATGCTGTTTCGCATGCCGGCCATTCTACGCCCGCCTCAAGCCCTCAAGACCTCAAGACCTCAAGACCTCAAAACCTCGACGACCGTATCCACGTATCTGACCGCGCCCAGCTCTTCGCGAGGTCCGCATCAACCGCGGGGTCGGTCTTGCCTTGACCCTTCAGCGCCTGCTGCAAACCGAGCAGCGACCAGCCGTTGTGCGGATGCTGTTCGAGATCCTTCTTATAAACCGCCTCGGCGTCAGCGAATCGCTTCGCTTCGATCAGCGCGGCGCCGAGCCAGTGGCGGGCCGGGAAGGGCAGCGGCTCGGGCTCGTCGTAATCCATTTCGTCGTCGAGCTTCACGGCCTGTTCGAACTTGGCGATCGCTCCCGGCAGGTCGCCGCCGACGCGCGTAATCTCGCCGTCGAGAATGTTGGCGAGCACGCCGATCAGCCGCGCGGCGCTGTGGCCGCGGAACTCGACCTTCGACGTGTCGGCGACCTTCTTCACCTTCGCGAGATACGCCTTTGCGAATTCCGGCTCGCCGAGCTTCAGCTTCGCGTAACCCATCGAAAAGTCGAACGCCGCCGCGGGCAGCTCGCGCTCCGGCCGCTTGGTAAGCTCGACGACCTCGTCGAAGCGCCCGAACCGCACCAGCGTCAGCGCGTGGTACATCGCATCGCTGGTGCGCTTGGCGTAGTCCTTGCCGGCCTGGATCGCGCGCGCGCCCTGGCCGTCCATCGACGCGGCGTAGAGCAGCATGTGCAGGTTGTGATCGGGATAGATTGCGAAGCCCTCGCCGGCATCCGCTTTCAGATCGGAATGCCACGCCGCGGTGTTGGCTTCGACCGAATCGCCCCACCGGCCGACTTCGTTCCACGTGTGCGACGGCATGTGGTTGATGTGGCTCGCGCCGGGAATGGTCTTGCCGAGATACTGCGCGCAATGCTCCGCGAGATCGGGGCGCACCGTCGATTCGGTTGCGTGCACGTAGAGGTGGCACGCGCCGGGATGCTTCGGGTCGATCTTGAGCGCCGCTTCGAGCACGCCGTGCAGGCGCTTGATGTTCGGCGCGTTGACATCGCGGCGTCCGCGCCGCGGCTCGAGCAGGAACAGCGCATCGGCGTAGAGCGTCAGCGCCTCGAGGTCCTTCGGGAACTGCGCCGCGACCTTGGCCATCGCGTCGGCGTAGGCCTGGTCCTGCTCCTTGCGCGTGTCGGCCTTGAAATCCTTGACGTAGCGGACGGTCAGCGCGTCGATGAAGGCGCGCTCGTTCGGCGACGCCTTGTCGCGCAGGCTGACGGCCTTCTGCATCGCGGCGTAGGCAAACGGCGACTGATCGGCGGACATCGGGCCATTGAGGTACGAACCCCACGCCCAGCCTTCGCCCCAGTAGCAGATCGCGCATTCGGGATCGCGCTTCCACGCTTCTCGGAACGAGCGGATCGCATCGATGCGCGCGAACGCGTACATCATCTGGAAGCCCTGGTCGAAGAAGGCCTGCGCTTCCTTGTTCTTGGTTGAAATCGGCCGGTGGAACGGCCCGAGGCCGGTGGTGTAAAGCGGGATCGGATCGCGGACGTACTTGGGAATTTCTCCTGGCGTATCGAGGTGACTCTCTTGAGCCCAGCTCGGCGTCGAGCCGGCTATGAGACAACACAGACAACAAAGCGCGATCCAGCGAAAACGGCCCATCGATTCCTCCCGGTGATGCTCATCATAGCGGCGATTTGGGCCCGCGGGCTACGGGCTTGCGGGCTTCGGGCTTACGGGCTTGCGGGCTTGGGGCTTGCGGGGGCGCTCAGCGCCGCGCCTGAAAGAAGGCTTGTAACAGCGCTCTGCTTTCGGCGGCTAACACTCCGGCAACGATCTCCATTCGATGGTTCAAACCAGACAGCTCGTGAGCGCGCGTCATGGATTGGAGCGCGCCCGCCTTCGGCTCCGCCGCTCCGAATACAACCGTTGCAATACGCGCGTGCACCATCGCACCAACGCACATCAAACACGGCTCGACCGTGACGTACATCGTTGCGTTTGTCAGCCGGTAATTGCCAACCGTTCTCGCGGCCGCGCGAAGCGCAACGATTTCCGCATGCGCGGTTGGATCGTTCGACGAGATGGGTTGGTTGAAGCCTTCGCCAATGACGCGGCCGTCAAGCACCGCGACCGCACCGACAGGCACTTCACCGTTCGCACCCGCGGCACGCGCTTGCTCTAACGCCATCCGCATGAAATCTTCGTGAGTCACGTTTCTCAATTGTATTTTTTCTTTCCCCAAGCCCGTAAGCCCGCAAGCCCGTCCCCGTAAGCCCGTAGCCCGTAGCCCGCAAGCCCGCAAGCCCGCAAGCCCGACGTGTGCGGTAGGATGCGAGCATGACCTCGCAGGCGCCACGACCGATCGGCGGCTTCAGCTTGATCGCGATGTTCGCCGCCGGCTTCCTGATTGCCGGCGTGCTCGCGGTGGTCGTCGGCTGGCTCGTGTGGTCGCGGCCGGGGTCGCGGCTCGATCTGAGTCAACCGTCGGTGGTGATGAAGATTCAGCAGCTGCAACGGCTGCAGACCGTCGTCTACACCCTCGAAAAAATTGTCAGCGGCAGCCAGGACTCGCCGTATTTACCGCGGATGCTTGCCGGCGATCGCATCCTGCTGATCGTGCACGGCGAAGTGACCGCGGGCATCGATCTCGCCGCGCTCGATCCGGCGAATCTCAAGGTGAACGGCGAAAGCATCGAGTTGCAGCTACCCGACGCTGACGTGTTCGCGACACGAATCGACAACGAGAAGACGCGTGTCTATTCGCGAGAGACCGGGTTGCTGGTGCGTCCCGATCCCGATCTCGAATCAGCGGCGCGCCGCGAGGCCGAGCGGCAGATTCGGCAGGCGGCAATCGACGGCGGCATCCTGATCGCTGCCAGCTCCAACGCGCGCGCGACGCTCACTACTCTCCTGCAGGGGCTCGGCTTCAAGTCGGTCCAGTTCCGCCAGGAAGATTGATTCAATAACGAACGACGTCCCCGGGACGGGCCGGGGTCGATGGCGGCACCACGCGAACGGGGTTGACCTTCTGATACGCCGCCGCCACGGCCAGCAGCCGCGCCTCCGAGAAGGGCGCGCCGAGAAATTCCACGGCGATCGGCAACCCGGTGGTGTCGAACGCCGCGGGCAACACGGTGGCCGGCAGGCCCGTGATCGCGCTGAGGTTGTTGTCGCGCTCGCCGTCGTCCGAGCTGCCGATCGGCGGCGCCGGCAACGACTTCACTGGATACATCAGCGCGGCGAGCTGGTGCTTGTCGATCAGCGCTACAAGCTGCGCGCGCAGCGAGGCTTGCGTCTTCAAGCGCTGCTGATAATCGGCGTTCGTTTTCAGGTCACCGATCTGCATCGTCTCTTGAATGCGCCGCTCGAGCGAACCGCCGCGAAGATACTTGCCGCCCGCCACCAGTTCGGCAAACGTTTTCACCGGGCTGTTCGGGCCGCGCCGCAGCAGGTAGGCATCGAACGCGGTGCGCAGCTCGAAGCTGTTGAGGCGCAAGTCGGGCATCAGCGCGATCGCGTTGCTGCCGGTGGAGAGATCGTCGATCACGACCATGCCGGCGCGGGCGAGCGCGGCGCGTTGCGCGAGCACGACGGTGTTGAACGCCGCGAACCGTTCGCCCTGGCGGAACATTTCAATCAGCACGCCGACGCGCATGTTCCTGGCCTCGCCGAGCGGCCGCAGCGGCGCCTGCGGTACCGTCAAGCTCGGCTCGGTCGCCGCATCGCCATCGTCGTACCCGCGAATGGTCTGCACGACCGTCGCGATGTCATCGACCGAATGCGCATGCACGCCGACGCGATCCTGCGTGAACGACAGCGGCATCACGCCGCTGCGGCTGATCAAGCCGCGAGTCGGCACGAAGCCGGCGACGCCCGTGTTGCTGGCGGGGCTGCGAATCGAGAATCCCGTTTCGGTGCCAAGGCTGATGGGCGCAAAGCCGCTGGCGACGGCGACGGCGCTGCCGCCGCTCGAGCCGCCGGGATTTCGCGTGAGGTCGTAGGGATTCAGTATCTGCCCGCCCACGGTGCTCAGGCCGCGTGACGCGCTGGCGAGCTCGTCGAGATTGGTCTTGGCGATGATGATCGCGCCCGCTTCGCGCAATTTCTGAACGACGGTCGCATCGCGCGGCGGATAGGCGCCGGCAAACGTCGCGTTGCCGCCGGTGGTCGGCATGCCGGCGGCGTCGATGTTGTCTTTGACGGCGATCGGGATGCCGTGCAGCCGCGATCGGCGGCCGCGTTGCTTGCGCTCCGCATCAAGGGCACGCGCCATTTCAACCGCGCGCGGATTGGTGGCGATGATCGCGCGCAGCTGCGGGCCTCGCCGGTCGAACGCGTCGATGCGATCGAGATACATCCGCACCAATCGTTCGTAGGTCAGCGCGCCGGCATCGACTGCCGCCTGGATGTCGTCGATGCCCGCGTTCACGAGATCGAACGTGCGGCCTTGCGCCTGCACCGTCAATGCAAGTGCCGCGATGCCGGAGAGGACGCACGCGGTGAGGAATCGCATGACGCGCTAGTGTCTCACGGCCGAAGGCGATCCAAATCTGCTCACGGCGGCGATCCATTCCGTCGCACCCGGCCAAACAAACACGCCCGGTGTCTAAGCATTCAGCCAGCAGACGCGAGGCATGCGCTTTGCGATCACACGCCCCGCCTGCCTTTGGAGGTGGATATGCGTGCACGTGTCCCGGTGCTGCTAGTCCTCGTGTGCCTTGCGACGGCATTCGTTGCCGCTCGACAGGACCGCGCGGTGATCGTCGTCGATGTGAAAAATGCATCGGGTGCGTCTGTTCCAGGCGCGACGGTGATGATCGCGCGAGCCGAGTCGCAGGCCGAATTCCGAAAATGCATTGCCGATCAGCGTGGTGTGTGCAGCTTCGTTGGCGTGCCGCCGGGCACGTATCGAGTGCAGGCGGAGCTTGCCGGCTTCAAGATGTCGCTGCAACTCGTCAACGTGACCGCGGGGCAGACGCTGCGAGTATCGGCGCTCTTGCGCGTCGGCGGGCTCGAAGAATCCGTAACAGTCACGGGCGCGTCGCCGATCGTCGATTCGGCAAGTGCGCGGGTGGTCTCGCCACCGCCACCACCGTCAGCGCCGCCCCCGCCAGCCGCACTGCCGGCGCCAAGGGCGATGGGCGCGGAAATCGCTGTAAGGATGGGCGGCGCGGCCTACGGCGCTGGGATGGCGGGCGGAGTGGCTCATGAGCCGCCGTACTACGATCCTTACCACCGCGCGCAGCCTCCGCACCGCGAATCGTACGACGATGCGGGCGACAATCCGTTCAGATCGGTATCCGCCGATCCGCTCTCGACGTTCTCGATCGACGTCGACACCGCGTCGTACGCCAACATGCGGCGCTTCCTCAACGGCGGTTCATTGCCGCCGGCCGAAGCGATTCGCATCGAGGAGATGATCAACTACTTCCACTACAGCTATCCGCAGCCGCGCGGCGATCAACCGTTCTCGATCACGACCGAGCTCGCCGTTGCGCCGTGGAACAGTCAGCATCGGCTGGCGCTGATCGGGCTGCAGGGCAAAGAGATCGACATGGGCAAGGTGCCGCCGCGCAACCTGGTGTTCCTGATCGATGTGTCGGGGTCGATGATGGACGCGAACAAGCTGCCGCTCGTGCAGAGCGGCATGCGGATGCTGGCCGCGACGCTGCGCGCGCAGGATCGGGTGTCAATCGTCGTGTATGCGGGCGCGAGCGGGTTGGTGCTGCCGGCGACAAGCGGCGATCGCAAGGAGCGCATCGATCGCGCGATCGCCGGGCTGCAGGCAGGCGGATCGACCAACGGCGGCGCCGGCATTCGCCTGGCGTATCAATTGGCGCGCGATAACTTCATCAAGGACGGCGTCAACCGCGTCATTCTCGCGACCGACGGAGACTTCAACGTCGGCGTCGTCGATCAGCGCGAGCTCGTCCGCCTGATCGAGCACGAACGCGAGAGCGGCGTGTTCCTGTCCGTGCTTGGCGTCGGCACCGGCAACCTGCAGGACTCGACGATGGAAAAGCTGGCTGACAAGGGCAACGGCAACTACTCCTATCTCGATTCGATCGACGAGGCGCATCGCGTGCTCGTCAAGGAAGCGGGCGCCACGCTGGTCACGATCGCGAAGGATGTGAAGATCCAGGTCGAGTTCAATCCGGCCGCTGTCAGCGCCTATCGTTTGATCGGCTATGAAAACCGCATCCTGAAGAACAGGGACTTCAACGACGATCGCAAGGACGCCGGAGAAATCGGCGCGGGACATTCGGTGACGGCAATCTACGAGATTGTGCCCGCCGGCGCCGAGCCGCCGCGCCCGAGCGTGGACCCGTTGAAGTACGGGTCGACCCCGGCTGCGGAGAAAGCTCCGGCGCCTGCCGGTAAGCACGACGGCGAATTACTGACCGTGAAGCTGCGCTACAAGGCGCCGGATGGCGACGTCAGCAGGCTGACATCAGCGGTGATTGCGGATCGCCCGCAGCCGATCGGCGCGAATCTCGGATTCGCATCAGCTGTCGCGGAAGCCGGCATGGTGCTGCGCAACTCGCCACATGCCGCCGACGCGAGCCTGCCGTCCGCAATCGCGCGGGCGCGTAAGTTCCGCGGCGAGGACGCCGAAGGCTATCGCGCCGAGTTCATCCGCTTGATGGAAATAGCTGCCGCGATGCCGAAGAACGCACGCACTTATCGCTGAACCGGCGAGTACGCGACGCCGTCGGGACTCGATTGCACCTCGACGCGCCCGAGCGTCTCGCCGGTGACGAGGTCGAGCACCAGCATCGAGTTGTCGTTGCGAACCGTCACGAACGCATGGCGATTGTCGGGGTGCGGAAACACCCCGGCAGTCGACGGCTCGGCCGCCCTCGTCAGCCCGAGCTTGATCGACTTGACGATCTCCTGCTTCGCCACATCAGCCACGACCAGCGATGACGCCTGCGCGTGCGGGATCAACGCGAACTTTCCATCGGGCGTGAACTGAACGCGGTAGGGAAACCCCTTCGATGGAATACGCTTCACGACCTCGAGCGACTTGGTATCGATGATTGAGATCGTGTCCTCCGCTCGATTGCCCGCCCACACCCATCGCCCATCCGGCGTGACGCCGACGCCTTCGCACTCTTTGCCGGTCTGGATGTCCTTGATCTTCTCGCCGGTCTTGAAATCAAACGCGCTGACGCTGCCGCTGCGCATGTTCGAGCAATAGAGCCGCGAGCGATCCGTCGACAGCGCCAGCATGTGCGACACGGCTTGCTCCGTTCGGAACACGCGCTCGATTTGGCCTGACGTGATGTTGACGACGAGCAGCGCCTGGCTGCCTTCGACGGTGGTGACGACGCGCGTGCCGTCCACCCAGCGGATGTCGTGCGGCGCGCGATATTCGCCGAGATCGATCGTCTTGATCGTGTCGCCGCCGGGCAGCGCGATGATGCTGAGCGTTTTCTGCTGCCCCGCGCCCTGCTTGTTGTAATTCGTCACCGCCACCGTACGTCCGTCGGGGGACACCGCTGCTTCGTGCGGGCCCGCGACGACCGGCACGTGCCGGTAAGCCTGCATCGTTTTCAAATCGATCAACGTGATCGTGTCGGACTGCTGGTTGACGGCAACGACGGTTCCGCTAAGGGCCGGCCGCTGAGGTTGAGCTGCCAGCGCCATCAGGCCCGTCAGTAACGCCGCGATCAGGGAAACGGAGTAACGCATCGGGTAACGCTACCTTCGAATTGCCGGGCTCGCAAGGTTTGGCGTTGTGCTTGCACTGACGACTCTAGGTCCCAATGACGGGGCTTTAGAGGAGTTTTGCAATGTCGAAATTTGGTCGTACCCGGGGCATCTTCGCCCTCGCGGTTCTCACCCTTACGGTCGCGGTTGCCGCGCCGGCCTTCGCACAGGTCAGCGCCGTCAAGGACGCCTGGCTGGTGATGAAGATTCACTCGGAGTTCGTCGACGAGGACGTGCTGAGCGGTAGCAACATCGACGTCGACGTCAAGAACGGCGTCGTCACGCTTCAGGGCACCGTGCCGAGCGAAGCGGCGCGCGCCCGCGCCATCGCGTCGGCGAAGAACAACGACGGCGTGAAGAACGTGGTCGATCAGCTGAAGATTGGTCCTGCCGTCCGCGACGGCGGCCGCGTCGATCGCGCGCAGGACAAGACGGTTGCAGCCGCGGACCGCGCCGGCGACAAGACCGCCCGGGCCGCCGATCGCGCCGCCGACAAGACGGCACGCGCCGCCGACAAGACCGAAGACAAGATGGAGCGCGCCGGCGACAAGACGGCGAGCGCCGCGAAGAAGACCGGCCGCGCCATCGACGACGGCTGGATCAAGTCGAAGATCTACGCGCAGTACATGGCCGACTGGAACACCGTGTTGAACGACAGCGACATCGACGTCGACGTCGACAACAACATGGTGACGCTGAACGGCACCGTGAAGACCGCGGAAGCCAAGGCCAAGGCCGTGTCGATCGCGAAGAGCACCGACGGGGTCAAGGGCGTGAAGGACAACCTGCGCGTCGGCTCTACCCGGTAAGATCGCGCAGCCTGAACCGGCGTGGCCGGCAGGCTTCGGGAAATGCATCACCGGCTGGCGGCGCCTCGTCGAGGCGCCGCCAGATCTCATAGCCATCCGTCGTGAATTCGATCGCGTAGCGCGAGCGGATGTAGCGATCGATCGGCGCCGCGTAATCCCTGAAATGTTTCTCGTCGACGTCCCACGTGTAGCCGTAGATCACGTACTTGGGCGCGCGCGCGTCGAGGCGCGACAGCAGGCAGGGGTACGCCTCGGAATCCTCGAACAGCATGAAATCGGTGCGCGTCGGATTCGCCCGGTTGGCGAGGAAATAAAATCCTGATGCCCACGGCACGACGAAAATCGGCTCGTCCGGCGCGGTGTGCTCGGCGATGTACTTGGCCACGATGTCGATGCGCTGCGCTTCGAGGCTGCCGGTGAAAATGCCGGCGGCGCGTTCAGTGCGCACCGCAACGATGTAGTTCTGATACTCCCAGTCGGTCCTTTTGTAGCCCTTCCACAACAGCGTCACCGCAGGCACCAGCGATACGATCAGAACGGCCGCAGCAATGGCCCGGCGAGCCTGCTCCCCGGGTGCAGGAATCTTCGCCAGCACTCGCCATGCGCAGAAGAGCAGGTACGCGAACACGATGAAGGTCGGCTGCAATCCGAACAGGATGTGCGGCACGTCGGCGCGCGGCCACGCCTGCAGCAGGGTCAGCATGCCGACCAGCGTGATCGCCAGCAGCGCGTGTCCCTCCGTCTTCGCTGCCCGATCGCCGTGCCGCCGATAGGCGCGCGCCAACACCACGATCGCAATCAATGCGAGTGGATACACGAAGACGGGAAGATAGACGACGAGCTTCGTCCACAGGTCGAACGGATCGTTTTCGGCGAGAGGAAAGAAGTCGGGAAACGGGCGCGCGAAGCGTTCGGTGTATTTGACGATCGGGTAATACACCCAGCTCTCGTACAGATACGCGCCGGCGCCCTTGGCGATCAGGAACGCGATCGTCGGCACGACCACGAAGGCAATCCCCGCGATGAGCTGGCCGCTCGTCTTCAAACGGCCGCGCCAGTCGATCGCGTCATCGAATATTCGTGACGCCCAGATGGTGATCAACAGTCCGGCGGCGGTGTAGGCGCCGACATTCTGTTTCACCATCGCGGTCAGTCCGGCGGCAACCCCCGCGGCGAACATCCAACGGGCCGATTTACCGTGGACGTAGCAAGCGAGTGCAATCAGTGACAAGAGCGCGGCTTCGAGGGAATAGAAATTGGGAGTGACGAGAAACCACCCCCATACCGTGGTCAAGAGTCCGGCGGCAGCGGCGAACGGCCAAACCATTACGCGGCGCGCCACCGTCAAAGTGATCAGGACGATTGCCAGGCCGGTGACGAGTGCCGTCCATCGCAGCACCATCAACGTGGCGCCGAAGATCTGAAACAGCCACGCGACGGTGTAATACGAGCCGGGCGTGACGACGGTGAAGAAGTCGCGATAGATCAGTTCGCCGTTGACGATGCGCAAGGCCTGCGCGGCGGTCGATCCTTCGTCGAGCAGGTTGGTGGAGCGATTGAAGTACTGCAGCCAGTACCACCCGGCGAAAGCGAGCAGCAGCGCCGTGCAGATCCACTCCAGCCATCGGGCACGCATTCGGGCAAAAGGGTACTATCAATTATGGCGACAATTCCTTCTCTGACGCGCCGTCGCTTTCTCGAGCAGCTTGGAGCCGTGGGCGGGTCCTCGCTGGTGTTCAGCGCGATGACGTCGTGGGATCTGATGGCCGGATCGGCCGGCCAGAAGCCGGAGCTGTCGGGCCGGCCGGCGCGGTCGAAGGTGCTGGTGCTTGGCGGCGGCTTGTCGGGGATGGTCGTGGGCTACGAACTCGGCAAGCTCGGCTACGACTATCAGCTGCTCGAGGCGCGCGATCGCGTCGGCGGATTGCAGTGGGCCGTGAAGCGCGGCATGGAGCACACCGAGGTCGGCGGCGAGCGGCAGGTGTGCACGTTCGACGAAGGGCAATACATCAACGCCGGCCCGTGGCGCATTCCGTACTCGCACGAAGCGGTGTTGAACTATTGCCGCGAGCTGAACGTGCCGTTGCAGGTATTCCTGAACGAATCGGACGGCAACTATTTCTATTTCGAGGGCTCCGCCGGCCCGCTGTCGAACAAGAAGATCCGGCTGCGCGAGATCAAGGCCGACGTGACGGGCCAGATCAACGAGCTGTTCGTGAAGGCCCTCGATCAGGGCAAGCTCGATCTGCCGCTGACCGCCGACGATCAGAAACGCATCAGCAACTACCTGGTGAGCCAGGGCTATCTCGACACCAACACGCGCACGTATCGCGCGTTCGCGAATCGCGGCGAGGGCGATCCGTATGCGTTGATGGAGCTGTTGCGCGGCCCGTTCGCGAACCGGCTCCGATCGGTCCCTGCCGTCGAGGGCACGACGGCGGCGCCGATGTTCCAGCCGGTCGGCGGCATGGATCAGATTGCGAAGGGCTTCCAGCGCGCGATGGATCCGCAGCGCATCACGTTCAACGCCGAAGTGCAGAAGGTGATACAGGGCGATACCGGCGTCACGGTTACCTATCTCGATACCAAGTCGAAGAAGCCCGTCGAGATCAGCGCCGACTACGTCGTGGTGTGCATGCCGCTCAACCTGGTGGCGCGGCTCGACATCAACATCTCGCCCGAGTTGATGGCGGCGGTCAAAGACGTCACCTACAGCAACAGCGCGAAGCTGGGCCTGCAGATGAAGCGGCGTTTCTGGGAGGAGGACGATCACATCTTCGGCGGCCACCTGTATTCGAATCTGCCGCTCGGCGAGTTCTCGTATCCCTCGAACGACTACTTCACGAAGAAGGGCGTGCTGCTCGGGCTGTATGCGAACGGGCCGATCGGCAACCTGATGGATCAACCGATCGCCGCGCGCGTCGAGCACGTGCTGACGCACGCCAGCAAGGTCCATCCGCAAATCCGCGCCGAGTTCGAGAGCGCGTATGCAGTGTGGTGGCGGCGGGTGAAGTACAACGAAGGCGGCTACGCGAGCGGCCGCAATCCCGAGCGGCGCGCCAAGCTGTCGAAGGTCGACAACCGCATCCTGATCGGATCTGCCGCGGTGACGCCTCACTCGGAGCCCGACTGGCAAGAAGGCGCTATCTCTGCCGGATGGCAAGCGCTGAAGCTCGTTCATGAGCGCGCAATGCGAGCGTAATCAAGACGATCTGTGAGGGTCCGCCTTCAGGCGGGACCGCGCAACGCAACCGATTCCCGCGTCGCCACGTCAAACCCCCTGATGAGGACAGTGATCGCCGCAGGTCTGCTCGTTTGTTGCCTGGGTTCAAATGCCTTTGCACAGACGCAGGGTGAATATCGCGTCACGCGGGTAGCGCAGCCGCCCAAGATCGACGGCGTGCTCGATGACGCGGCGTGGGCACAGGTGGCGCCGATGCCGACGGGGCAGTGGAAGTCCTACAACCCCAACCGCGGCGACGACATGCCGGACATCTACAAGACCGACGTCCGCATTGCCTACGACGACCGCAACGTCTACTTCGCCTTCCACTGCTTCGATAACGAGCCGGACAAGATCCGCAGCAACGTGGCCAGGCGCGATTCGTCGTTCAGCGACGACTGGATCGCCATCAGCCTGGACTCGGCCGCCACCGGCCAGGCGGCGTATCACCTGTTCTCGAATCCAAGCGCCAGCCAGATGGACGCGCTCAACACGTCAGCATCGGGCGAGCAGTTCGATGCCGACATGGTGTGGTTCAGCGGCGCGAAGAAAACCGCCGACGGCTACGTGGTCGAAGTCCAGATTCCGTTGCAGACGTTGCGCTTCTCGGGCGGCGACGAAGTCAACATGAACCTTGTCATGTTCCGCAAGGTGAGCCGCATCGGTTACTCGTACGCCTGGCCGGAAATGCTGCCGGGGCAATGGGTGTTCGATCGGCCGTCGCGGTTGATCTTCAGCAACCTCAAGCCGCGCCGGCTCGTCGAGCTGCTGCCGAGCGTGACCTACGGAATCAACCAGCAGCGCGAGACGTCGAGATCATGGAGCGCCGCCGAGGACAAGTACAACTTCGGCGGCAGCGGCAAGATCGGCATCACCTCGGGCATCACGCTCGACGGCACGATCAATCCAGACTTCAGCCAGGTCGAGAGCGACGCGTTCCAGATCCAGGTCAATCAGCGCTTCCCGGTGTTCTTTTCCGAGAAGCGGCCGTTCTTCATGGAAGGGATGGGCCTGTTCAACATCGCGGGTACCGGCGGCGACGGCAACATGCGCACCGCCGTTCACACGCGGCGCATTGTCGATCCGATCTTCGGGACGAAGCTCACGGGCACGATCGGCAGGACGGCGTTCGGGGTGCTGAACGCGGTGGACGACAGCCCGGTGCCGCCCTTCTCGATCGAAGGCGAGCCGATCGACGTTGCCAACAAGGTGACAACGGTCGCGCGCGTCTCGCATGGGTTGCAGCGTTCCGACTACGTTGGCGGCATCCTGACGCACACGGCGCACAACGGCCGCCAGAACATCGTCGCGGGCGGCGACCTTTCGATTCGCCCCTCGAGCGCGCATCAGTTGTCGGCGACGTTCCTCAGTTCGCGCACGACCGACCGTGTTGACGCCGACCAATCTGGCAATGCCGCGCAGGTCACCTATAGCTACGAGACGCGCCGATGGGTGAGCATCACCCAGGCCGAGCACTACGACGCCGATTTCGTGATGGATACGGCGTTCTACAACCGCACCGGCTTCACCGGCGTCTGGCAGTTCACCGATCTCAGCTTTTATCCGAAGTCGCGGTGGCTGCAGCGGCTCCACCCGTGGTACTTCGCGAAGATCGGAGCCGATCGCGTCCAGGACGGCCGCGAGGACTTTCTCCACACCGGCATTCGCCTCAACGTGACGCGCCAGGGATTCCTGAATGTGTCGCATGGACGCGGCCACGAGTCGTGGCTGGGCACCGAGTACCGCGTCGGCAGCGACGTCAACATCTTCGGCAATATCCAGGCCCTGCGCTGGCTGGGCGTCGGCGGCAATTACCGGCACGGTCCGTCGATCTTTTACGACGAGACCGATCCGTTCCAGGGCCGTTCGCGGAGCATTGGCGCCAACGCGACGTTCCAGCCGAACCAGCATCTGACCCAGGATGTCGACTTCAACCGCCAGCGTTTCTGGCGTCCCGAGACGGGCGTCGAAATGTATACGGTCAACATCCTCAACTCGAGGACGACGTATCAATTCGACAAGCACTTCCTCGTCAGGCTGCTTGCGCAGTACGACAGCTCGCAGGATCGCGTCCTCACGGACTTCCTCGCGTCGTACGAATTCGTGCCAGGCACGGTGTTTCACGTCGGCTACGGATCGCTGTTCGAGAAAGGATTTGGATCGGTCGAGCCGGTCCCCGGCGGCGTGCTGCCGATCGATCCGCGCGATCGATTCCTGATGATCAATCGCGGCCTGTTCCTGAAGGCGTCCTACTTGCGACGGTTCTAGGGCGTATAATCGCGGCCCATGGCCGCCATCAATCTTCTCGTCAACGGGAAGCGGCACACGGTTGATGTGGAACCGTCGACGCCGCTTCTCTACGTGCTTCGCAACGATCTCGATCTCGCCGGCCCGCGCTTCGGCTGCGGCCTCGGGCAATGCGGCGCCTGCACCGTGCTGATCAAGGGCGAAGCGGTGCGCTCGTGCATCCGGCCGGTGTCGCAGGTCCAGAACGTCGAGATCACCACGCTCGAGGGCCTGTCGAAGAACGGCGAGCTGCATCCGATTCAACAGGCATGGATCGACGAGCAGGTGCCGGCGTGCGGCTTCTGCCAGAACGGCCAGATGCTGACCGCGAAAGCGCTGCTCGACAAGACGCCGAATCCCACCGACGCGCAGATTCGCGAGGGGATGAAAGGCGCGCTCTGCCGATGCATGACCTATTACCGCATCAACGCAGCGGTCAAGCTTGCTGCCAAGAGGATGGCGTAATGGAAACCAGACGGGACTTTCTTCGCTCGTCGGGATTCCTCTTCGTGTCGGGAGGAGTGGCGCTCTCGCTTGAACAAGTCAGCGCGCTCGCCGGGATTGGTGCGCAAGCAGCGGCGCCAGGACCATATCCGGACATCGACTTCCTGAAACTCGATTCGTGGATCGTCATCCGCCCCGACAACACCGCGACGTTCTTCGTCGGCAAGACCGATCTCGGCCAGGGCACCGGCACCGCGTTCCGGCAGATCATGTCCGACGAGCTCGATATCAAGTTCGAGAACACGACGTGCGTGATGGGCAGCACCGACATCACGGTCGATCAAGGCGGTTCCGGCGGTTCGGATGCGCTGCAGACCGACGGTTACCCGATGCGGCGCGTCGCGGCGGAAGCGCGGCGCGTGCTGCTCGAGATGGCTGCGGCGCATTTCGCCGTCCCGGTCAGCAATCTGCGCGTCAGCGACGGCGTGATCTCGACGAACAATGGTGACACCGCGGAAAAAGAGATCACCTACGGCGAGCTGATCGGCGGCAAGAAGTTCAACGTCACGCTGAGCGGCCGCAACATCGACGCCACTACCGGCAAGGCGCCGCTCAAGCCGGTGCAGGCGATGAAGAACGTCGGCCTGTCGCCGCGCCGCGACGACATCCCGGCGAAGGTCGACGGCACGCAGCGCTGGGCGGTCGACATGAAAGTGCCGGGCATGCTGCACGCCCGCAACGTGCGGCCGCCGGTCGCCGGCGCCACGCTGAAGGCGATCGACGAATCGTCGGTGAAGAACATTCCCGGCTTCGTCACGGTCGTCAGCCGCGGCAATTACGTCGCGGTGGTATGCGAGCGCGAAGAACAGGCGATCCGCGCGGCGCGGCAGCTCAAGGTCGAATGGACGCCGCCGGCAACCGCACCATTCCCAGCGTCAGAAGATCTCTTCAGCTACATGCGCTCGGCGACGCCGTCTTCGGTTGGCGAGCCCACGATCGTTGGCGACGTTGCAGCGGCGATGAACGGCGCGGCGACGATTCTCGAAGCGAACTACGACGTGCCGTTCCAGGGACACACCGCGATCGGCCCGGCGCACGCGCTTGCCGATCCGTCGAACGGACAGCTCACGATCTACTCGAACGACATGAAGTCGTACGGGATGCGCAACGGCGTGGCGCAGTTTCTCAACCTCCCGCGCGAGCGGGTGCGCGTGGTGTGGATGCAGGGGCCGCAGGCCTACGGCCGCACCGCGGCGGAAGACGCCGGGTTCGAAGCGGCATTCCTCGCGACCGAGCTGGGCCGCCCGGTCCGGATGCAGTGGACGCGGCAGGAAGAAACCGCGTGGGACACCAAGGGCCCCGCCTATGCGATCAGCATGCGGGGCGCGCTCGATGCGAGCGGACAGTTGACCGCGCTCGACTACGAGGCACGCGCCGCCGATTTCAATCATGTCGGCTACAACGAACACGACACGGTGCTGATCTCGCAGTTGATGGGCCGGCGCAAGGCGCAACCTTCGCGCGGCCGCGCGTCGTTCCCATCCGACAAGTACGGGATCGCCAATCGCCGCATGGCCGGCAGCGTGGTGCCGATGCCGCTGGCGTGGGAATCGCCGATCCGCATGGGCAACCTGCGCGATCCCGACGGGCCGCAAGTCACGTTTGCATCGGAGAGTTTCATCGACGAGCTCGCCGCGGCAGCGCAGGCCGATCCGGTCGCCTTCCGCATGGCGCTGCTCGAGAGGGGCGCCGAAGACGCGGGCTTCAAGCGCGCGCGATCGATCGCCTGCCTCAAGGCCGTTGCGGAAAAATTCGGTTGGGAGGCGCGGCCCTCGCCGCGCGCTCGCACCAGCGGCGATGTCGCGATCGGCCGCGGCGTTGCTTATGCGTATCGCAGCGAGACGGTTGCCGTGGAAATGGTCGAAGTCGAAGTGAATCGCCGGACCGGACGCGTGTGGGTCAAGCGCATCGCGTGCGCGCACGACTGCGGCCTGGTGATCAATCCCGAAGCGCTGACGCGCACGCTCGAGGGTGGCTTGCTGCATTCGGTCAGCCGCGCGCTGCAGGAGGAATCGCGCTTCGACACCGCGAAGATGCTGACCGTCGACTGGGTCACCGCGCCGACGATGACGCATGCCGATGTGCCCGAGCGCATCGACATCGTCCACGTCAACGGCGATCCGAAACCGGATCGCCCTGACCTGCGTCATTACGGCGCGGGCGAAACCGTCTGCAAGCCGATGCTCGCGGCGGTGGCCAACGCGGTGTTCGATGCGACGGGCGTCCGCATGCGGCGCGTGCCGTTCACGCCCGCCCGAGTGCTGGCTGCCCTGAAAAGCTGACAGATTCATCGAGGATAATCTCGGCCTATGGCTATCACCGTCAAGACTCTCCGCATCGCCGTCGTTCTGCTGTTCGTCGCGGTATCCGCGCGCGCGCAGGATGTCGCGCGGATGGAGCAGGTCATCCAGACGCACGTGGCTTCCGGCACGTTCATGGGCACCGTGCTCGCCGCCAGGGATGGCGCGATCGTGCTCGACAAGGCCTACGGCATGGCCAATCTCGAATTGGATGTGCCGAACACGCCCGACACGAAGTTCCGCCTCGGCTCGATCACCAAGCAGTTCACCGCCGCCGCCATCCTGCTGCTCGAGGAACGCGGCAAGCTGAAGCTCGACGATCCGGTGAAAACCTATCTGCCTGACGCGCCGATGGCGTGGGACCGCGTGCGTGTCTTCAACCTGCTGACGCACACCGCCGGTATTCCCAACTTTACGGCGCTTGCCGATTACGCGACGATCAAGTTGAGCGCGCGCTCCGCCGAAAGCGCCTACGCGGCGGTCAAGGACCGCGCTCTCGAGTTCGGTCCGGGCGAGAAATACAGCTACAGCAATTCCGGTTACGTCGTGCTTGGCGCGATCATCGAGAAGGTCAGCGGTCAGAGCTACGAAAAGTTCCTCGCCGACAACATCTTCACGCCCCTCGGCATGAACGACTCCGGCTACGACTCTAACCTCGAGATCATCAAGCGGCGCGCGAGCGGCTACATCCGGACGCCGAACGGATATCGCAACGCCGGCTACATTCACATGTCGGTGCCGCACGCCGCCGGCGCGCTGTATTCAACCACGCGCGATCTGTTGAAGTGGCAGCAGGCGCTCTTTGCCGGCAGGGTGATCTCGAAGGCGTCGCTCGATCGAATGACGACGCCATTCAAGGATGACTACGCGTTGGGCGTCGTCTCCCAGACGCAGAAGGGCCGGCGTTTGATCGTGCATGGCGGCGGCATCGATGGCTTCAATACCTCGCTGGCGTATTACCCGGAT
>DASUSZ010000091.1:0-3676 GCA_036374815.1 Vicinamibacterales bacterium | reverse complement strand
ATCAACTCGCGTCACTTGCCGATCGCATCGTCGATCTCAGCGCCGACTTCCGGTTGCGCGATGCGTCGGGTTACGACACGTGGTACGGCAAGCCGCACGCGAATCCGGCGTGGCTGTCGAAGTTCGTCTATGGGCTGCCGGAGTTGCACCGCGCCGGGCTGAAGACGGCGAACTATGTCAGCGGCGTCGGCTGCAACGCGACGGCGATGACCCTGGCGATTTGGCCGTTGGCTAACGCCGGATTGATCGACGCGGCACGCGGCATCGTGTGCGAAGTGAAAGTCGGCAGCAGCGAAGGCGGCGCCGCGTCGGCCGACTCGACGCATCACCCGGAACGCGCCGGCGTGATGCGCAGCTTCGCGCCCACCGGCCATCGCCACACCGCCGAAGTGTTACAGGCGCTGCGGCTGAAGAACGTCGTCACCGACGTGCATCTCAGCGCCACCGCGGTCGACAACGTCCGCGGCGTGCTGGCGACCGCGCACGTGTTCGTCAAGCCGGGCACGCAAGAGAAAGAGCTGTGGAAGGCGTTCCGCGAGACGTACAACAACGAGCCGTTTGTCCGCATCGTCAAGGAAAAGACCGGGCTGTATCGCTACCCCGAGCCGAAGATCCTCTCCGGCAGCAACTACGCGGACGTCGGGTTCGAATTCGATCCGAAAACGAATCGCGTCGTTTGCCTGTGCGCGATCGATAACCTGATGAAAGGCGCCGCGGGCACCGCGGTGCAATGCGCAAACATCATGATGGGCTGGGAGGAAACGCTCGGTCTCGAGTTTCCCGGTCTTCACCCGATTTAGGTCTTGAGGTCTTGAGATCCTGAGGTCTGGAAGTGATTGTCGTTAAGGTCGGTGGGGGAACCTCTCTAAATATCGACGCGGTCGTAGCGGACATCGCGGCATTACGCGCCAAGGGCACAGAGCTGTTGCTCGTGCACGGCGGCGCGCAAACAACGAACGCCGTTGCCGAAGCCCTTGGCCATCCGCCGCAGTTTGTGACGAGCGAAACGGGACACGTCAGCCGGCGCACGGATCGACGGACGCTGGAGATCTTCGAGATGGTCTACTGCGGCCAGTTGAACAAGATGTGGGTCGAGAAGCTGCAGACCAGGGGCATCAACGCCGTCGGCCTGTCGGGTCTCGACGGCCGCGTCTTCGAAGGCACGCGCAAGGACACGCTGCGCATCCGCGTCGACGGCCGCCGCATGGTGCTGCGCGATGACTGGACCGGCACGGTCGAGCGTGTCAACGTCGATCTGTTGAAGCTGCTGATCGGCGGCGGCTACTTCCCCGTCCTGACGCCGCCGGGATCCTCGACGGCCGGCGAAGCGATCAACGTGGATGGCGATCGCGCCGCCGCCATGGTGGCCGGAGCATTCAACGCCGAAGCGCTCGTCATCCTCACCGATCAAGTCGGGTTGCTCAAGAACTTCCCCGACGAATCGACGTTGATCGCGCAGATTCCCAAGGGCCAGGCCGACAAGTTCATGGCATTCGCCGAAGGGCGGATGAAGAAGAAAGTCATGGGTGCCGTCGAGGCAATCGGCGAAGGCGTCGGCAAGGTGATCTTCGGCGATGGCCGTGTTGAGGCGCCGATCTCAAAAGCCCTGGCCGGCGCAGGGACCCACATTGGCTAAATTGAAGCACGCAAAAGTCGAAGAGCAGATCCTCGGCGGCACAACTGCCCGGCGAGGCGAAGTTGTCATCACGCGCGGTGAGGGCTGCTGGCTCTTCGACGAGGACGGCAACAAGTATCTCGATCTCGGCTCCGCACAGGGCGTCGCGATGCTTGGGCATTGCCATCCAGGCGTCACGGCGGCGATCCAGGAGCAGGCGGAAACGCTGACGCTCTGCCCTTCCTATCTCTACAACGACAAGCGCGCGGAGTTTGCGAAAGCGCTCGTCGACGTGCTGCCGAAACATCTCGGCAACGTCTTCCTTGCGAACAGCGGCGCGGAAGCAATGGACGGCGCGCTGAAGTTCGCGCGTTTGTTCACCAAACGAGCCGCGTTCGTCGCCGCGACGAAAGGATTCCACGGCCGGACGATGGGCGCATTGTCGGTGACGTGGGAGCCGAAGTACCGCGAAGGGTTCGGGCCGCTGTTCGAAACGACGCACGTGCAATTCAACGACGCGGCGGCGCTCGACAAGGCGGTCACCGATCAGACCGCCGCGGTCGTGCTCGAGGTCGTGCAGGGCGAGAGCGGCGTCAACATCGGCACGCCCGACTTCCTGAAGACCGCGCAACGCGTCTGCAAGGAGCGCGGCGCCGTGTTGATCGTCGACGAGATCCAGACCGGTTTCGGCCGCACCGGCAAATGGTTCGCGATCGAGCACGCCGGCATCGAGCCCGACATCATGTGCCTGGCCAAAGGCCTCGGCGGCGGATTCCCGATGGGCGCGTTCGCGTACACGAAAGCGATCCGCGAAGTGCTGACGCCCGGCGCGCACGGCAGCACGTTCGGCGGTTCGCCGCTCGCCTGCGCGGCGGGGCTGGCCGCGCTCGCGGCCTACAAGGACGAAGGGCTGATCAAGCGCAGCGGGATGCTGGGCGCGAACCTGCGCAATCAACTGCGTGGCGCGCTCGAAGGCGTGGAGATGGTCCGCGATATCCGCGGCCTCGGCTTGATGATCGCCGTCGAGCTCCGCAGCAAGGTCGCGCCGGTGCTGAAAAGCCTGATGATGAATCACGGCGTGATCGCGCTTCCGGCCGGGCCGACGGTGCTGCGGCTGCTGCCGCCGCTCGTGATCAGCGAAAAGGAGATCGACATCGGCGTGCAGGCGATCGCCAAGGCGATCAAGGAATTGACAGCCTGATGAATCAGGACGCCGCCGTCGAGTTGGTCCGCGGACTCGTCGAGATCCCGTCGCTGTCGCGGCAGGAATCGGTCGCGTCCGCCTGGCTCACGGCGCAGATGCGCGGCGCCGGATTCGATCGCGCGTACGTGGACGATGCGGGGAACGCGGTTGGCGAACTGGGCGATCCGAGCGCATCACGGACGATCGTCCTCCTTGGCCACATCGACACGGTCCCCGGCAACATCGCCGTGCGCATCGAGGACGGCTTGCTGTACGGCCGCGGCAGCGTGGATGCCAAAGGGCCGCTCGCCACGTTCGTTGCCGGCGCGGCACGATTCGGATCGGCGGCGGCCAAAGCCGCCGCGCTCCATATCGTCGTTGTCGGCGCCGTTGAAGAGGAAGCCGCCACCAGCAAAGGCGCGCGGTTCATCGCATCGCGATTCAACGGCACCAACGGGCCGCTGCCAGCCGCGTGCATCATCGGCGAGCCAAGCCACTGGAATCGCGTCACGCTCGGCTACAAGGGCCGCCTGCTGATGGACTTCACCGCCGCTCAGCCGATGGCGCACACCGCCGGCCCTGATGCGAGCGTCGCCGCGGTGGTCGTCGACCTTTGGAACTGGGTGACCGCGCACGCGGCGAGGCTGAACGAAGGCAAGGACAAGGTGTTCGATCAGCTGAGCCCGAGCCTGCGCCGCTTCATCACCGCGACCAACGAAGAGATGCACGACACCGTCGACGGACAATTCGCGTGGCGGCTGCCGGTCGGCTTCGATGTCGATGGCTTCATGAAAGAGCTCGAGCAGCAGGCCAGCGGGCCATCAGGCCAGCAGGCCAGCAAGACGAGATTCAGATTGAGCTTCAAAGGCTATGAACGC
>DASUSZ010000090.1:0-14417 GCA_036374815.1 Vicinamibacterales bacterium | reverse complement strand
TGATGCCCTTGAACGGCACCGCCAGTTCCTTGACTTCGAGTGCGCGCGATCGCTGCTCCGGAGTGGTTTGCTCGGCAAACGCCCAGGCGCCAAGCATCGAGCCGATTATGAGGGTGTGGGTCAACAGCCTTCTCATGACGGCAAGTCTACACCTCAGGTCGCAACCAAGAGGACAGCGAACTTTCGCGTCCTTGGTGTCGTCTATCGACACCAATGGCCCCTCGCACCCCTGACCTTCTTCCAGGAACGCTGGATCTGCTGATCCTTCGCACTTTACAGAAGGACGCACTCCACGGTTGGGCGATCTCCGAGCGCATCCAGCAAATCTCTGAGGACGTGCTGCAGATCAACCAGGGCTCGCTCTACCCCGCCCTGCATCGCCTCGAGCACAGCGGCTGGATCGAGGCCGAGTGGAAGGTGTCGGAGCTTGGCCGCCGCGCCAAGTACTACACGCTCACCGCGTCGGGGCGGAAGCAGCTGTCGATTGAAACGCGCGAGTGGGATCGCATGCAGAACGCGATCAGCCGCGTCATGAAACTGGCGTAACCCATGAATCTTCGAGACCTCAAACTGCGCGCCCGCTCCCTCTTCCTGCGCAATCGCGCCGAGCGCGAGCTCCGCGAGGAGCTCGAGTTCCACATCGAGCGCGAGACCCGCAAGTTGATCGACGAGGGCATGAGCCCGGAGGACGCACGCATGAGGGCGCGGGCGCGGTTCGGCTCGATCACCGTCGCCGCCGACGAATGCCGGGACGAGCGCGGCACCGCGTTCATCGACAACACCATCGGCGACCTGCAATACGCACTGCGCACGTTCAAGCGCGCGCCGCTGTCCGCCTTCACCATCGTCGCGACCGTCGCGATCGGGCTCGGCGTCGTCGGCGTCGTCTTCACGGTGATGAACGTGCTGATCTTCAGGACCGACACGGTGCCGGACGTCAACGAGATCTATGCCGTGGAGCGCCCGCAACAGGCGAACGGCGGCCAGTTCACGCGTCCAACCTTCGAAGCCTTGCGATCGGACACCAACGTCTTCACCGACGCCTACGCGAAGCTGAACGACGTCGACCTGCGCGTCGACGGGCGGATGATGTCGATCAACCTCGTCTCCGCCGGCTTCTTCCAGGTTGTGAACATGAGCCCCGTGCTGGGACGCGCGCTGGCGGCGGCAGACGACGATCGCGCCGGCGGCCAGCCGGTGCTGGTGCTGAGCAACCTTGGCTGGGAGCGTCAGTTCAAACGCGATCCAAACGTGGTTGGACGCACCGTGCTCGTCAGCGGCGCGCCGTACGAAATCGTCGGCGTCATGCCGCCGGGCTTCCGCGGCCTCGAGGTGATGGCGCCGGACGGCTGGGCGCCGCTCGCCCGCATCGGTGATTTCCTGCCCGAGGCCCGCGGCAACGAAGACAAGGTCGGCGTGGAAATCGTCGGCCGGCTGAAGCCCGGTGTGTCGATGGAGAGCGCCCGCGCGCAACTCGCGGCATGGGACGCGAACCGTTCGGACGCCGCCGATCGGACGATGAGCATTCAGTTGACGCCGCAGCGCGGCACCGTGCCGCCGTCGCTGGAAGTCGCCGCGATGTTCACGCCGCTGTTCTTCGCGTTCGGACTGATCCTGTTGATCGGCTGCGCCAACGTCGCCAACCTGCTGCTGGCCCGCGGCGTCGCGCGCCAGAAGGAAATCGGCATTCGCCTGTCGATCGGCGCGTCGCGCGCGCGCATCGTCCGGCAGCTGCTGACCGAAAGCGTGCTGCTGGCGCTCGCGGCCGCCGGCGGCGGCTACCTCGTATCGCGCGTGGCCCTCGAGCAAGGCGTGTCATGGATGATGCGCACGATGCCGATGGACCTGGGCGACATCAACGTCGGCGTGCCCGCGGCGGACTGGCGCGTGGCCGTGTTCCTCGTGCTGTCGGCGATCGCCGCCACCGCGTTCTTCGCGCTGATGCCGGCGCTGCAGGCGACGCGCGTCGAGCCGGTGCGGACGCTGCGCGGCGAGCTGGTCAAGGACGCGAAGCCGGGCCGCGCGCGCAACATCCTGATCGGCGTGCAGGTCTTCGCATCGGCGCTGCTGCTGATCTGCTCCGCCATCTTCCTGCGCAGCTCGCTGTCCTCCGCGCAATTCAACCCAGGATTCCGGACTGCCGACACGCTGTTGATCGACGCGCTCAACGACAACACAAAGGCCGCGATGATGCCGGCGCTGACCGGCGATCCCGTGGTGACGGCAGTGGCCGGCGTCCGGCCGCCGTTCCTGGCCATGGCGCCGCGCGCCTTCGCGGACGCCGGCGCCGGGAAGGTTTCGCTTCCTTACAAGTACGTCTCCGCCAGCTATTTCGAGCTGCTCGGCATTCCGATCGTGCGCGGGCGCGCGTTCACGGCCGCGGAAGGCGATCAGCATCCCGTCGCGATCGTGTCCGAATCGATTGCACGCACCTTGTGGCCCAATCGCGATGCCATCGGCGAAACGTTCAGAATCGAGCGGGATCTGACGGTTCCGCAAGGCAGCGCTTTCCTCAACATGGAGCCCGGCGCTGAAGGCGATACGTCCCTGACGCCGCGCACGCTGACGGTCGTCGGCGTCTCCAAAAGCATTCCCGGCTTTCGCATCACCGACGTGAAAGCCGACGGCATTTTCCTGCCGACCACGCTCGACGCGCCAAAGACCGGCCTGCTCGCGCGCGTCCAGGGCGACGCCGATCTGGCGCGGCAGGGTCTGCTCGAGCGGCTCACCTTGATCGATCCGAACATGGGCATGATCAGCACGCTGCGGTCCGTCGCCAGGATGGAAGGATTCCTGCTGAGCCTGGCGTTTGGCGTATCGATGGCGCTCGGCGCGCTCGCGCTGCTGCTGACCGTGTCGGGCCTGTTCAGCGTGCTGTCGTACCTGGTCGAGCAGCGCACCAGGGAAATTGGCGTGCGCATTGCGCTGGGCGCTTCCGCTCAGAAGGTCACGCACTTGATGCTGAGGCAAACCACCACGCCCGTCGTGCTCGGTTTGCTGGGGGGCGCCGCGCTCGCCGCCTCGCTGGCCACGTTCATGCTCACGACCGAGGTCGGCGGCATGCTGTCGTCGATCGTGCACGTGACCGATCCCGTGGCGTATGTGTCGAGTCTCGCGGTGATTGTTGCCGCGTGCCTGCTGGCAGCGTGGATACCGGCAAGCCGGGCCGCGAAGGTCGATCCGATGAAAACGCTGCGGCAGGAATAGCAGGACGGTCGTAACTCACAGCCCGGTTCGGCCGATAACCGGGGCATGACCCGATCGGTTGCATGCCTGCTGTTGTTGTCGGCGCTCGCCGGTTGTTCCAGGGTTGCCGACGTCGTTCGCGGGCTCGACCCCGCACCCGTCCAACCGGCCGTCGACATTCACCGCATGCCGCTCGACGGCTCGCTGCGGCGCGAGGATGCGGCGCCGCTGGCGGCGGCGCGGGTCGTCGATCTGCAGAGAGACGACACCGACACCGGCGCTGCGCACCTGCTTGGCGACGGCACCCTGTACCGGCTCGAGCTCGACAGGTTGGGAAATCGCGGCGCCGTGCTGATCCGCTTCGACGACCTTGCCGGCGCGGCCACACCAACGACGATTCCGCTCGTCGCTCCGCCGGGTCAGACAATTCGCGCGGAGCCTCCGCTCGGTCTGCGCGTCGCCACCGGCACCGCCGGCGTGCAAATGGATCGCAATCGCCGCGGCACCGCGTGGTGGGAAGAGGACGGCGTCGATGGCCGGCTGATCGAATTCCGTATCGACGGCGATCGCGCCGTGATGCTGCCGCCGAGCGGCTCGCTCGACGATCCCGGCACAGCGGTAGCACGCCGATTCAATCGCACTCCCGCGCGCGAGCTTCCCTACCGCTTCACCACCGATCCACCTGATGTCGTCCGCGATACCCCGCGCGCGTATCTCGGCGGCAGCGGCTTCTCGCTCGGGCTCACGCGAATCGGCGGAGAGCGCACGGAAGCCCTGGTCGAGTCGCCTGCCTTCGATCTACCCCATGTCGACGTCGCCGCAGACCCGAAAGGATGGTTGCGGGTAACCATCGGCTACATCACCAGCAGTTCCGGTCACGCCACGCAGGTCACCTATGACCCTGGTGCGCGCGCCTGGAAAGAGCATCGGCCGCTCGTGAATTTTCCAGAAGCGCAGGGCGTCGAGGTCGGCGACGTCGGCCCGGCGGGCGTCCTAGTAGGACTCATCCTGCCGTGGAACGGCGCGGTGCATGATCCGGAAACGGGTCTGTACTGGATCCGGGAGGGCCGGCCGGTACGGCACCTCCTGCAACGCACACGCAAGCTCAAGACCGTTACGGTTCCGGACGGCTTCGTCGCGCTGTTCGAAGACGAGTTCAAGGACGGCGAGAAGTACGACGACCCAAAAGACATGTTCGTGCTGCGCGCGCGTGGAGAAGAGCTTGCGCTCCACAAGTTCCGGCGGCCCGGCCTCAGCGGCGTCGATCACTTCACGTGGCTTGGCGGCAATCGCTTTGCCGCGATGTTCGGCAACAACCAGGTCGTCGTGTTCGATGTCCCCTGATGAAAAGTGGAAAGCGTCTCCCCCGCGAGGGGCGGGGGATGACCACCACGTGCGTCAAAGCCGGCCGGTCACCGCCATGAAGATGATGATCAGCAGGATGATCCCGCCGAGGGAAATTCCCACGCGCGGGCCGCCGGCGTAAAAACCGCCGCCGCCCAGCAGGATCAACAGAATGATCAGAATCAGTATCAGGCTCATAACACCCTCATCGTCGCTAAAGGCTTCCGGCTGACTGCCGGAACCTCAACAACCTGTCCGAAGGCATTGCAAGTACCTCGCCGGTGTTGAAAACCGGCGGCTTTTCTCATTTCTTTGAGCGGCTCAGTTGGCGCGAGGCGTCACCGCTGAGTTGCGTCTTGCGGCGCAAAGATCTCCGCAACTTTCAGCGCGAGCGACGGTGTATCCGCGTAAGAGGTGTTGGAGATGAGCGCGACCACCATGTCGCGATCGCGAAACACCATCAACGATCCAAGGATGCCGCCAAGCGCGTCGCCGTCATGGCCGACGATGGTGACCGGTTGACCGTTGAGCGTGACGTTCTCGAGATCCCAGCCAAGACCGTAGCCGGTTTCGGCGCCGGTCGTCAGCCGCTGCGGGTCTTGCAGCAGCTTCACCGTGGCAGGCTTCAACAACCTGCCATTGTTCAACGCCATCGCAAAGCGAGCCAGGTCCGACGCCGTCGACAGAAAGATGCTCGAACCCGCGTAGCACGAGAGATCGAGCTCGCGCATCACGTCCGGACCGTACTTTGGATCCGCGGCGAACCGCGGAAAGTATGACGTGGCGCGGTTCGGAATCGCGTCGGTGATCGAGTCGGGCAGCGTGTCGTTCATGCCGAGCGGATCGAAAACGTGCTTCTGCATGAACGCCAGGAAGGGGTCGTCGCCGGCGCTTTCGATCGCGGCGCTGATCAGGATGTAGCTGAAACGTGAATAGCTGTACTGGGTGCCCGGCTCGAAGCGCAGCTCGCGCCCGTCAATGAACGGCAGTGCCTCGACCGGGCGATCGCAGTGCTGGCCGAACAACGGGCCTTCGTCGCCGCTGTCGTTGCCGATGCCCGCCGTGTGGGCCATCAGCTGTCGCACTGTCACGGGCCATCGCTGTTCCTGGAACTCAGGCACGTACGCCTGAATCTTCTCGTCGAGATTCAACAGCTGCTTCTCGATCAGCAGTCCCGCGCCCGCGGCCGTGAGCGGAATCGACAGCGTGCCGATCCTGAACTTCGTGGCGGGGGTGACCGGAGATTTCTGGCCGATGTCGGCGAAGCCGAACCCCTCGGCCCATACGATCTCGTCGCCGATGCCGACGGCGACCGAAACGCCGGGCAGGTTCTGCTCGCTCACGCCGGCGCGAACGATTTGCCGCGCCCGCTCGGCGGCCTCTGCCCAGTTTTCTCCCGGCGCGGCTTGCGATTCGGATCGCACATCCTGCGCAGTCGGATGCAGCGGAATCGCCGTCGCGCTGACGTAGATCCATAAACCGGCCACTCCCAGAATCACCGCGCCGATCCCGAGCACCACCAGCCCAACCAGGACCTCGGTCTTGTTCCACTTCTTCGCCACTGATTTACTCCCGCGCCGCCATCAACTTTATGTTACAAAGCTGATGCCGTCAACGAAACTCCCCGTCTCGTTAACTCGTATGTGGAAGGAATGGCCATGCGGATGGATTCGACGATGCGTGATCTTGCGTTCGCGCTGAAGACCTTCGCGCGAGCGCCGCTGGCGGCGGCGACGATCGTGGTGACGGTCGCAATCGGCCTCGGCGTCGTCGCCGTCCTGTTCAGCATCCTCAATACCTACCTGTTCCGCGTCGACATCGTGCCGGACATTTCGGAGATGTATGCCGTGGAGCGGCCGCGCCTGGCCGATGACGTGAAAGCGCTGTTCCCGCTCGATCGCTTCGAGGCGATGCGGCGGGAAACCAGCGTCTTCACCGATGCCTACGGTGCGGTGCCGGACGTCGACATTCGCGTTGACGGCAGGGTGATGGCGGTGGTGCTGGTCACGGACAATTTCTTCGAGGTCGTGCGCGTCACCCCGAGAATGGGCCGCGCATTGACGCCGTTCGACAACCGTGCCGGGGGGAACCCGGTGATCGTGCTCAGCGACAAGGGTTGGAGGCGCCGCTTCGATCGCGACCCCCACGTACTCGGCCGCACGGTGCTCGTGAACGGCGTCCCGTTCGAGATCGTCGGCGTGATGCCCGCGGGATTCCGCGGACTCGAAGTGAGCGGTCCGGATGTGTGGGCGCCGCTCTCCCAGATCGCGCAGTTCCGCCCGGACCTGCGCGGCCGCGAACATCAAACCGGCGTCGACATCGTCGGACGCCTGAGACCGGGCGTGACGCCGGCGAGCGCGCTCGCGCAGCTGGCGGCGTGGGATGCGAACCAGGCGGCCGGCGCCGATCGCCGGGAGTCGAACATCAACCTGGTGCCTCGGCGCGGCACCATCCCGCAGCCAATGGAGGCGATCGCGGTGTTCGCGCCGCTGTTCCTCGCGTTTGGATTGATCCTGATGATCGGCTGCGCGAACGTGGCGAACCTGCTGCTGGCGCGCGGCGTAGCGCGTCAGCGTGAAATCGGCATCCGGCTCTCGCTCGGCGGATCGCGGCGGCGAATCATCCGTCAGTTGCTCACCGAGAGCCTGCTGCTGGCGCTGGCGGCCGCTGTCGGCGGTTACTTCGTGTCGAGGATTGCGCTCGAGGGAACCGTCTACTGGATCACGAGCGTGATGCCCGCGGATATCGGCGACATCAACCTCAACGTGCCGGCCGGCGACTGGCGCGTCGCGGTGTTTCTCGTCGTCGCCGCGGTCGCTGCCACTGCGTTATTCGCACTGCTGCCGGCGCTGCAGGCGACGCGAATCGATCCCGTGCGGACGCTGCGCGGTGAGCTGATGCCGCAGGCACGGCCCGGGCGCGCCCGCAATGCGTTGATCGGCATGCAGGTGTTTGCCTCGGCGCTTCTATTGATCTGCTCCGCGATCTTCCTGCGCAGCTCGCTCGCCTCTTCGGAGTTCGATCCCGGGTTCCGCACCGCCGACACCATCATGATCGACATCGCCAATGAGCCGAAGCGCGCGGCGCTGCTGCACGCGATCGCGGCTGAACCCACCATCACCGGCTTTGCCGGCATCAGGCCCAGCATGCTGGACCAGCGCCCAGGGTTCGCCGAGACAAACAGCGGCAAGAAGAGCGTGCCCTACAAGTTCGTGTCAGGCGCGTACTTCGAGGTGATGGGAATTCCAATCGTGCGCGGGCGAACGTTCGCGCCCGCCGAGCGCGACGAAGATGCCGTCGTGATCGTTTCCGAATCGACGGCGCGCATGTTGTGGCCCGATCGTGATGCAATCGGCGCGACGTTCCGCCTCGAGCCGGACGCAGGCACCGGAACCGAGTCGCGCGATGGTTCGATCCTCGGCGAGTCGCGCGTGGTGACGGTCGTCGGCGTGTCGCGCGACGTCACCGGCTTCCGATTCGGTGACCGCAGGGATGCGGCGGTTTTCGTGCCGACGAGTCCCGACGTGCCAAAGACGTCGCTGATGGCGCGCGTGACAGGCGATCCCGACCTGGCGCGTCAGAAGCTTCTCGACGGGCTCACCAGGATCGATCCGAACATGGGCATGATCGTGACGATGAGGACCGTGGCGAGGCTCGAGCAGTTTTTCCTCGACATCGCCTTCTGGGTGGCGCTCGTGCTCGGATTGCTCGCGTTGCTGCTGACGGTGTCCGGACTGTTCAGCGTGTTGTCGTATCTGGTCGAGCAGCGCACGAAGGAGATCGGCGTGCGGATGGCGCTCGGCGCTTCGTCGCGCAACGTGACGCAATTGATTCTGCTGCAGACCACGCGGCCGGTGTTGTACGGGCTCATCGGAGGCGCCGGGCTGGTCGCGGCGCTCGCCGCGGTACTGCTGGCATCGGACCTCGGCGCCTTCATCGGCCCGATCGTTCACGTTGCCGATCCGATCGCCTATGCCGGCGGCATGCTCGTGATCGTCGCCGCGTGCCTGCTCGCCGCCGCGATTCCCGCCGCACGGGCGGCGCGCCTCGATCCAATGCGGACGCTTCGCCAGGACTGATATTCCTGGCGAAGCCGATCCGCTACTGCTTCGGGACGACCGCCAGCTGGTTGTCGATGGTGTAGCTCGACGCGTTTTCCTTGGCGATGCGCTCGGCCTTCTGCTTCTGCGCTTCGGTCGGCACCGAGCCGCGCAGCACGACCACCTTCTTGTCCTGGTAGGTGTCGACGTCGATGGCGCCCGAATCGATCGTCTTGTCGGCGATAATCGCCGTCTTCACGTCAACCGTCTCAACCGCGCCGCGAACGGCCGACGCGTTGTCCTTCGTATCCTGCACGACACCGCGCGCCGTCTGCGCGCAGGCGGTAATGCCCACCAGCAGCGCCACGCAGGTCATCGCTTGCAAACTTCTTCTCATTGCCAAACCCCTTTAGTTGCGATCCGCCATCAATCGGCCGATCAGCCACCCAAGGGAGCAAGATGCGTTCCGGCCGGAGCTCAGCGAGGCCCGGAAAATCCCGCATCCGGGAATTCGCTAATGCGGTCGTCGCTCCGCTATTTCAAGCGGAGCGCCTGCGCCGGATCGATCCGCGCCGCCCGCATCGCGGGGCCGGCGATCGACAGCGCCGCCAGTATCACCAGCACCATCGTCACCAGCGCAAAGGTCACGAAATCGAGCGGCTGCACGCCGAACAGCATCGTCGAGATCAGGCGCGCGAACGCAGCGGACAGGATTAACCCGATGATCGCGCCGGTCGCGACGACCTTCGCCGCGCCGCCGACGACGAGCCGCATCACGTCCGCGGTGCTGGCGCCGAGCGCGCGCCGCACACCGAAGTCCCGCATGCGCTGCTGCACCGAATAGGCGAGGATGCCGAACACGCCGACCATGGCGAGAATCACCGCCAGGCCCGCGAATGACGACACCATCACGGCCCGGAAGCGATGACGTCCGGTTGCGGCCCACTCCACATCTTCGAGCGTCGTCACGCTGGCGACACCGGTCGTCTGTGAGCGATCGATGTTGGCGATCGCCGCGCGGATCGAAGGCGCGAGCGCCGACGCGCGATCTCCCTGCGACCTGACCATCAGGATGATGTCGCCAACCAGGTCCTGCCCGAGCGGCGCGTACAGCTGGACGAAATCGCTGGTTTCGTCGGGACGCTGTTTTACCTGCTTTGCCACGCCGACGATTTCAACGATGGTGGGTTTGACGGTTGGTGCGGCGTCCGCGGGTGCGACCGACAGCTGCATGCCGATCGGAGTGCGGCCGCCGAGCGTCTTGGCAAACGCTTCGTTGACGATGGCCACGCGCGGGCTTGTCGGCGTGTCGCGCGCATCGAAGTTGCGGCCCGCGACGATCGGCAGATCGAGCGTCGAAAAATATGATGCGCTCACGATTTGATAATTCGTCGTCGGCTTGCGCGACGCCTCGACGGGGGCGTCGCCAACGACGTCATACGTGAACGGGTATTCGCCGAAAATCGATTCGCCGAGCGGCACCGCGCTGCTCCACGCAACGTCCTGCACGCCCGGCAACGCGCGCGTGTCGGCTTCGACGCGCGCCAGAAACTGCCGGAGCGTTTCGGGCGTGGGATACGTCGACCCCAACGGATCGACGAGCATCGTCAACACGCTTTCGGCCCTGAAGCCTCGATCGAAGGATTCGACAGCGATTAACGTGCGCAGCAACAGGCCCGCGCCAAACAGCAGCAAAACAGCCGTTGCGACCTCGCCAACCACCAGCAGGCTGCGGATGCGTCCGCCACCTCCGGTGGTCGTGCGGGTGTCGGCGCCCATTGCTTCGGTTGGCGCACCCGCGGTCGCCTGGAATGCCGGCGCGATGCCGAACAACACGCCAACGACGAGCGCCGTGAGCGCGCAGAATGCGACGACGCGCATGTCGAACTGCAAGGTGACGGTGCCCGGGAGCAGACCATCCGGAATCAGCACAGGCGCGACGCGCAGAATCATCGCACCAACGCCAACGCCGAGCGCGCCGCCAATCACCGCGAGCACGACGCTCTCGGTAAGAAGCTGGCGGATGATCCGCCGCCGCCCGGCGCCGAGCGCCGAACGCACGGCCAGCTCTCTCGACCGCGCGGTCGCGCGCGCGAGCAGCAGGTTCGCCACGTTCGCGCAGCAAATCAGCAGCACGAAGCCGACCACGCCGAGGAACAGCATCGAAGTGGTCTTGAGATCGCTGCCGACCATGGTGTCGTGCATCGGCTCGAGCGCCACGCCGCGATCTTTGTTGAATTCCGGAAACTCCCGCGACAGGCCGTCGGCCACCGCGGCGAGATCCGATTCGGCCGCCGCGACCGCCACGCCAGGCTTCATGCGTCCAACGACCTGCAGTTGATACGAGGCGCGGGCGCGCGGCGGAAGGTTCACGAACGGGCGCATCGCCCACATGCTGGTCTTGCCGAGAATCTCGAAGTGCCTGGGGGCGACGCCGACGACTGTCCAGAGCTCGCCGTCGAGCTTGACGTCCTTGCCGATGATGCCCGGATCGCGATTGAAGCGCGTCTCCCACAGGCCTTCGCTGAACACCACGGCCCGCGCGCGCTTCTGCTCTTCTTCGGCGGTGAACGCGCGGCCCTGGATCATCGGCACGCCAAGCACGTCGAAGATTCCCGCGGTCACCCACTGGCGCGACACGGTTTCGGCGGTGCCGTCCGGTTTGGCCAGCACCATGTTGCCGACGCTCGGCGTGAAGCCGGCGATCTTTTCAAAGGTGCGGCTCCGCGAATTCCAGTCGAGCATGTTCGGCGGCGACGCAAACCCTCTCGCGGTCGCCGGCGACTTCTCCCAAATCGTCACGAGGCGATCGGGATTCGGATACGGCAGCGGCCGCAGCAGCGTGGCGTCGACCAGCGCGAAGATCGCGCTGTTGGCGCCGATGCCGAGCGCGAGCGTCAGCACCGCCACCAGCGTGAAGGCCGGCGCGCCGGCGAGCTGGCGGAACGCGAACTTGATGTCGTCGCGCAACTCTTCGAGGAACAGCGTCACTTGCATCTCGCGATCTCGCTTTCTGCCAAGGCCGACACATTCGCGCTTGAGGCTGCGCACGTTGCCCATCTTCCTGATCGCCGCGGCGCGCGCGTCGGCCGGGTCCATGCCGGCGTCGATGAGCTCGCGCGTGCGCATCTCGAGATGCAGCGCAATCTCCTCGTCGAACTCCTGCTCGAGCGGCACCCGCCACAGCCACGAGCGCAGCGACCGCTTCATGTCGCGAACACCTTCGTGACACCGGTCGCAAATTTTTTCCACGTCGCCATCTCAGCGGCGAGCTGCTCACGCCCCGCAGCGGTCAGCCGGTACAACTTCGCGCGGCGGCCGAGCTCCGAGGTGCCCCATTCCGCTTCGACCCACCCCTTGCGCTCGAGCCGGTAGAGCGCCGGATAGAGCGAGCCGTCTTCGATCAGGAACGCGTCGCCGGTCGTCTCTTCGATGAACCTGGCGATGGCGTAACCGTGACTCGGGCCACGGGTCAGCGTCTTGAGGATCAAGGCATCCAACGCCCCGTGGAGGAGCGCGTTAGGCGTCTTGGCAGTGGTCGGCGGCATCGGTCAGCATACCCAGATATTCTTGGTAATCACTTGGACGGAAGCCGGGGCCGAAAAGTTTGCGGGCGGCAGGCGGACTTGAAGGTCGGCCTCTACGACGTCTTCAGCGCCACCGCGCGCATTTCCTCGAGCGCGTAGGTCAGCAACCCCTTCGCATCGAGCAAAAAGCAATGCGCGTGGCCGACGCGGCCGCCGCGGTTGTGCGTGCTCGCGAGATAGCCGTTGACGATGTGCGAGAAGAACCGGTCGGGCCAGTTCGGATGCGCGCCGGCTCCGCTGGTATCGATCTCCTTCATCTCTTTCCACACGCGCTCACCGTTTTCGAGCCACGGCACTTCGAAGACCGCGGTGCGCATTCCCGGCGCGTCGAGCACGTGCTCCACGTAATGCAGGAACGTGACGTTGTCGTGGTCGCAGCCTATCAGCAGGATCTTGCCGTCGAGCGCGACGAAGCGCTCGAGGGCGGAACCGCGCCCGAAGGCGTAGTCCCACGGCTGCGTCGAGATCAGGTATTCGGCCTGCGCGCCCCACACCGCGAAGCGCGCCGGATGGTTGTTGACCATGGTGCCCGGATAGCTGCGGAAGAACTCGACGAGCGTGCCGTTGTCGCGCGCGGCGCGCGCCGTCTTGGCGTCGAACGGCGGCAGCTTCTCGAGGATCTCGAGCTCGGTCGATCCAGGATGGCAGCCGCGCCCGACCTCGTCGTAGTAATCGGGGCAGCTCGCATACATCATCATCGTGCCGCGATCGGTGAGCGCATCCTTGATGGCGAGATGAATCTGGTCGGGGCCGCCGGCGATGGTGCCGACCGCGCGCACCGACGCGTGGACCATGACGGTGTCACCCGCGCCGACGCCCAGCGCCGCGAAATCCCTGGCCAGCTCTGCTCTCGAAAACACGACCTGATTCTATTAGCAGCCGGCGCGTGCCGCTCAGCAGTGAGATCGGGAAGTTCGCGCCTTGGTGGACTTCTTGCAGCGGCCGTGAACAACGATGGCGAAGAAGCGCCAGCTCACGCTCGCGAGAGAGAAGGCAGAGAGATGCCGAAGGTGTGATCTATGGAAGCGCGCCACCCAGACGGTGTTCGGTGAAGGACCCACAAACGCACGTCTGATGCTCGTCGGCGAGCAGCCGGGCGATCAGGAAGACATCGCCGGCGAGCCATTCGTCGGTCCCGCGGGACAGCTGCTGCGCGCGGCGCTCGAAGAAGCAGGTCTCGATCCGGCAGAGGTTTTTCTGACTAACGCGGTCAAACATTTCAAATGGAAGCCGCAGGGCAAGCGCCGCATTCACGAGAAACCGAATCGCGAACAGGTGCTGGCGTGCCGGTTGTGGCTCGATGAAGAGATCGAAGCGGTGCAGCCCGCAATGATCGTCGCGCTCGGGGCCACGGCGGCGTCAACGCTGCTCGGATCTGCCGCGAAAGTCACACGCGACCGCGGCAAGTTCTTTCCCTCCACGCTCGCGCCGCTGGTCTCGCTTACGGTGCATCCCTCATCCATCCTCCGCGCGCCGGACTCTGCCGCTCGAGCTCGAGCGCGCAAGGAATTTGTCGCCGATCTGAAGACCTTCGCTCGGAAGCTCAAGCGGATCTGATCACCTCTGGTACGTCGCTTGCACCGTTTCTTGCGGGGGTTCGAAAATGGCTCAGTCGAAGGTTCGTTACGCAGTCGTTGGCCTTGGCTACATCGCACAGGCCGCGGTGCTGCCGTCGTTCGCACACGCACGGCGTAACTCCTCCCTCCACGCTATCGTGAGCGGCAGCGTCGAGAAGCTCAACGAGATCGGCGACAAGTACCGGATTCCGGTGCGCGCGACGTACGACGACTACGAGCGCGTCCTGCAGGAAGTGGACGCCGTCTACATCTGCACGCCCAACTCCGAGCACGAGGATTACGTGGTCCGCGCCGCCAAGGCCGGCAAGCACGTGTTATGTGAGAAACCGCTCGCGGTGACGCAGGAGGCATGCCACCGCATGATCAAGGCGGCCAAGCAGGGCGACATCAAGATCATGACCGCCTACCGCCTGCACTTCGAGCCGCTGTTCCTCGAAGTGCTCGACATCGTCCGCTCCGGCAAGATCGGCGAGCCGCGCTACTTCAGCTCGTCGTTCTCGATGCACGCAAAGCCGGGCGGCATCCGCACCAAGCGCGAGCTCGGCGGCGGCACGCTCTACGATCTCGGCGTCTACTGCATCAACACCGCCCGGCTGATGTTCGGCGCGGAACCGACGTCGGTGTTCGCGTCTTCGATCGACGGCGCCCGCGCCAACATGCCGGAGATCGACGAGATGACGTCG
>DASUSZ010000089.1:0-3614 GCA_036374815.1 Vicinamibacterales bacterium | reverse complement strand
CGCACTCGACGAGCCTTAATCATCGTGGCGGGTTTGTGGTGGCCCGGTACAGCCGCGGGGTTCCTGACTCCGCCGATATCTATCGGGACGGCAACGCTGTGTCCCACCTCGATACGCACGCGTTCTATCTGCAGGACACTTACACGCGCAAACGGCTGACGCTGAACCTCGGCTTCCGTGTCGATCGCCAGGACGACACGTCGGTGGCCGCGGAAGTACCCGCGAATCCGCTCTTCCCGCAGTTGATGCCGGCGATCAATTTTCCCGGCGCCGACGCCGGCGTAGTGTGGACCGATTTCTCGCCCCGCCTCGGGCTGACGTATGACATGACCGGCGACGGCCAGAACATCCTGTCGGCGTCGTACTCCACTTACTACGGCCAGATGGGCCCCGGTGAGCTGTCGGGCCAATTGGCCGCGACGGGGGCGGTGTTCGTGCGATATCCATGGGCCGACGCGAACGCCGACGGCTTCGTGCAGCCCGGCGAGGTCGACACGTCAGGGTCGTTCCTGAGCAAGAGCACGGCCTACAATCCCGACGCCCCGACAGCGACGACCTCGCCGACGCTCGTCGATCCCGATGTCAAAAACGATCGCACGCGCGAGTTCATTGCCGGCTTCGATCGGCAGTTGAATTCGACGATGGCGGTCGGCGCGAATTACATCTGGCGCCGCTACGACCAGTTCCGCTGGAACGATCGGTTCGTCGCCGATGCCGCCGGCAACTTCCTCCGCGATTTCACGAGCGCCGACTATCGTGCGGTCACCTTCACGCCAGGCACCTGCGCGAGTGACGCGCGCTGCGAAGCGGTGACCTACTTCGAACCGACGGTGCGCATTCCATCGACGAACATCTTTACCAACGTGCCCGACCGCTATCGCAACTTCAACGGCGTCGAGCTGACGTTCCAGCGGCGCTACGCGAACCGCTGGCAGATGAATGCCAGCCTGGCGCTCAACGACGCGCGCGATTACTGGGATTCGCCGAATGCTTACGAAGATCCGACCAACGTTGAACAGGAGCACGGCGCGCAGTACGCGCCGGAAAGCGGCGGCAGCGGCGTCGGCGACATCTTCACGAATTCGCGCTGGTTGCTGAAGCTAAGCGGCCGTTACACCTTGCCGGGCGATGTCAACGTCGCCGGTTTCTACAACGGCAGGCAGGGCTATCCATTCCCTCAGTTCATCCAGACGCCGAATCGCGCCAACGGGGCTGGCCGCGACGAAGTGCTGCTCGACCGCCTCGGCGAGCTGCGTCTCGACAACCTGCACATGATCGACTTCCGCATCGACAAGGTCGTGCGTTTCGGTGCTCGCTCGGTGACGCCGACGTTCGAGATTTTCAATCTGACCAACGCCAACACCGTCCTTGCGATCAACCGCAATCAGGCGGCGTCGAACGCGAACACGATCAGCGGCATCGTTGCGCCGCGGGTCATTCGGCTCGGCGTCCAGGTGCGTTTCTAGGGCGCGACGTCGGCTGGCCGGCATCTCGCCGGGCTCGGCGTTCATGTTCGAGCCAGGCCAATACCGCGAGGACCGATGGCAGCCGCCACCGCGCTGCTGTCGGTCCCGGTCCGATCTTGATCGAGTCTCGGCCCAGGCTGTTGATCATCGCAAACCCTTGTTCATCGGTCGGCGATGCAGCGGCAATCAGGTGGCAGGTTGAATGGCGACATCTCGCCACACTCGCGAAATACCGCCGTCGCATCGGCAGGTCGATCGCCGCCGGCCGGGATCACCGGCGTTCGGTGAGGCACATGGCTTGCAGCCGGCGGATGACGATTGGAGGTCCCATGCTGCGAACGGTGAAGTCGGTCATAGTAATGCTGTCCCTGCTGGCGCCGGCCCTCGCTCATGCGCAGCAAGGGACCACGGAATTGCGAGGGACGTTGCGCGACGCGCAGGGTGGCGCGCTGCCCGGCGTCACGGTGGTGGTTCGCAACCAGGACACGGGCACCTTCCGCGAAACCATCAGCAACGCAGACGGTACCTATTTCATCAGCGGCCTCGTGCCGGGCAACTACGAAATCAACGCGGAGCTCGCGGGGTTCAAGCGCTCGACCCGGCGCGACGTCCGCCTCGAGATCGGCCGCACCGCCTCGGTCGATCTCACCCTGGAAATCGGCGCGCTCACCGAAAGCATCACCGTGACGGGCACGAGCTCCACGATCGATCTCACCTCCAAGGAGGTTGGCGGCATGGTCACATCGAGGGAGCTCACCGGCCTGCCCTCGGTGAACCGCAATTTCGTCGGCGTCATCGGCATCCTGCCCGGCGTCGTGCCGTCAATCAGCACCGAATCGTTCGGCAGTGACTCGATCACCGTCAACGGCCAGGACCCGCGCAACAACAATTACATGCTCGACGGCGCCAACAACAACGATGACGTGATCGGGCAGCGCGCGGGAACGCAGGCGCGCACGGCGATCGAGGCGGTGCAGGAGTTCCAGGTCATCACCAACCAGTTCGACGCCGAATTCGGGCGGACCACCGGCGCGGTGATTAACGCCGTCACCAAGCAGGGCACCAATGCGTTTCGTGGCAGCGCGTTCGGCTATTTCCAGGACGCTGCGCTGACGGAGCGGAACTACTTCGCGGAGCTGAACGATCTCGCGAAGCCCGACACCTCGCAACAGCAGTTCGGCGGGACGATTGGCGGCCCGATCGCGCGGGACCGCGCGCACTTCTTCTTCAGCCTGGAGCGGGTGCGCATCGATGAAGGTGTCACCGTCAACATTCCCGCCCGGCCGGAATTCAACGCCACGACCACCGAGCAGACGCGCGTGTGGAACACGGTCGTGCGCGCCGATCACCAGGTCAACGCCGCCAATACGTGGGGCGTGCGCTGGCTGCGCGAATCGTCGCCGCAGCTGAACCAGTTGATCGGCGCCGTGACGCTGGACGCCGCGCGCGAGGAGTTCGACGTCGATCAGACCGTGGTCGGCACGCTGAACTCGGTGATGGGGAACACGCGACTCAATACCCTGCGGGTGGCGTGGACGCAGGAGGACGTCGCGTTCGCGAACCCGTGCTTCAATTCCGGCCGCAACCAGGCCGCCTGCCAGCCGACGCTTGACTTTCAGACGTTTACCGCGCAGCAGAGCGATGTGGCGCAATCGCGCGTCAACGACGCGTATCAGATCGAGGACACCTTCTCGTGGTTCGTGCCGGGCCGGGGCGGCGATCACGACATCAAGTTCGGCGTGCAGTGGCAGCACTCGCAATCGGTCAACAGCAACCAGGGCAACCTCAACGCGACGTTTGGGTTCAGCCAGAGCAACGGTCCGTTCGATGCCGCTGACTTTCGCACCTATCCCGATCGCGTCAGAATTCGCGTGCCTGGCGAAAGCAGCAGCACCAACAGGAACCGCTCGTTCGGCGCGTTCGCGCAGGACAAGTGGAAGCTGGGCGATCATCTGACGCTGACGCTCGGCCTGCGCTACGACGTTGAAAATGTCCGGATGCCGGAGATCGACAACCCGTTGTTCGCCGCCGCCGACGACTGGCCGGTCGACAAGAACAACCTGGCGCCACGGCTCGGCTTCGCCTACAGCTTCGGCGAAGGTCGAACGCTGCTGCGAGGCGGCTACGGCCGCTTCTTCGACAAGACCC
>DASUSZ010000088.1:0-25053 GCA_036374815.1 Vicinamibacterales bacterium | reverse complement strand
GATCCCATGGAGCTGAAGACGCAGTTCACGCACGTCTTCATCAACGGCCGCAGCGTGGGCATGAAGAGCAAACACACCGAGCTCTACGAACGGTTCGCTTCACGGCCGGGAGGCGCGCGATGAAGGCAGTGCTACGCGTCCTCGTCTTGTGCGCATTCGGCATCTCCGCGTCCCCGACGCTGCTGTTCTCGCAACAGGAAGCTCCTTTCACCTATGCGATTACCGGCGCGCGCGTGGTGCCGGTGTCGTCGGCGCCGCTCGATAACGCCACCGTGGTGTTCTCCGGCGGCGTGATCACCGCGGTCGGCGCCAATGTCAGCGTTCCCGCCGGCGCGATCACGATTGCCGGCAACGGACTGACGGTCTATCCAGGCTTGATCGACATGGGCAGCAGCGCCGGGCTCGAAGCGCCGGCGATTCCGCGCGCCGACAATCCGCAAACGACCGAAGACATCGAGCGCGTGAAGCGCGACACGCTGCTGCGGCCGCACCTCCGCGCCGCCGATCACATCAATCCATCCGCGGCCGCGCTTGCCAAAGCAGCGGAAGCGGGCATCACGGCGATGCTGGCGACGCCGGGCAGCGACGGCATCCGCGGCCAGAGCGCGCTGGTCCTGACGTCGCTCGGCGCGGATCTGCCGCAGATCGGCGCGCTCGCCGACGACCGCCGCAGTCCGCTGGTGGTGCGCGCGCCGGTCGCGCTGCATGTCGGCATTGCCAACAGTCCCGCGGGCGGCGACGCGTATCCGAATTCGTTGATGGGCATCATCGCGTTCAACCGGCAGGCGTTCCTCGACGCGCAGTGGTACCAGCAGGCGAAATCACGTCCCTACTCCGCCGCGCTCGACGCCATGCAGCCGGCGATTGCCGGACGCATGCCGGTCGCGTTCCGCGCGTCGACGGCACGTGACGTATCGCGCGCGCTCGACATGGCGAAGGTGTTCAAGCTCGATCCCATCATCACCGCCGCGCGAGAAGTCGACAGCGTCACCAGCGAGATCAAGGCCGCCGGCGCGCGCGTGATCTACAGCCTCAACTTCCCCACTCGGCGGCCGTCATTGGCGCCCGATGCGGACGAATCGCTGAGCGTGCTTCGCGATCGCGCCAATGCGCCAAAGGGGCCGGCCATGCTCGACAAGGCGGCGATCCTGTTTGCGTTTGAATCGGCGGGCTTGACCGATCCCAAGGACTTCTTGAAGAACGCGCAGAAGGCCGTGGCGAACGGATTATCGAGGGACGCGGCGATCAGGGCGCTGACCGTGAATGCCGCCACGCTGGCCGGCGCCGCGGATCGGCTCGGCTCACTGGACAAGGGCAAGATCGCGAATGTGATCGTGACCGACGGTGATCTGTTCGATGAGAAGACGACGCTGAAGCATGTGTTCGTCAATGGACGCCCCGTGACGCTGCCCGCTGCCGATGCGACTGCTCGTCGTTAGTCTCGCGCTCGCGGCAGCAACGTTCACTCAGGACCGGCCGCCTGCGACGCCGGAGGCGACTCGCTCGCCTGATCTCGTCGAGCTCGTCAGGCTCGATCCAACGATCAAGCTCGATATCCGCTACGCGGGCACGAACAATTTTCTCGGCAAGCCGGTCTACAAAGAGGCGCGAGCGTTCCTGCAGCGGCCGGCCGCCGAAGCGTTGGTGAGAGCGCATCGCGATCTCGCGAAGAGCGGCTACGGATTGCTGATCCACGACGGCTACCGGCCGTGGTCGATCACCAAGCTGTTCTGGGACATGACCAGCGGCTCACAGCGTGAGTTCGTCGCCGACCCGAAGACCGGCTCGAAGCACAATCGCGGCGCCGCGGTGGACTTGACGCTTTACGAACTGAAGACCGGCCGCGCAGTGCAGATGCCCGGCGATTACGACGAGATGACGCCGCGCTCGTATCCCGACTACACCGGCGGCACCGCCGAGCAGCGCGCCCGCCGCGATCTGCTGAGGAAGGCGATGGAGAGCCACGGCTTCACGGTCGAGCCAAACGAGTGGTGGCACTTCAACTACCAGGACTGGAAGGCCTATCCGATCCTCGACATCCCGTTTTCCGCGATCAAGTAATTAGAGTACGCTTGCTGGTTGATGGAATACGCGATCGATCTGTTCCTGCACCTCGACGTCCACCTGGCGGAGTTCGTCGCGCGATACGGGGTCCTGGTGTACGGGATGTTGTTCGCGATCATCTTCATCGAGACCGGCATCGTCATCTGGCCGTTCCTGCCGGGCGACTCGCTGCTGTTCGCGGCCGGGGCGCTGGCGGCCACCGGCGTGCTCGATATCCGCATCGTCGTGGTGCTGCTCGTCATCGCGGCGATTGCCGGTGACGCGGTCAACTATTCGATCGGCCGGTACGTCGGGCCCAAGGTGTTCTCAGCCGAGGATCACGAGGGCTTCTTTCACAAGCTGTTGAATCGCGAGCATCTCGCCAAGGCGCACGCGTTCTTCGAGAAGCACGGCGGCATGGCCGTGGTGTCCGGCCGGTTTGCGCCGATCATCCGCACGTTCGTGCCGTTCGTGGCCGGCGCCGCGTCGATGACGGCGTCGAAGTTCATCTTCTACAACATCTTCGGCGGCGTTCTGTGGGTCGTGGTGTGCGCGGGCGCGGGCTACGTGTTCGGCAACGTGCCGATCGTCAAGAACAACTTCTCGATGGTGGCGATCGGCATCGTGTTCGTCTCGCTCATTCCGATCGCGCTCGAGCTCCTGCGCGCCCGGCGCTCCGCGTAGCAGGGATCAGCAATCAGCAATCAGCAATCAGCAATCAGGAAAAACGTTCTGACTTCTGGTTGCTGATTGCTGATTGCTGATTGCTGATTGCTGGTTACCGCGCCAGCCAGTAGGTCATCTTGATCGCGAGCGAGCGCGATCGCACTCGATAGGAATTCGCGAGCGCTTCCGCCGACGTCAACGGCAAGTCGATATCCCATCCCTGGTTGTAGACCACGTACAAGTCGCTGCCCGGCTTGTAGTGATACCACCACAGGAAATTGAAGTTCGCCGTCTTGCGATCGTCGTTGTACTGGACGAAGCCTTTCAGATAGAAGTCCGGCGAGAACGAGTGGCTGACGCGGAAGTTCAGGACGTTGCTGGTATAGAGGGAGCGTCCGGGCAGGCTGACGCGATTGTGGACGTACTGCGGCTCGAATAACAGCGTCTTGCCCATCTGCAGCGTCAGGTTGGTGCGCAGGCTCTGGCGATCGCCGTTGTAATAGCCGCCGGCATCGACGCCGACGGATCCATAAACGCGGCGCGTGCGGTTCGACGAATAGCTTGCCGACGCGTAGGTCCAGGAATAACTGCCCGGCGAAAGCGTCGTCCCCGCGGTCGCGAACGGCGCGGCCAGGTTGTCGTACTCGTGCCATACCGAGGCGGACGCGCCGGAGGTGTCCTGCCGCTGCATTTGCACCGACATGCCCTGAGTCCTCGAGTCGACGACGCCGGCGTGATTCTCGTAATAATTCGCGCTGCCGGCGAACGTCATCTGGCGAATGCCGCCAAACTTCGGCCGCGGTGTCCAACCGGCACGAACGTTACCGGCGCGGACGTCCAGCCGCGGGATGTAGCCCATCTCGGCATTGAAGCGTTCACCAACGTCGAGATACTGCGCGCCGTAAGTGAACCGGTCGTTCTTCCATCCGAAGTCGATGACGCCGGCCACGTCGCCGCCCGCGCCCGATTCGCGGTCAGCGGCTGCCGGGGAGAACGTTTTCGCCAGCACCGTGGTCAGGCTCGCTCGCGGGCCGAGCACGAATCCGCCATCGAAGCCGATCGCGCGGTTGTAATCGGAGACGCCGTTGACGCTGTTGACGAACAGCGCACCGATGTTCGAGTTTCTCAACACGTTGCGCTTGAGACGCACGACGGTGAAGTTCGCGTTGTCGAGCTCGCGGCTGGCGAGCGTCTCCTCTTCGGTCGTGATGTTCATGATGCCGACCGCGTAGTTGCCGACCCGCCCGGTCACGCGGCCGCCGCCGATGATCGGCACCTGCTGCCCGTCGACCAGGCCGATGCGGCGGCTGTAGAACAGGTTCAGAAGACCCGGATCATTGGTAGCTGCTTCACCGCCAAGGCCGGCGGACACGGACTTGCCGAAATCAAAAATGCCGGCGGTCTCGGTGAAGAACTGCCGCTTCTCGGGGAAGAACAGGCTGAACCGCGTCAGGTTGACGACTTCCTGGTCGGCTTCGACCTGCGCAAAGTCGGTGTGATAGGTGAAGTCGGCGATCAGATCGTTGGTGAGGCCAATCTTGAAGTCGCCGCCGTATTTCGCGTCGGTGTTGAAGTCCGCGGCGGCCAGGTAATCGCGCGACGCCGACGGCGACACGAACGGCACGAGCTCGATCCGCCGCCGCGCCCTCAGATCCGTCAGCCCTTCGAGCACGCCGGCGTTGGACACGCGCGCGAACCCGTTGGCGCCCCACTCGCGCGGGAACGGCACCCAGTACGATTCCTCGTTCTTGCGAAACAGGATGCGGCACAGGTTCAAGCCCCAGGTCGATTCGCCAATCGCCGTCCTGAATCGCAGCTGGCTGAGCGGAATCGCGATCTCGATGTACCAGCCCTTGTCGTCGATCGACGTCTTGTTGTTCCACACCGCGTTCCAGTCGTAATTGATCGTGCGGCCGTTCTCGACGGTGTTGGCGTCCTTGTAGGCGCCGAGCGGGTTGGTGCTGAAGTAGAACGAGTTGCGATGGTCGTGAAAGGTGTCGATGGTGATCTTCAGCTGATCGCCCTTGTTGAGCCCCGCGTCGCGCTTCATCTCGCTGCCCATGATGCCGGCGGGATTCGAGTCCCATACCCACACGCCGATGTACAGCGTGCGGTCGTCATAGAGCACCCGGAATTCCGTCTTTTCCGTCGATGGCGCGCCGTAGGCAGGCTCGCGCTGGATGAAGTTTCCCTGCGCCGGCGCGAGCGCCCAGGCTTCCTCGGTCAGCTGTCCGTCGATGTCGGGACGCTGCGCCTCGGAAATCCTGAACGCCATTGCACGGAACGTTTCGGGGTCGACCGTCTTGATGTCGAAATCGGCGGGAGCCGAAGGCCCCGAGCCGGTCGAAGGGTTCTGTGCGAAACCCGGCGTCGAAAGCAGGACGAGGACGCAGCCGCTGAGGACGAAACTACGCATGCGGTCCGCCAATTCTGCGCCCGCACTACGCAGTGCATGCAATCAATTGTCATCATTCGCGGTCAGCGAATCGGCGGTCCGCCCGCGAATGCGCGGTCAGGGCCAGGGCACCGCCAACACGAACGCGCGGCGCGTCTCCAGCACCGCCGACGCGATCGCGCCGGGCTGGCCGCGGCCGCGCTGCCGCACCCCCATCACCACGAGGCCGGCCCCTTCGGCCGCGGCGCACCGCGAGATCTCTTGCGCGACGTCGCCGCGCCGGACAATGAACGCGTGCGCCTTGATCGACAGGCTGCTGGCGCGCTCGCGCAGGGCGACGCCCGCGTCATGATCAGACAGTTTACGCGGTGCAACGGTCATCAAGGTCAACGGCTGCCTGGCCATCTGGGCCAATCGCGCCGCGCAATGCAGCTGGCGATCGCACGCCTCCGCCAAATCGACCGCCGCCAGGATTGGACCGCTGTTGAGCGCCACTCGATCGGTGATGTCGACGATGTCGATGTCAATCGGCGGCACCAACAGCACCGGCGCGGGCGCCGACTTCAGCAACGCCTCGCTGCTCGATCCGAGCAGCAGCCGCGCAACGCGGCCGTGCCCGCGTGAGCCGACCACCAGCAGATCCGCCGATGCCCTGGCCGCTTCGCGGCGGACCGAATCGGACACGTGACCGCCGCGCAGCACGATGTCGACGTCATCGAAATCGATTTCGTAGGGCGCGTGACGCGTGCAGTAATCCGCGACCGCCTGGTGCACCGCCGGCGACACGTCGCTCGTGACATGCACCACTTTCAGCGGGGCCGCCATCAACCGCGCGAAACCGGCGGCGTGACGAAGCACGCGCCCGCTCGACGGACCGAGATCGATCGCTGCGATGACACCGCTCATGGCCGGTGCACGGGCAAGGCGCATGCCGCGCCCTTTGGCCGGAAGTCGTCTCGATTTCGCGCGTGCCCGCCTCATCGGCGCGGAGATTTCTGCGGCGGCATGAAAACTTTCCCATCGTCAACCGGCGAAGATCAGGGTTTCCGTGCAGTTCCTGGCGGCACGACATTGGCTGTGGCTTCGATCACATGGAGGTGTGCATGGGAGCCTTGAAGACGTTCGTGCGCCCCGCGCTTGGTTGCCTTGTCATCGCCCACGGCCTGGCGCATGCGGTGATGCCGCTGCGCGGCTGGATGGATCCCGCGAGACTGGCAAGCGATGCCGGGCCGCTGCTGATCTACTGGATGACGGTGGCGGGATTCACCGTCGCGGGACTCGGATTGCTCGGCATCCGGCGGCTCGAGCCGGCAACGCGGCCGGCACTGGTGGTGGCGTCCGCGTATTCATTCGTCGGCATCTGGGTGATGGGATCGGGCGGCCTGTGGTGGGGGCAGACGCTCGATGTCGCGTTGTTCCTGGCTGGCGTCACGGGCGTGTATCGACGGCTTCCGCAGGTGAACATGGGGGCGAGCCGCGGCCGCATCGCCTTCGAAGCGATCGCGACCGCAGCGGCGATCTACGGCGCGGTGGCCGTTGCCGCCTGGCCGCTGCATCGCGCGTGGGGCTCGGAGCGGGTCGAGTACGGGCTCGCCTTACCGGGCGATCCCGCGCAACGCAACGCGTCGCTCGAGCTGCAACACGCGGTCACGATCGAAGCGCCGCCGGAGGAGGTCTGGCAGTGGCTGGTCCAGCTCGGACAGGATCGCGCCGGCTTCTATAGCTACGACTGGCTCGAGCGGGCGTTCGGCGCCGACGTCCACAACGCGCTGGAGATTCGGCCGGAATGGCAGGAGCGCCGCGCCGGCGATTTCGTTCGCGCCACGCAGCCCGGCTATCTCGGCGGCATCTTCGGCGACCAGGTCGGATGGACGGTGACGGAGGTCGTGCCGAATCGCGCCATGGTGCTGCAGAACTGGGGCGCGTTCGTGCTGCAGCCGGCCGGCAACGGCACGACGCGATTCATCATCCGCACGAAAGTCGGCGATCAGCGCTTCCCCGTCTGGGCGGCGCCGCTCGACATGATGGCGTTCGAAGTGCCGCACTTCATCATGCAGCGCAAGATGATGCTGCGAATCAAAACACTCGCCGAGGGAAAGGTGCAGGAGTCATGACATCTCGACATATTTTCAGGAACACGGCCGCGGGCATGGCCGGCAGCGCCGCGCTGGCGGCCGCAGGCTATGCCGCGGTCGTTGCTTACAACCGCGCGCGCTATGGAAGCGTCGACCTCGCGGTCATGGCAGACAACGCCTCGCTCATCGATCGCTTCATTCCGCATCCGGAAGTCATCGAGCACAACCAGATTGCCGTCAACGCGCCTGCCGACATCGTGCTGGCGGCGGCGAAGGAGATGGAGCTGATGAGCTCGCCGCTGGTGCGCTCGATCATCAAGGCGCGCGAGCTGGTGCTCGGCGGCGAGCCCGACGAGCGGCCGCATCCCGCGCAGCTGCTCGATCAGATGAAATCGATTGGCTGGGTGGTCCTCGCCGAGATGCCAGGACGCGAAGTCGTCATGGGGGCAGTCACGCAGCCGTGGCAGGCGGCGCCCGTCTTCCGCTCGATTCCCCCGGATGAATTCCTCGCCTTCGCCGAACCAGGCTACGTGAAGATCGCGTGGACGCTGCGCGCCAGCCCGCTCGACGCGCGCCGCTCGATGTTCCATACCGAAACGCGGGTCGCCACAACCGACGCCGATGCGCGCGATCGCTTCCGCACCTACTGGTCGTTCGTCGCGCCCGGTGTCAAGTTGATCAGGGCCGCCATGCTGCGGCCGCTGAAGCGCGCCGCCGAGAAGCGTTGGAAGAACGCCGCCGCATAAACTCCAGTTCAGGGCGCGCCGGCGGTGACATCCGCCGGCCGCCCGGCGCGCTCACGCAGCGCCGCAATCGCTTTGTTCCAATCGACGCGATGGCCGAGCGCCAGACGGTCGGCCATTTCACGCAGATAGCGTTCGGGCTGCAGCCGCCGCCGATACGGATCCGGATGCACTTCGAGCCACACCCGCTCGCCGATCGGCGCGAGGATGATGGGCTCGTACTTCAACACGCCGGCCGTCCCGATCGCGACGCGCTCGAACAACTCTGCGATGTGCTCGGGATGCATGCGGATGCAGCCATGACTCCCATACCGGTAGATGCTCGACGGCGCGTTGGTGCCATGAATGCCAAGACTGGGGATCGACAACCGCAGCCAGTGAGCGCCAAGCGGGTTTTGCGGTGACGGCGGCATCCGGGTAATCACCGGCTTGCCCTGCTGCTCCATCTCGCGCTGAATCGACACCGGCACGTCCCACACCGGATCGCGTTCCTTGTCGACGATCGTGAATGAACCGACCGGCGTGGGCCAGCTGGATTGGCCGACCGTGATGGGATAGCCCGACACGCGCCCGTCGGCCGCGAAGAACAGCATGCGTTGCGCGATGTTGATGGTGATCGGAGTGCCCGCGTCGACCACCGCAAGATGGGCGTTGTCGACCGATAGTGTTTGACCAGGGGCGATCGTGTTCGGACGGCCAAGACCGTTGGCCGCGACGAGCGCCGGGACGCTCATGGCGAACCGCGCCGCGACTGAGGCCAGCGTATCGCCAGGGCGCACGACGTATACCGACGCGCCGCCGGTCATCGTCACCAGCTCCTGGGCGGGGACGGCAGTCGCGGCGCTCAGCAGCAGTACGCACGCAATCGCCAGGGTTCGCACGTCATTGATGAATGCCAATCTCATACCACGCGCGCGCGCCTATACTCAGGGGCGGATGGCCGATCCGGGACGATACGAGCTGCCGCCGCACTGCCAGCTGATTGAGGTCCACGTGACGCATCTCAAACAGCTGTTTCACTCGCTCGATCCGACGCCATTCCGCGAGCGGGATCTCGATCCCAAAGCCGAGGAGTTCATTGCCTCGTGGGCGCGTGACCTCGACCCGGACAAGCCGATCGCGCTCGTCGTCCACGTCGACGAAGCGCCGCCGGCAGCGGAAATGCAGACACTGCACGACGCGGTCCGCGATTACTTCGCCGAGCGCATGGCGGCAACGCGCCGGCGGCTTCGACAACTGTTTCGCATCGGCCGGACCAGCCTGGTGATCGGCTTGATCTTCCTGGCGGCGTCGATTCTCACGGGCGATCTGCTGGCGTCGGTGCTGGAGGACACGCGCTTCGCCGATGTCGCGCGCGAGAGCCTGTTGATCGGCGGCTGGGTTGCGATGTGGAAACCGATCGAGATCTTCCTCTATGACTGGTGGCCGATTCGTGCCGAGGCGAAGTTGATGGGCCGGCTGAGCGCGATGGTCGTGCGCGTCGTGCCGTCGAGCGAGGCGTCGCCGCCGGCGGCGGCTCCACCTCGCTAGAGGCTCACCTCACTGTTGCGGCTCGTGCGCCGGCCGCAGCTGAATCGATTCCAGATAGTCGACGAGCGACTGAATCACCTGCTTGACCCGCTCGGCATCTCCGGCTTCGCGCGATTTCGAAAACGCGTCGCCCCATACCGGCATGTCGGGCCCGCCGTGGCCGCGCACCGGTTGACGGCCGTCAATCGTCCTGAAGACGAGCTCTGACGGGAACGTGCCGCCGTTGGCTTTGGCGATCTCGGTCAGGTTCGCCGGCTTCCTCCGCATCGAAGACGCGAGCGGTCCGTCGCCCCGGCCCGAGGTTCCGTGACAGACGGCGCAGTAGCTCGAAAACACCGCCGAGCCAGTGGTCGTCTGTTTTGTCGCCGCGCCTTCCTGCGCGAACGCGGGCGCGGGGATCAGCATCAGCGCCAGTGCCGCGACGGTGACGGCGAGCTTGGCGGCGACGCCCTTCACGACTTCGCGCTCACGCGGTTCGCGCACCGTCAGCACCGGGCACGGCGCGCCGCGGACGACGCGTTCCGCGACATTGCCCATCAACACGTGCATGACGGTGCCGTGACCATGAGTGCCCATCACGATCAGGTCGGCCTGATTGGCAATGGCGGCGTCGATGATCGCGGTGGCCGGTCTGCCGAACAGCACCTCGTTGGTGACGATCACGTCGGGGAGTGCGGTCTTCTCGGCGACCAGCTGCGCTTCGGCTTCCGCCGCCAGGCGATGGGTCCAGTCGTCATAGGCAATGGCGTACGCGTCCATCGAGGCCGTCATCATGCTCGGCACCTCGCAGACGTGCACCAGGTGGATCGCCGCGTCGAATTTGAGCGCCAGGCCGTGAGCGTAGTCGAGAGCTCGCTTCGAGTTGACGCTGAAATCGAGCGGAACAAGGATGCGCTTGATGTCGGGTGTCATGATCGGTCCTTTTGGCAAACGGTTCGTACTCTCGATAAGGCAACCGTCATGCCACCAGGAATCGCCGCATTTGCCCGTCTTTTCAGGGACTGAATTGCACTCGCCGCGTGATTTTCGGCGGGCGGGGAAATTTTCCCCGGCGGCTCAACTGGCGATCGCCGCCAGCTCCGGACCGAACTGCAGTCGATACAGGCGCGCGTACACGCCATCGCGCGCCAGCAGCGCACCATGCGAACCGTGCTCGACGATGCGGCCGTCGTCGAGGACGAAGATTTCATCCGCCGCCCGGACGGTCGCCAGGCGATGGGCGATCGTGATCGAAGTACGGCCCGCCAGCAGCGTGCTGATGCCTTCGAAGATCGCCGCCTCGGACTCGGCATCGAGCGATGCCGATGGCTCGTCGAGCAGCAGGATCGGCGAATCGCGAATCAGCGCGCGCGCGATGGCAAGCCGCTGCCGTTGACCGCCGGACAGGGTCTCACCACGCTCGCCGAGCACGGTGTCGTAGCCTTGCGGCAGTTTGCGAATGAACTCATCGGCGCGGGCCACGCGGGCGGCGCGGATGATCTGATCTTCGGTCGCATCAGGACGGCCGTAGGCGATGTTCTGCGCGACCGTAGCGCGGAACAGCAGCGCGTCCTGCAGCACGAAGCTGATTTGCCGGCGCAGCGAATCGAGCTTGTAGTCGCGCACGTCGCGGCCGTCGATCAACACGCGTCCCTGGCGCGGATCGTATAACCGCGGAATCAGGCACATCAGCGTCGACTTGCCGCTGCCGGTGGCGCCGACCAGCGCGACGCGCGCACCGGCCGGGATCGTCAGGCTCACGTCGTGCAGCACCGTTTGTTCCGGGCTGAAACCAAACTCCACGCCGTCGATCTCAATGCACCCCGAAAACCGCGGCGCGACGATCGCATTCGGCCGATCGCGGATCTGGCTCTCGACGCCGAGCACGTCGCGGATCCGTTCGAAGCTGATCGCCGCTTTCGACAGCGTGTCGGTCATCTTCGAGAGGTTCTTCATCGGCTTGTACAGCCGGCCGAGATAGGTGATGAACACCAGCAGCGCACCGGCCGTGAGCGCGCCGGCGATCACCAGCCGCACGCCGTACCACAACACCAGGCACGTGCCGATCGCGATCAGCACGTCGACCATCGGCGCCAGCCTGGCTTTCAGGCTGCGCGCCTTCAGGCTGACATCGACGCTGGCCAGGCTCTCCTTGTCGAGGCGTTGTTCCTCGAGCGACTCGTTGGCAAACACCTTGACGACGCGGGCCGCGACCATCGCCTCCTGGACCACCGAGGCGAGCGCGCTTTCCCTGGCCTTGACCTCGCGCGCGGCAGCCTTGATGCGCGACGTGTAGCGATAGACCATCACGAACAACGCCGGCGCGACCGACAGGCCGATCAGGCTGAAGCGCCAGTCGAGATAGAACATCACCACGGTCATGCCGGCGATCGTGATCACGTCCAGCGCGATCGCGAGAATCGACGCCACGAGATCTTCGGCCGCATCGATGTCGCTGGTCAGACGCACGACCATATCGCCGGTCTGCCGGCGCTCGTAAAACGACAACGACAGCCGCTGCACGTGGTGATACAAACGGCGCCGCAGCTCGTAGCCGACGCGCTTGCCGACCGTCGACGAGAAATACTTGTCGGCATACGCGCTGAAGGCGTTGACGACGGCGATCAGCACCACGGCGATCGCGGCCGCATCGAGGATCCGCAGCGGTTCGCTGCCGAGCCATGCCACCACCCACCGCGGCGGCGTCCTGGATGCGAGCACGTGATCGAAGATGATCTTGAGCGGCCATGGCTCGAGCAGCGCGGTCAGCCCCTGCACGAGCATGGCGAAGGCGGCCAGCAGCAACAGCGGCCAGTGCGGCCGCAGCAATGCGACCAGGCTCAGGCGGCGTGCCGGCATGACGACTCCACGGACGACGGCCGGGCGGCGGGCATGCCCCAGACTGCGGCCATGCGGCGTTTCACTTCGCGGCGTGGATCGTCGAGGGTGACCGACAGCACGCGGGCGCGGCGGCGCTGTTCGTGCGCATACTGGCGAAGGACGGCGAGCAGCCGGGCGGACTCTTCTCGATCCAGCAACCGCTCACGCGCAATGATGGCGGCGAGCACATCGACGTCGTGCAGGTGGCCGAGGCACGCGTCCAGTGCGGCCAGGCGATTTTGATCGTGCACCACCCGCCGGCCGGTATGATCGGCCACCAGCCGGAACAGATACCACTCCGCCTTGGTTCGCTTGCGCCACCGGTGATACGACGCCGATGCCGGGCGATCGATCGCATGACGCCGCGATCGTTTCGCGCGGCGATGCGCGTTCGCAATCGCATCGATGATTGTCGAGGGCGTCACCCCGCCCAGGTCCCACGATTCGGCGCGAGAACGCGCGGACACGAGCAGCCGGATCACCTTGCGGTGCCCGTCGGCGGCGCTCGCGTGCTGCTCGATTGCCGCGGCTCGCGCAATCAGCGCGGCGCGGAGCCGATCGAGCGACGCACCCGGCGCCCGCTCGCGATCGACGCCGCGCAAATCAGCGACGACCGGAATGACTCGATACGCGTCGCTGACGACGCCAAGCGCCCGATTGGCGATGGTCAGCTCCCACCGCGCCTCGGCGACCGGCGCCTCACCGGCAACCGCGTCGAGCAGCGCGCGCGCCTTCTTGATGTGCTTGCGCGACGTGTGTGCCGCCGTGTCACTGTGCTTGGCGGCGGCCAGGCCGTTGATTGCAGCGCTGAGCTGCTGCCGGTAGCGCCGCCGCACTTCCTCACCGAGCGGGCGAGTGCGCTTCAGACGGTACGCCATGTTCGCCTCGCGCGTGCTGATGGCGGCCGACGCCGATCGCACGCGCGACTCCAATCGTCAGCAACGCGCCTGCCGCCGTAGCCAGCGCGCCGAGCGTCACCTGCTGCGAGACCGCGCCTGCGGGAAGGGCGGCGGTACCGAGAAACAGCGCAAAGGTGAAGCCGCTCGTCGTGGCGAGCGCCGCGACGACCAGATCGCCGAAGCGCATTTTCCGCGGCAGCGTCAGGCCCGCCGCGAGGGCCAGCGACACGGCGATCAGGATGCCGGCCGGCCGGCCGACGATCGCGGCAAACAGCACCGCCCAGCTGCCGGTGTCGACATGCCTCACGATCACGCCGGCATTGACGAGCCCGAACATGAACAGCGCGATTTGCGCCCACGCATTCCACGCGTTCTCCACCATGTGCACGTCGTCGTCTTCAGGCGGCGCGGCAAACACTTCGCGACGGCGCACTTCGTGCGGCAGGAACGGCACGATCGGAATGAAAGCCAGCGCCGGATGGATGCCGAGCGAGTAGAAGCCGAACCAGACGCTGGCCGCGCACAGCACGTAGGGCACGAACGTGCGGACGCGGGCCATCCGCATCACGGCAGCCGCGGCGATCGCGATTCCCACAGCGAACAACCCTGACGCGTGCAGACGGAGGTCGGCGTGGGCGACGGTCACCGCGATCATGGCGACCGCGTCGATGATGACCGCGAGGAGCAGGACGAATGCCACCGGCGCGGTCCGGCGCGGATAGATCAAGCGCATCACGTAGTAGCCGGCGGCGAGATCGACGGCGGCGGCGACCGGCCACGCCGATGCGAGCATCAGCTGGCCGTTGAAGTCGATGTAGAACCAATACGCGGTGATGGCGCCGGCCAGGCCGCCCGCGGCGGCGATCACGCTGAGGCCCCAGTGATGCCAGTGGCTCAACTCACCGCCGCGCATCAGGGCTTCGTACAGCTCCTGCGCGATCAGCGCGAGGAAGAAGGCCATCGCGATCTCGTTGACCCAGAACGCGTTGGCGTGCGCGAACCGGAAATATTCCTCCGGAGCGGTGTTGGCCCAGAGCAGCGCGAACAGGGCGCCGAGCGGCAGCAGCAGGAACCGGTTGACGACGCCGCGAAGCAAACGTGCCAGCCACGATCGATCCGGGCGGTGGATCGTCAGCAGATCAGCGTGAAGATGATGGTTGCGCACGATCGCCTCCTGTGTCGTCGCGACGTTGAATCACTCCTGAATCGACCTGGCGTCCGGTCCGCGAAATCGCCTGGAACGACAGTTGGTCGCCGTCGATCGAAGCGACCAGGAACACGTGATCCTGATCGAACCCGGCCGCGGTCTGCGCCGACGGCGTCATGCCGCCGCGGCGCAATTGGCCGCTCGACCCGACGATGAAGTAGGTAATGCCCTTCTGCGGCTTGATGCGCTCGTAGATGTGCTCGTGTCCGGACAGCACCACGTCGACGCCGTGGCGGACGAGCAGCGGCTCGAGGAGCACTCGCGACGAGACATCGGGGCCATGCCGGTCGCCGTCCGAATAAATCGGGTGATGGAAGACGGCGATCTTCCAGTCCTCCGTCGCAGACCTGAGCGCGTTGTCGAACCATTCGATCTGCTTCGGGTCGAGGAAGTTGGTGTCGAGAAAGAAGAACCGCGCGCGGCCCTTGACGAGCGAGTAGTAGCGCTGGCCGCTCATGTTGAACTGCGGATAGTTGCGGTTGTCGGGTTGATCGTGATTGCCGAGCGCCGCATAAAACGGAATGCCCATGCGCAGCAGCGGTCCGTACGGGATCTCGAACTTATCGACGAAGTCGCGCCGCTGCTGCGACCCGTACAGGTTGTCGCCGACCATCACCACGAACTGGAACGGCGTGGCCGCATGGGCCTTCAGCATCTGCCGGCCGACCTGGTATTGCGGCTCCTGTCCGGTGCCGTTATCGCCAATCACGGCAAACGACATTGGCTGGCCTGGCGCGGGCGCTACTTGCGGCACAGCGGCCGATGACAGCGATGCGGCGACGGCCAGCGTAACGAGGATGCGCGACATGACTCACCTCTCCATCGTGATGGCTGCTCAGGGCGCAAACGGGATTGCGGCCATGCGGCGTGACAACCGCGGCAGGTGCAGCGGGTCGCTGGTGTTTACCGCCAGGCGCCAGCCCTCCGAACCGTGGGCGACATCGACGCGGAAGAACGTGGCACGCTTCGAGTGGAAGCGAATGCCTGCACCGATCGAGCGCTTGTCGAAATCGAGATCGGCCATCCGCGACGCGACGCCGCCGCGATCCATGAATCCGACCGCGTCGATGTGCGCCATCAGCGCGATGCGCAGCTCGACGTTGGCAACCACGGCGTGTCGATCGTGGAAGCGGTAATTGGCGAACGACCGCAGCGTATTGTTGCCGCCGAGCGACGGCATCAGGTAGAAGGGAATGGCTCCCGTCTCCGCGGTATCCGAAGCGATCAGCCAGCCGTGAACGGCCACCGTGACCGTGTTGTTGGGGCTGGACAGGAAATGCGCGCCCTCGGCCTCGAAACGCTGGAAGCTGAACGCGCCCGAATCGCGATCGGAGAAGCGCGTCCACGCGCCTCGATACACTCCGCCGCGAAGCGGGTGGCTGCGCTGGTCGCGCGTGTCGGCCATCGCCGACAGCTCGCCGTGAACGAAGTCCGGCTGTTCTGCGAGCTGGAACGCTGCTTCATCCGGAAACATCGTGGCGGTCGGTGGAATGTCACGACGGAACCAGCCGGTTGGGCCGAGCAACGTCGGGCTTCGCAGCACGCCGGCGCGGCCGCCGATCGTCAACCACTCGACCGGGCGGATGTTCGTGTAGGCGACGGCATTGAGCGACTTCAACCGGTACTCGCTGCGATTGGCCTCGAGCGAGTCAGGGCCGTTGCCAAAGTAGGTGTTCTGCGTGAAGTCCTGCCATTTCACCTCGGCGCCGACTGCGGCATGGCGGTCGGCCATGTTGGCGAACTCGATGCGGCCGCGCGCCATCTTGTATTCGCGCCACGACATCGCGGCCGAGCCGTCGATGAACAGCCGATCGCTGTACCAGTAGCGATAGCCGGGCCCCAGCGAAAGCCAGCCGGCGCCCGTGATCATGTTGGACATTTCGGGATAGAGGCCGCTCTTCTCGCCGCCGCCGCCGTCGCCCATCGTCCTGGTCGCGAAGTCGATCGCGCGATCGATGAATGCCGGCTCGGGCAGGAGCGCCTTCACTTCGATAGTGTCTTGCGGACGTGGCGTGGGCTCCTGTGCCGCGGCCATCATCGGCATTGCGGCGAGCGCAGCGGCCATCACCCATTTCAAGCGGAGTGCGCGGTTGATCGTCATCGCGATCCTCCTTCCTGCCGCGGCATGCCCTCCGTGTCATCGAGCAGCCCAGGGAGGATGTCGACGATCAAGCTGGCGTGGACATCGACCAGGACGAGATCGCTGCCGACAATGCGGTATTGCAGTTCCGACGGAAGCGGCGGCAGCGCTTCGATCACGCAGGGGAACATCATCGAGGCGAGCAGCCACGGGAACGTGTCGTTGACGCGCAGGCGGACCGCATGTGGATTGACAATGTCCGCGCGCTCGCTCTCCCAAACATCCGCCGCGGTGAAACCGTGGACGAGCAACGCCTGGTTGACGCTCCCGCGCAGCTCGGACGCCAGGGCGGGGGTGAACAAATCGCCCTGCTGTGCGTGCGACCGCTCCACGCGGATCGCATTGGCCAGCGCCTGCATCGAGCGGTTGATCGATTCGGTGGTGCTGTTCAGCGTGATCGGACCGACCAGCCTCTCGAGACGGCGGTGCATGTTCGCGTAGTCGGCGACGGCGGCATTGAACCGAATCGCCGGTTCCGACACGTAGATGACCGGTTGCGCGGAGGCGACCGTCGACGCCAGCGTCAGCAACAGCGCCGCGGCGATCGACGCCGCAACGCCTGAGCGGTTGCGCGGGGCGGCGGCATCACACGTCAGCGGCTCGTGGCAGTGATTCCGAAGCCAGGTCAGCGTGCGCTCGACAGCCTGCCAGTTGTGGCAATGCTTCGAGAACGACTGCCCATCAATCGTCGTATGCAGATGCCAGTCGTGACCGTCCGCCGTCAACACGCGCACGACGTGGGCGCGCCCATGCAGGTCGGAAAAGTGCAGATTATGAGTGTTGGTATCCAAGGGTGTTCTCCGGTACCTGTCGAAGTGCACCGCACATGCCAGCGCGGCACGCGGAGATTGGCTGGATTCGGCCCTGTTTCGAGGACGCGTGCGTGAAATCGCGCAAGGGCGAGGGGAATCTTTCAGAATGCGTGCGCGAAACCCGGGCGGGGACGCTCGACGCCAAGCAGCTCCTTGATTACGTCGACAATGTTCCGCCCGCCGTCGACGAAAAGGCGCAATCGATGCACGAGCCGCGCGACCGCGTCGGGGTCGTCGCCCTCGACCGCGATCGTCTGCAAGGTCCGGCCGGCCATGCTCAGCGTTGAGCGCTCGAGCAGGCAATCATCAGCCGCAACCTGGCGGCGCACGCCGCGCACCCCGACGACGCGCAGGCCGCTGGTGCACGTCGCCACGTCGGTCACGAATTCAAATGGCGTGTACTCGGGCCGGTATAGCGTTGGGATTCCGACGGGAAACTGGCGGAGCGTCTCGCGGACGTCCCGCTGGCACAGCGGAAAAGCCGCATCGACCGTGCGGCGCCACAGCTGAACGCCGTCACGGTCGCGTTCCAGCAGATCGGCGGCGATGCGGTTGCCGGTAATCACCGCGCGCGTCTGGGATTCGGGAGACACCAGGTAGGTCTCATCCGTCGCCTCGAATCCCGGTGGGAGGTCGACGTTGATTACCGGCAATTCCGGCGCGAAGGCGCGCCATTCCCAACGAAGCCTGGCTTCGTCATTCACATGACCATGGGCGGCAAGTGCGATGCCATCGGGTCACGCCTCAAATCCTGCGGCGACGCTCGTCAGTCGGGTCACGAGGCGCCGAACGGCGGGGGCTTTTACGCAGCGAACACGAAATTTGTCGTGCGGTGGGCCCTGAAGCGTCCGGTTCGCGGCGGGTAGCGCAGGCACATGGCTTGCTCTAAGCCGTCGTGGGACGTCGCCATGATCGAGCTCAATCGCATCCTGTGTCCGATCGACTTTTCGCCATTCTCGGAACACGCGCTGCAATACGCCATGAAGATGGCCAGGTGGTACAACGCGCAACTGCGCGTCCTGCACGTCATGCCGCTGCTGCCGCCGTCCACCACCAGCGAGCTGGCGGCGATGAGCCGGCAGCTCACGGTTCGCAATCTCAACACTCTCATCGAGCGGTTTCGGTTGCCGGAGGTCGAAATCGTCGCGGAGCTCGTTGAATCGGCGGAACCCGCGCCGCGGATCATCGAAGCAGCCGAAGCATTCGATGCCGACCTGATCGTCACCGGCAGTCACGGCCGAACCGGCATCCAGCGCGTCTTCCTCGGCTCGGTCGTCGAGACATTGCTGCACCGCTGCGGCCGGCCGGTGCTGACCATCCCGAGCCACATCACGCCCGCGCGGCTGGCCACCGACATCTCGTTCCGCCGCATCGTCTGTGCCGTTGACTTCGCTCCCGCGTCGCTTGGCGCGCTCGCGCACGCGCTTTCAATCGCGGAAGAAACCGATGCCAGCTTGACCCTGCTGCATGTCATCGAAATGCCGGCGGAGCTCCAGTATCCGCCGCAGGGGCCTAACTACGACGTTGCCCTTCTCCGCGCGGAAGCGGAAGCCGCCGTGCTCACCCGCCTGCAAGCCCTCGTTCCCGAGCACGCGCGCGACTACTGCACCATCCGGACCGAAGTTCTCGAGGGTGGAGCATCGCGCCAGATCCTGCGCGAGGCCGATGCGCTCGACGCGGATCTGATCGTGCTCGGCGTGCACGGCCGTAATGCCTTCGACCTGGCCTTCTTCGGATCGAACTCGAAGGACGTGATCAGGCAGGCGCATTGTCCCGTGCTCGCGGTGCCCGCCGGCCGCCGCGCGACCATGCGGGTCGCCTCCTGACCCGATCGATTTTCAAGGCGGCCCTCCTTCCATCGGGCCGCCCCGCTTCACCAGCTGTCCCACCATCGCGGGCACCATCGACGCTGCCGCCACGATCATCCAGTCCTCGCCACGAAGCGGAACGACGTGCAGCGCGTGCGCCAGCGGCGGCACGAAGGCGGCCATCAGCTGCAGTCCAATCGCGAGCGCCACACCGCCGATGGCGTACGGATTCGACCCGTGTGCCGCCCCGGTGATGCGATACGTGCTGCGCGCATTCACCAGGTGCAACGACTGCGCGAACGACAAGGTCATGAAGGCGGCGGTGGACGCCCGCGCCGGCTCGCTGCCGTGCACCCACAGGAATACGCCGAGCGTGGACGCGGTGATCAGCGCCGCGTATCCCGCGATGCCGAGGAGAAAGCGCGGCGAGAGGATGGCTTCCCGGGGATCACGTGGCGGCCGCCGCATCACGCCGGCGTCGCCGGGTTCCATCGACAGCGCGAGCGCCGGGAACGTGTCGGTGATGATGTTGATCCACAACAACTGCAACGGCAGCACCGGCAGCGGCCACGCCGCCACGCCGGCAATGACCAGCACCAGGATTTCAGCGGTGTTGCAGCTGAAGAGATAGAAGACGAACTTGCGGATGTTGTCGAAGACGACGCGGCCTTCTTCGACCGCGCCGGCAATGCTTTCGAAACGATCGTCCTGCAGGATGATGCCCGCGGACTGCTTCGCGATATCGGTGCCGCGGATGCCCATGCTGACGCCGACGTTGGCGCGCCGCAGCGCCGGCGCATCGTTGACGCCGTCGCCGAGCATGGCGACGATTTCACCGCGGGCCTGCAGCGCGGCGACAATCGCCAGCTTGTCGGCCGGCGTGACGCGGGTATAGGCGCCGATCGTTGCGGCCAGAGAAGCAAGCTCTGCTTCCGGCAGCGCCAACAGGTCCCGCCCGTCGAGAATGCCGCTGTCGGCATCGAGCAGTCCGAGCTCGTGGCCGACCGCGCGCGCGGTGAGACGTTGATCGCCGGTGATCATCACGGTGCGCAGGCCGGCGGCGCGCAGCCTGGCGATCGTCTCCTTCACGCCCGGCGCCGGCGGATCCATCAACCCCACGAAGCCAAGCAGCGTGAGCCCACGCAACGATTTCGCGTCAACCGCGGCCACTGGCCCGCTCGCGAGCGCGAGCACGCGAAGTCCATCGGCGGCCAGCCGGTCGTTGACTTGGTCCATCTGCCGGACATCGATCGGCTCGCCGGCGGGGCCAAATGCGCACAGCTCGAGAATCGTTCGCGGCGCGCCTTTGAGGTAGGCCGACAGCCCATCGCGGGTCTGGCGGAACGACGCTTGATATTTCCGCTCGCTGGAAAACGTCAGCTCGGCGACGAGGGGACGCGATTGCGCCAGGCCGTCCGGCGAGATGCTGAACCGGCGCGCGCACTCCATCATCGCGTGATCGACGGGGTTGCCGCCGCCATTCGCATGAGGCCGGCTCGCGAGGACCGCAGCTTCGATCGCACGCCGCGCCGGCGGCGCGAGCGTCATGGCTGCGACCTCGTGATCGCGCCCGTCCCAGATTCTGACAACCGTCATTTCACCCGACGTCAGGGTGCGCGTCTTGTCCGTGCAGACCACGGTGGTCGAGCCGAGCGACTCGACGACCGGCAGGCGGCGGATCAGAACGCGCCGCCGCGACATGCGATGCACGCCGACAGCGAGCGCGATCGTCGCCACCGCGGGCAGCGCTTCCGGCACGGCGGCAACCGCCAGGGCAAGGCCCGTCTCGAAGATCAGCGGCAGCGGCATCTGCTGGCGATAGGCCAGCAAACTCACCAGGCCGGCCGCGGACAACGCCAGCCACGCGAGCCGGTGGCCGAGCGCGTCAAGGCGACGTTCGAGCGGCGTTCGTTCGGGCCGCACGCTTTCAACCAGGCGGTCGATGTTGCCGACTTCGGTCGTCATGCCGGTGGCGGTCACGACCACCCGCGCCGTCCCCGCCATCATGGTGGTGCCTTTGTGCATCATGTTGACGCGGTCGGCGAGCGCCGTTGATTCCGGCAGGGTGCCGGGCTGCTTCGCGACCGGCAGTGACTCTCCGGTGAGCGCGGCTTCATCGACTTGCGCATTGCTGGCGGTCAGGACCCGCCCGTCCGCGGGCACCTGCTGGCCGCCGTTGACTTCGATCACATCGCCGACGACGAGCTGCTCGGCCGGCACCTGGACCAGCTGCCCATCTCGCAGCGCCACCGCCTGCAGCACGTCGAGGTCGAGCAGCGCGGCGATCGCGCGGCGCGCGCGCCATTCGGTGGTGAAACCAATCGTGGCGTTGATTACCAGCACGGCGCCAATCGCCCATGCTTCGACGTGATCGCCGACCGCGAATGAGATCGCGGCAGCGGCGATCAACAGGATCATCACCATGCTGCGCAGCTGATCGGCGAGCACGCGCAGCGGTGAGACATGACGCGGCGGATTCAGGCGGTTGGGTCCGTCCGCGCGCAGCCGCTCTTCTGCGGCGGCGCTGCTCAACCCGGAAGGCGACGAAGTCAGCGACTGCAGCAGCGTTTCTTCGGAGCACGCATGCGCAAAGCGGTTGGGCATGGCATGCCTCACCGCGCGGCGAGCAGCGGTTCGTCGCGCAGATCGTAGCGCGCGCGAATCGCGTCGACGAGCGCCGCGATGGTGTGGCGGTCCGGCACGCCGCGGTGGCGCGCTTCGATCGATCGCAGCTCGGCGGCCAGCGCGTGATCGCCGAAGACATCGCGAATCCAACGCGAAAAATCGCCGCGATGCACGAACGGGTCGAGCACCGCTGGCGTCTGCCGTTCCAGCTGCGCGACGAATTCGCGCAGCGTGCGCACGCGCAGCCCGGACGCGAACACGAAGGCGCGCGGCTCCGAGACCGGAACATCGACGTACTTCTGGCGATGACGCACGTGCGGCGTCAGCCGCTTCGCCACGTTGAACAGCCGCAATGCGCCGCCGGCTTCCGCGGTGATCGGCAGCGCCACCGCCTGGCCCGGCCGCAATTGCCGCAGCATGTTCCAGTCGGCGGCGTTGCAGCGGGCGCGCTTGGCGCAACAACGGAACAGCGCATCGATCTCCGCCGGATTCGATTCGCAGGTGACAATCATCACCTCGGTTGCGTCCAGCAGCTGTTCCGGCAGCCGCGAGGCGCAGTAGGTCGCCACGGTGTAACCGTTGCGCTCGAGATCGAGCAGCGACGCCGCGTCTTCGTCGTGGAGAAAGTAGTGCGCCTCGTCGATGACGATGCGATGCGGCAGCCCGGTGCGCCGGCGGAGCAGGTTGAGCGCGGGGAGCGTCGAGCGGATGTACGAGAGCTTGGCGTCCTGGTGAAGTCTCGACAGATCGACGACGATGCTGCGGTCCGGATAGCGGAGCGCGCGGGTCAGCTCGCGCACCGACGGCGGCGGGTCGTCGCCGCCAAGAATCGTCACGCCCGGCAGCGCCTCGAGGGAGCGGTAGTCCCCTTCGGGATCCAGCACGCACACGCAATAGCCGTGCAGGATCAACTGCTCGCTGAGCAGGCCCGCGACCCACGACTTGCCCGACCTGGTATCGCCGGCAACCAGCACGTTGCGGCCGCGCGCGGCGAGCCTGAATTCGCGCCCGTCTTCGGTGTAACCCAGCAGCAGCTGCCGCCGCGATTGCGCCGCCGGAGGCAGCAGGCCCCCGGCGGCCAGCGTCCTGATGTAGGCCGCCACGTCAGCCGCGCTACCGCCTTCGAACGTCGCGTCCGCGGCGATCCGCAGCGACGGGCTTGCCCACGGAACTGCGACGCCGACTTCCGAGATGCGCAGCAGCTCGTGATCGTTTTCCGCATCGCCAATCGCCAGCGTGTTCCTGGCCGAGAGGCGCAGCGTCGCGAGCGCGGCGTGCAGCCCGGTCGCCTTGCTGACGCCCTGCGGCAGCGCCATGACGCGGCCCTTGTTGAAGATCAGCACGAGCGGGAGCTCGAGGGCGCGAATGATGTCGAGGATTCGAGCCGCATCGGCGGCGTCGGCATCGACCAGCGATTCGCCGGCGCGAAACGCGATGCCCTGCTTCGACAGTGCCTCGACGAACGATGCCGGCAGGGGCGGCGCCAGCACGCTCGTGTGATCGCCCTCGGGAAAGTGCACGACGGCGCCGTTCTCCGCGACCACGCCATCGACGAAATGCAGGTCGCCCGCGACGCGGCGAAGCTCGCTCAGGATGCGGCCGGTGACGATCAGTACCGTGATGCCGCGCGTGCGCGCGTCCGCGATCGCTTCCCGAACCGGCGCGTCAACGCGATCGTCACGGGTAATCGTGCCGTCGTAGTCGAGCGCGAGCGTGAGCAGCCGCATCGGTGATCACCACAGGCCATGACGACCTCGTCACGCCGCATCGAGTGCCGGCGACTGCGCCTCGCTCTTGGGCTCGGCGACTTCGGTCATCGTCACCTCGGTGAGCAGCAGGATGCCCGCCGCCGAGACCGCGTTTTCGAGCGCGAGCCGCACGACCTTGGTCGGGTCGATGATGCCGGCCTCGACCAGGTCGACGTACTTCGCCGTCGCCGCATCGAAGCCGAAGTTCCCGGTCCCGGCCAGCATCTTGTCGACGACGACACCGTCATCGACGCCGGAGTTCTCCGCGATCTGGCGGGTCGGCGCCTCGAGCGCGCGTCGAAGGATTTGCACTCCGGACCGCTCGTCGCCTTCCGTCCTGGCGGCCTCTGCATCGACGGCGGCCGCCGCTCGCAGCAGCGCGAGCCCGCCGCCCGGCACCACGCCTTCGGCAATCGCCGCGCGGGTCGCGTGAATGGCATCGTCGAACGCGTCGTGACGGCTCTTCATCTCCGCCTCCGACGGCGCGCCGACGTGAATCACGGCGACACCGCCCGACAGCTTCGCGAGCCGCTCTTCGAGCTTCTCGCGATCGTAATCGGAGGTGGTGTCGGCGATCTGCCTGCGCAGCTCGGCGCAGCGTCCGTCGATCGCCTTGCGCTCACCTTTGCCGCCGACGATCGTGGTCTTGTCCTTGTCGACGACGACGCGGGCGGCGCGGCCGAGATGATCGAGCGTGACGTTTTCGAGCTTGATGCCAAGCTCCGACGCAATCAACTGCCCGCCGGTGACGATCGCGATGTCCTGCAGCATCGCCTTGCGGCGATCGCCGAAGCCGGGCGCTTTCACTGCGACGTTGGCAAGCGCGCCGCGCAGCCGGTTGACGACCAGCGTGGCCAGCGCTTCGTTCTCGACGTCTTCGGCGATGACCAGCAGCGGCGTCGCGCTCTTGGCCGCCTGTTCGAGCAGCGGCAGCAGATCCTTGAGATTCGTGATCCTGCCTTCATGGATGAGGATGCGGGCATCGTCGAGCACCGCTTCCATTTTTTCCGGATCGCTGACGAAGTACGGCGACAGGTAGCCGCGGTCGAACTGGAGACCTTCGACCACATCCATCGTCGTTTCGGTGCCCTTGGCTTCTTCTACGGTGACGGCACCCTCGGCGCCGACTTTTTCAATCGCCTCCGCGACCATCCTGCCGATGTCGGGATCGTTGTGGGCCGAGATGGTCGCGACCTGTTCTTTTTCACGCGTGCTCTGCACCGGCCGTGACTGGCGTCGCAACGCATCGATTGCGACGCGGCAGGCGCGATCGAGCCCGCGCTTGATGTCGACGGCGCTGGCGCCGGCGGCGATGTTCTTCATGCCGTCGGCGACAATGGCGTGCGCCAGGATCGTCGACGTGGTGGTGCCGTCGCCGGCGGCGTCACCGGTGCGTTCGGCGGCGCCGCGCAGCAACTGCGCGCCGAGGTTCTCGTCCGCGTCCTTGAGCGCGAACGCCTTGGCGATGGTCACGCCGTCGTTGCAAACGATCGGCGCGCCCCA
>DASUSZ010000087.1:0-6341 GCA_036374815.1 Vicinamibacterales bacterium | reverse complement strand
TTCTAGTTAAGTTCCCTTGCGACCGTAGCGATCTTCGAGACGGACGACGTCATCCGTCTCGGGGGTCGACACCTCAAAGACATCGGTATCTTCGATCGCCGTCATGCGATGTACCGTCGGCGGCGTCACGTGCACCGCGTCGCCCGGCTTCATTTCGACGCCGACCAGCTTGCCGTCGATCTCGCGCTCGAACAGGATCTTGCCGGACCACACGAAGATCGTCTCGTCCTTCTTGTTGTGGTACTGCAGGCTGAGCGCGTGGCCCTTGTTGATGTGGATCTGCTTGCCGACGTAGCGATCGGTGCGCGCCCACCACACTTCGTAACCCCACGGTTTCTCGACACGGTGCAGCGGCTGCTTGGAATCTAGGTTCAAGACGACGGACTCCTTTGAATGGCGGACGCGGCGAGCGCGTCGAAGAGATAAGCCTCGATCTCGGCGGCGGTGGCGAGGCCGAGCGCATGGCCGGCCAGGCGGCGGGCCTCCTGCGCGCTCAGTTCCTGCACGACCTGCCTGACGATCGGGATCGCGCCCGGGGTCATGCTGAACTCGGTCAGGCCGAGTCCGACGAGCAGGCCGACCAGCGCGGGGTCGGACGCCATCTCGCCGCACAGCGACACCGGAATGCCATGGCGCCGCGCGGCGCGGCGCACCAGCCTGATCAACCGCAACACCGCCGGATGCAGCGGCTCGTAGAGGTCGGACACGCGATCGTCAGTGCGATCCACCGCGAGGGTGTATTGGATCAGATCGTTGGTGCCGATCGTGAAGAAGTCGACGTCCGGCGCGAGCAGATCCGCGGCGAGCGCCGCTGACGGCACTTCGATCATCGCGCCGACCTTGATGCGGCTCGCGTCGATGCCCTTGAATCCCGACATCACTTCGTTCAGCATCGCGCGCGCCTGGCGCACTTCCTCGACGCCGGTCACGAACGGAAACATGATCCGGAGGGCCCCGTGTTCCGAGGCCCTGACGAGGGCACGGAGCTGGCCTCGCAGCAACTTCGGGTTCGCGAGGCCCAGGCGGAGGCCACGGAGGCCGGGCCTGGTGCGACGCCGCTCGGGACGGTGCTGGTCGCGGCCGAGCTGCCGCTCGTCGAGATCGAAGGTGCGGATCGTCACCGGGCGCGGCGCGACCTGCTCGATCAGGCTGCGGTACATCGCGTACTGCTCGTCCTCGGTGACGCTTTCGAGCGCGCGGCCCGACAGCATGAACTCGGAGCGATAGAGGCCGACGCCCTCGGCGCCGTATTCATTCAGGTATTCGAGATCTTCGAGCAGCTCGATGTTCGCTTCGAGCCGGACGCGCACGCCGTCTGTGGTCGTGGTTGGTCCGGCCTCACCCGCGCCCGTCCCCTTTCGGCGCGGCCACACGGCGCGACGACGGGCTTCGTCGATCACGTCCGGCGCCGGCGATACGACCAGCTCGCCGGTGGTGCCGTCGAGGACCAGCGGCGTCCCCGCGGGAATGCGCAGCGACGCGTCGTGCAGGCCGACGATTGCCGGCACTTTCAGCGAACGCGCGAGGATCGCGGTGTGATACGTGCGGCTGCCGGCGTCGGTCGCAAAGCCCTGCACGCGCGACCAATCGAGCTGCGCCGCCACCGAGGCGGTCAATTCGTCCGCAATGAGGATCGACGGACCGTCGATCTGGCTGAGGAGCTCCTTGGGTCCGCGGGCGCCATGGCGCAAGTTCATGCGCAAGCGGCCGGCGACATCGGCGACGTCGTTCTCGCGCTCGCGCAGATACGGGTCCTCCATCTTCGAGAACAGCTCGTAGAGGCCTTCGTAGGCGCGGTGCACCGCCCACGCCGCGTTGACGCGCTCGTTGCGGATGATCTTCTCCGCCTGGCCGATCAACATCTCGTCGTCGAGCATCAGCACCTGCGCGTCGAACAGCGCGGCCAGCTCGCCGGCCGGGCCCTGGGCCACCCGCGCGATGATGTCGCGCAGCTGCTGGCGTGATTGCTCGCGCGCGGCGTGCAGCGCCTGCACTTCGCGCTCGACGCGATCGGGCGGGATCGGGAAGCGCATCACCTCGGTGCGCTGCGTCAGGATGACGGCGCGGCCGACGGCGACGCCCGACGACACGCCGATGCCGGTCAGGCGCTCCACAGCTCTTCTCCAAACCCGCCTTCGATCAGGCGGCACAGCGCGTCGAGCGCGTCCGATTCGTCGGCGCCATCCGCGGTGATTACGACGGAGCTGCCGGCCCCGGCGGCGAGCAGCAGGATCCCCATGATGCTCTTGCCGTCCATCGTCTTGCCGTCGCGGGTGACGCGGATCTGCGACGCAAAGCGCGTGGCGGTGTGCACGAACTTGGCGGCGGCGCGGGCGTGCAATCCCAGCCGGTTCCGAATCACGCATTCGCGGGTCATCATGCTTTCGGTTCGGGAGTGCTCGAGGTGAGCAGGTCCGACGCCACCCAGATCGCGTTGCGGCCGTGTTCGCGCAGCAGCCGCGCGAGATCGGTCAGCGACCCGGCGTCCTTCAGGCTGGCGGCCTTGATCAGCATCGGCAGGTTCACACCGGTGACGACTTCAATCTTGTCCTGCTCGAGGAAGGTGATGCCGAGGTTTGCGGGCGTGCCGCCGAACATGTCCGTGGCAATCAGCACGCCGCCCGGCTGCCTGACCCGGTCGATCGCGGCGGCAATTTCCGCGCGCGCGTCCTGCACGTCCTCGTGCCAGCCGATCGACACGGCAAGGAAATTCGGCAGGTCGCCGACGATGGTTTCGGCGGCGTTGACCAGCTCGGTGGCCAGCTGCCCGTGCGTGACGACGACGACGCCGATCATCGGGTTTTCACCAGGTCACGATGCACGACTTTCGCCGTGACGCCCTTGAGATCGTTCAGCTCCCGCTTCAGCGCCTGCGCGACGTAGACCGAACGATGACGGCCGCCGGTGCAGCCGATGGCGATGGTCAAATAGCTCTTCCCTTCCTGGACGTAGAGCGGGATCATCCAGCGCAGCAGCGACGACAGCTTCTTCATCGCCGTTCGCGCCGTCGGCTGGCGGCGGATGTAGGCCGCGACCGCCGGATCCTTGCCGGTCTTCGGGCGCAGCGTCGGGACCCAGTGCGGGTTTTTCAGGAACCGGACGTCGAACATCAGGTCGGCCTCGGCCGGCGGGCCATTCTGGAACCCGAAGCTGAGTAGCGTCAATACCAGCTTCGCCGTCTGCTTGCGGCCGCTGACCAGCTCGCGCAGCCGCTGCCGCAGCTCGTGCACGTTCAGCTTCGAGGTGTCGATCACGCTGTCGGCCATCGTGCGGATCTGGCGCAGCGACGCGCGCTCTTCGGCCAGCCCCTCGGTGATCGGCCGGTTCGGCGCGAGCGGATGCGGCCGGCGGGTCTCGCTGAACCGCCGCACCAGCTCGGTGTGGCCGGCTTCGAGAAAGATCAGCTTCGTAGTGAGGTGCTTGTTGGCCTTGAGGCGCCGATAGGCGCGCGGGAAATCCTTCACGAAGCGCGGCTCGCGGATGTCCATCACCACCGCGACGCGGTTGTCGATCTGCCGCTCGGCGAGCTCGGCCATCACCGGCAGCAGCGACACCGGCAGGTTGTCGACGCAGTAGTAGCCGAGATCCTCGAGCGCGCGGATCGCCTGCGACTTGCCGGAACCCGATAACCCCGTGAGGACGATGAAGCGTGCCCAGCTGGCATCCCTGCGCGCCTTGCTCACGCCAGCTCCTCGTCCTCTTCGGGTGCCTGGGTGCCTGGGTGCCCGGGTGCCTGGGTGCCGGGTGCAAGGTTCGCATCGAGGCGCGCCACCAGTTCGCGCGCGGCGTTGATGCCGCGCATGCGCAGCAGCTGGTTGCGCGCCGCGACTTCGACCAGGATGGCGAGGTTGCGGCCGGTGGCCACCGGCATCCGGATCAGCGGCACCTTGAGGCCCAGCAAATCGTACGCGGCCTCGTCGAGGCCAAGCCGATCGTACTCGCGGCCCGCGTCCCAGCGATCGAGCTGCACGACGAGCTCGATCCGCTTCGACGTCCTCGTCGAGGCGACCCCGAACAGATCGCGGATGTTGATCAGGCCAAGGCCGCGCACCTCCATGTGATGTCGCGTCAACTCCGGACACGCGCCGATCACGATCGACTCGGAGCGGCGGCGCACTTCGACCGTATCGTCTGCGACGAGACGATGCCCGCGCACCACGAGGTCGAGCGCGCACTCGCTCTTGCCGATCCCGCTCTCGCCGACGATCAACACGCCGAGGCCGAGGATGTCGATCAGGACGCCGTGGATGATCTCGCGATGCGCGAGGCGATCCTCGAGCACGGCGGTGAGCTTGCCGATCGCCGCCGCCGTCGGCACGGAGGTGCGAAGGATCGGCACGCCGGCGCGCTCGCCTTCGACCAGCACTTCGGGTGCAATCTCGGCGCCGCCGGTCACCAGCAGGCAGGGCAATTCGGCGTTGAAGCACTTGGCGAGCGCCTCGCGCCGCGACGCCGGCTCGAGGCTCTCGAGAAACCGCACCTCGCTCTCGCCGAACAGCAGGATGCGCCCGGGCTGGAGGTATTCGTGGAAGCCGGCCAGCGCGAGGCCGGTCTTCTGGATGTAGGGACTGGTAATCGGCCGGTGGAGCCCGCCGCTGCCGGCGAGCAGCTCGATCGACAAGCCGACCGACTCGGGTCTCGCATCGAGCAGCCCTCGTACGGTGACGGCCGGGGTCATGTGCCTAGAATAAAACTTTTCTCTGATTGGAAGTCGGGATCTTCAGCTCCTCCCGATACTTCGCAATCGTCCGCCGGGCCAGCATCAGGCCTTCCCGCTGCAGGATGTTGACGATCTTCGAGTCGCTGAGCGGCTTCTTCGGGTCCTCGCCCTCGATGATCTTCTTGATGCGGTTCTTGATCGTCACCGACGACACCGCGTCGCCGTACGAGCTGCTGATGCCGCTGTGGAAGAAGTACTTCATCTCGAACACGCCCTGCGGCGTGTGCATGTACTTGTTCGTGACGACGCGGCTGACCGTGGATTCGTGCATGCCGATGTCGTTGGCGACGTCGCGCAGCACCAGCGGACGCAGGTGCTCGATGCCGTGATCGAGGAAGTCGCGCTGGAAGTTGCAGATGCTGGTCGCGACCTTGTGGATCGTCTTCTGCCGCTGCTCGACGGACTTGATCAACCACAGCGCCGAGCGGAACTTGTCCTTCACGTAGGCGCGCGTCTCGTCGCTGTTCTCCGCCGCGCCCTTGTCGAGCAGCCGGCGATACGTGGGGCTGATGCGCAGCTGCGGCAGGCCGTCCTCGTTCAACACCGCGACGTACTGGTCCTCGACCTTGATGATGTAGACGTCCGGAATGACGTATTGCGACGGCTGCGGGTTGAAGCGGCTGCCGGGCTTCGGATCGAGGTGCTGGATGATCTCGACGTGGCTCTTCAGCTCTTCGATCGACAGTCCGAGCTTGCGGGCGAGCTCGGGCATCTGGTGGTTGTGCAGCAGCCGCAGGTGCTCGCTGACGATCTTCTCCGTCGGCGTGCCTTCGAGATGCAGGTGCTTGATCTGGAGCGTCAGGCATTCCTGCAGATCGCGCGCCGCGACGCCGATTGGATCGAAGCTCTGGATCAGGCGGAGCCCTTCTTCGACCTTCTCGACCGGCCACGGGCCCATCGAGGCGATCTCGTCGACCGACGCGACGAGATAGCCATCGTCATCGAGGTTGCCGATGATGGCGTCGCCGATTTCGCGAATCGTGTCGTCGGTGGTCTGCAGCGACAGCTGCCATTCGAGATGATCGGTCAGCGATGAGCTGGTCGACAGCGTGTTCTCGATCGGCGGCAGCTCCTTGACTTCCTGCGGAGCGCGCGGCCGGTAACCGTCATCGAGATAATCACCAAAGAAATACTCGTAATCCGCGTCGTCCCACGGATCGGTCTTCTCCTTGGTCTTGTCCTCGCCGCCTTCCTTTTCCGCCGGTGTCTGCTCCTGGGCCGCGAGCTCCTCGGTCGGCACTTCTTCGAGCAACGGGTTCTCGACGACCTCCTGGTTGAGGAGGTCGGCCAGCTCCAGGGTCGACATTGGCAGGAGTTTGATTGCCTGCTGAAGCGACGGAGTAAGGATTAGCTTCTGCGCGAGCTTCGTCTGAAGCTTCTGCTGGATCGCCATCTGCCTCTTCCAATCTTAGTCCAGCCGGAAATCGGTCCCGAGGTAAATCCGCCGAACTTCCTCGTCGGCGGCCAGCTCGGCCGGAGTTCCGCTACGGAAGATCGCGCCGTCCGTGACGATGTATGCACGGTCGGTAATCTTGAGCGTCTGCAGGACGTTATGGTCCGTAATGAGAATCCCGATGCCTCTTTCCTTCAGGTGAAAAATGATCTTCTGAATTTCGGAGAC
>DASUSZ010000086.1:0-12384 GCA_036374815.1 Vicinamibacterales bacterium | reverse complement strand
CCGGCATCGAGCCGTCGGACGTGCAGGAAGTGGTGATGGGCCACGGCCGCCCCGCCGGCGTCGGGCCGAACCCTGCGCGCCAGGTCGCGCATCGCGCCGGCATTCCGAACACGGCGCCGGCCTACACGATCAACAAGGCGTGCGCGGGCGGCATGCAGGCGCTGGCGTCGGGTGCGCAGAGCATCATGCTCGGCGAATCGGACGTCGTCGTCGCCGGCGGCATCGAGAACATGAGCCGCGTTCCCTACCTCGTCGACGCCGTCGATGCGCGCTGGGGCCACAAGATGGGCAACTTCCAGTTCGTCGACGCGATGTATCGCGACGGCTTTGCCGATCCGCTCTCCGGGCTGATCATGGGCGAGACAGCGGAAGTGCTGGCGCGGCAGTACGGCATCACGCGTGAACAGTCCGATCAGTTCGCGCTCGAGAGCCAGCGCAAAGCCGAAGCGGCGCAGAAAGCCGGGCACTTCTCGCGGGAAATTGCTCCCGTCACTATCGGTCCGGCTAAAGCCGGACCCCCACAGGTTATTGAATCAGACGAACATCCTCGGCATGGCAGCACGATCGAGGCGCTGCGGAAATTGCCGTTGACGTTTCCCAAAGTCGATGGCCACGACGGCATCATCACGGCTGGATCGGCGTCGGGAATTACGGACGGCGCCGCGGCGCTCGTGCTGGCATCGGCGGAGTTCGCGGCGTCGCGCGGATTGAAGCCGATCGCGAGGATTGTTGGCTGGAGCAGCGCGGGCGTCGATCCGCGCATCATGGGCATCGGTCCGGTGCCTGCGATTGCGAAACTCAAAGATCGAACGGGCCTCTCGGTTGCCGACTTCGACCTGGTCGAGATCAACGAAGCGTTCGCGGCCCAGGTCCTGGCGGTTCTGAAAGACGTGCCGATCCCCGCCGACAAACTGAACGTCAACGGCGGCGCCATCGCGCTCGGTCATCCGATCGGCTGCAGCGGCGCGCGCATCGTCGTCACGCTCTTGCACGAATTACAGCGCCGGGGACAGACTAAAGGGCTGGCCACGCTCTGTGTCAGCGGTGGAATGGGCATGGCCATGGCGATCGAAGTAGTTGGCAGTTGACGGTTGGCAGTTACCAGCAATGCGAATAGCCGTAATCGCGGGAGATGGGATCGGAAAGGACGTCACTGCGGAAGCTGTGAAGGTCCTGAAGTCGGTCGGCGATGTCTTCGGCCGGCGGTTCGATCTCGAGCATCTGCCGTGGAGCGCAGACCACTATCTCAAGACCGGTGAGACGCTGCCGCCGAATGGCTACCAGATGCTGCGCGAGTTCGACGCGATCTTCGTCGGCGCGCTCGGCGATCCGCGTGTTGCCGACAACCGTCATGCGCGCGACATTCTCCTCGGCACGCGCTTCGAGCTCGATCTGTATGTGAACTACCGGCCGGTGCGGCTGCTCGACGATCGCCTCAGCCCGCTGAAGAATCGCGGCCGCAAGGACATCAACTTCGTCGTGTTCCGCGAGAACACCGAAGGTGTTTACGTCAGCATCGGCGGGCGCTTCAAGGCGGGCACGGACGACGAGGTCGCGATCCAGGAAGAGATCAACACGTATAAGGGCGTGCATCGCATCATCAAGCACGCCTTCGAGTTCGCGCAGGCCAACGGCCTGGCGAAAGTCTGCATGGCCGACAAGAGCAACGCCATGCAGCAGGGCCACGCGCTCTGGCAGCGGGTGTTCAAGGAAGTCGCGTCAAACTACACGGACATCACCGCGACACATCAATACATCGATGCGCTGGCGATGTTTCTGGTCAAGGATCCGGGGCAGTACCAGGTCATCGTCACCAACAACCTGTTCGGCGACATCGTCACCGACATCGGCGGTGCGCTGCAGGGCGGGCTCGGCATGGCGGCGTCCGGCAACATTCATCCCGGCAAGACGTCCTTGTTCGAGCCCGTGCACGGCTCGGCGCCGCCGCTGGCGGGGAAGAATGTCGCGAACCCGATCGGCGCGATCCTCTCGACGGCGCTCATGCTGGAAACGCTCGGCGCGAGGGCTGAGTCCAAGGCCATCGAAGCCGCCGTCGAGGCCTCGATCGCAGCGCACAAGACGACAACGGACATCGGCGGATCGCTGGGAACGCGCGAGGCTGGCGACTGGATCGCAGAGCGACTCGAGGCCGCGACGAAGTAACTGATCACTGCTAACTGAAACTCCTGATTGCTGATTGCTGATTGCTGATTGCTTATGAAACAAGTATTCATTCTGGGTGGCGCACGCACGCCGATGACGACTCATGTCGGCGCGCTCAAGGATTTCTCGGCGATTGATCTCGGCGCGATCGCGTCGAAGGCGGCGCTCGAACGCAGCGGCACGAGGCCGGAGTGGGTCGACCACGTCGTGTTCGGCAACGTGCAGCAGAGCAGCGTCGACGCGCATTACGGCGCGCGCCACGTCGGGTTGAAGGCGGGGTTGCCGATCGAGGTGCCCGCGCTGACGGTCAACCGGCTGTGCGGCTCCGGCATCCAGGCCGTGATCAGCGGCGCGCAGCACATCCAACTCGACGAAGCGGGATTCGTGCTCGCCGGCGGCATGGAGAACATGAGCCAGGTGCCGCACGTGATTCGCGGCGCGCGCAGCGGCTTCAAGCTGGGGCAGGGCAAGCTCGAAGACTGGCTGTGGGAGGGCTTGAACGATCCCTACGCCGGCTGCTCGATGGCGATCACGGCTGAAAACTGCGCGACGAAATACGGCATCACCCGCGAGGACGCGGATGCGTATGCGCTGCGCAGCCAGCAGCTCGCGGACCGGGCCTGGACGTCGGGCGCGATGAAAGAGGAAGTGACGCCCGTCGAGATCAAGTCGAAGAAGGGCGTCACGCTGATCGAGCAGGACGATCACATGCGGCCCGACACGACGATGGAGATCCTGGCGAAGCTGCCGACGGTGTTCAAGAAAGACGGCGTCGTCACCGCCGGCAACGCCAGCGGCATTGTCGACGGCGCCGCGGCGCTGGTGATCGCCGGCGAGGACGCGGCGAAGGCAAAAGGGGCGAAGCCCCTTGGAAGAATCGTGTCGTGGGCAACGGTCGGCGTCGAGCCGACGATGATGGGGATGGGGCCGGCGCCGGCAATTCGCAAGGCGCTCGAGCGCGCGAAGCTGGCGTTGAACGATCTCGACCTGATCGAGATCAACGAGGCGTTTGCGGCGCAGTATCTCGCCTGTGAGAAAGAGCTGGGCCTCAATCGCGATAAGGTCAACGTCAACGGCGGCGCGATCGCCATTGGGCACCCGCTCGGCGCCAGCGGCGCTCGACTGGTGCTGACGCTGTTGATGGAATTGCGGCGTCGCGGCAAGAAATATGGTGTGGCATCCGCCTGCATTGGCGGAGGTCAGGGCATTGCGTTGATTGTTGAAGCGCTCTAAAGGCAAAAGGCAGAAGGCAGAAGGCACACGATGGCGATCAAGACAGTTGGCGTATTGGGTTGCGGTCTGATGGGCGCGGGCATCGCGCAGGTGTCGGCGGCGGCGGGTTTCAAGACCGTCGTGCTCGAAGTCAACGAGGACGTGTTGAAGAAAGGCCTCGGCCGCATCGACAAGTTCCTCACCGACGGCGTGGCCAAGGGCAAGGTCACCGAAGACGTCAAGAAGACGACGCTCGGCAACCTGTCGGGCACCACGAAGTACGCGGACCTGAAGGACTGCGATCTGGTGATCGAAGCGATCATCGAGAACGTCGAGATCAAGAAGCAGGCCTACGCGCAGGTCGAGGCGGTCGTCGGTCCGCACTGCATCATCGCGTCGAATACGTCTTCGCTCTGCATCACCGAGCTTGGCGCGGCGACGAAGCGGCCGGACAAGGTGGCCGGCCTGCACTTCTTCAACCCGGTGCCGCTGATGAAGCTGGTCGAAGTGATTCGCGCGCTGGCGACGTCGCAGGAAACGCAGGACGCGCTGATGGGATTCGTGAAGGCCATCGGCAAGGAGCCGATCAGCGCGCCCGACAAGGGCGGCTTCATCGTCAATCGCCTGCTCGTCCCGTACCTGCTCGACGCGATTCGCTGCGTCGAAGAAGGCCTCGGCACGCCGCAGGACATCGATACCGGCATGAAACTCGGTTGCGGCCACCCGATGGGGCCGTTGACGCTGCTCGATTTCGTCGGTCTCGACACGACGTATTACATCGCCAACATCATGTTCGACGAGTTCAGGGAACAGCGTTTCGCACCGCCGCCATTACTGAAACGCATGGTGCTGGCCGGCCACCTTGGCAAGAAGTCGGGCAAGGGGTTTTACGACTACACGGCGAAGTCGTGATAGCCTAGCGCCTCACATTTCGATGTTCACGCCTCAGACCGCGACTACGACCACGACGACTGCCGTCATTACGACGACGGCCGTCACTACGTGTGGAGTCATTCGCGGATGAGGTGATCGAACAGCACCGGGGCTTGAAGACGAGGCCATCATCCGCAAACGGATGATGGCCTTTTTGCTTTTGAGGCACACGATGGGAGCGGCACTCGAGATCTGGAAGTTCGGCGGCGCGGCGCTGGCCGACGGGCGCGCGATCCAACGGGCGGTCGACCGCATTGTCGAACACGACGGTCCGTTGGTGGTCGTGGCGTCGGCGCTGGCCGGAGTGACCGACCTGCTGTTGACGGCGGATCCCGACGCGTCCGGGACGCTGCGGTCGAAGCATCAGCACGCGGCGCGCGCGATTGCTGCGACAGGCAAAGCGCGCACCAGCCTGCTGGAGACGATCGATCGCTCCACGCTCGAATATCGCGATCTCTGCGCCGCGATGCGCACGCTCGGCGACCTGTCGCCGCGCGCGCTGGATACCCTGGCGGCGCGCGGCGAACAACTCTCGGCGCGGTTGCTGGCGGCGGCACTTGTCGCCCGACGCACGCGCGCACAGTACGTCGACGCGCTCGATTTGATTCGTACCAACGACGTGCACGGCGGGGCGACGCCGCTCTTCGACGAAACGCGCCGGCTCGCGCGGCAGGTGCTGCAGCCGTTGATCGACCACGGCACGATCGCGGTGGTGCCCGGCTTCATCGGGCGCGCGCCTGACGGCAGCATCACGACGCTCGGCCGCGGCGGAACGGATCTCACGGCGACCACGCTGGCACGGTCGCTCGGCGCGAGGCAGGTGATGTTGTGGAAAGACGTCCCCGGCATCATGACGGCGGATCCGCGGATGGTCGGCGACGCGCGCGTCATTCCGCAGCTGCATCACCGCGAAGCCGCGGAAGTGGCGCACTACGGCGCGAAGGTGCTGCATCCGCGCGCGCTGATTCCGATCGCCGGCACGCGCATCACGCTGCGCGTGCGATCGTTCGTCGATCCGTCATTGCCCGGCACCGAAGTGTCGGCGCGCCAGTCCTCGAAAGCATTTCCCGTGAAGTCGCTGGCAGTGCTGGACGCACAGGCGGTGATCACGGTCGCGGGCCGCGGCATGGTGGGCGTGCCGGGCATTGCCGCGCGCACGTTCGCGTCGGTGTCGGCGGCGGGGCTGTCGGTCTCGACGATCTTCCAGGCGTCTTCGGAAAGCTCGATCGGCTTTACGGTGCCTGAAGAGCAGGCCGACCGCGCCGTCGCGTGCCTGCGCGACGGCTTGCGCGAAGAGCAGCAGCGCGGCTGGGTCGAGAACGTGACGGCGCGCAAGCGCACGTCGGTGGTCGCGGTCGTCGGCGACGGCATGGTCGGAACGCCCGGCATCAGCGCGCGGGTGTTTACGGCGCTCGAGGCCGGCGGGATCAACGTGGTCGCGATCGCGCAGGGATCGTCGGAGCGCAACATTTCGTTCGTGGTCGCGGCGGAACAGGCGGCCGACGCGGCGCGGCGCGTCCACGCGGCGTTTCAGCTCTCGAAGATCGGCGGCGGCCGGCCAGTGGCGGCGACGCACAAGGACATCGTGCTGCTTGGTTTCGGACGCGTCGGGCGCGCGCTCGCCGATCAAATAGCGGCGTCGAAGATCGAACAGCGCCCACGCATCGTCGGCCTGCTCGATCGCTCCGGTTTCGTGTTCGACAACCGCGGCCTGTCGCGCGCGAAGCTGCTGCGGCTGGCGCGCGCCAAGGAAAGCGGCGCACTGCTGTCGTCGCTGGGCGGTCGCGCCGCGAAGGCGGGGGAGGCGCTCGCGTTCATGTCGGACCACGCCGTGTCGAGGCCGGTCGTCGTCGACGTGACGAGCGACGATACCGCCGGCATGTTGAAGGCAGCGATCGGCCAGGGCTTCGATATCGTGCTCGCCAACAAGCGCCCGCTCGCCGACACGCGTGACGGCTACGAGCAGCTCGTGCAGTCGTGCGACGCCGTCGGCCGTCAAATGCGCTACGAAGCGACGGTAGGCGCGGGGCTGCCGATCATCGATACCTATCGCAAGCTCGCGGAGAGCGGCGACCGCGTCCTGCGCATTCACGGCTGCGTCAGCGGCACGCTGACGTTCGTGATGTCCGAAGTGTCGGCGGGGCGCCGGTTTTCGGCGGCGGTGAAAGAGGCGATGGCGCGTGGCTACGCGGAGCCCGATCCCCGCGACGATCTGTCCGGCCGCGATGCGGCGCGCAAAGGATTGATCCTCGCGCGCATGATGGGTTACCGCGGGCCGGCGCCGGCCGCCGACGATCTGGTGCCGGCGGCATATCGCAATCTGCCGTTGCCTGAATTCCTCGATCGTCTCGCGGAGTTGGATGACGCGTGGCACCAGCGCGTCGCGAACGCCGCAGAGAGCCAGCGGCAGTTGCGCTACGTGGTCTCCGCGACGAGCCGGAAGGTCAGTGCCGGCCTGCGTCCGGTTCCGGCGTCGAGCCCGATCGGCGCGGCTCGCGGCACGCAGAACATCGTCACGTTCCACACGCGCCGGTATCACACCGAGCCGCTCGTGATCAGCGGACCCGGCGCCGGCGCGCAGGTCACCGCCGCAGGAATCCTCAACGACATCTTCGCGCTGGGCCGCGCGTGATGTGAGTGAACTTCATTCACCCGGGGCGCGCGGCGGTTCGCTAGAATCGCCGCATGGTGGATGACAGGATCGCACGCGCGCGTGAACTCGACGCACTCGAATCGTCCGTGCGGATGCGAGCGTTCGTGCTGGCATTGCCATCGCTGCCCGCCGGCCTGCTGCTGTTGCTGAATCTCCTCGGCGGCGGGAGGGGGCCGATCCGCGTGCTGGACTTCTTGTTCCCGATCGCGGCGCTGGGCGGCGTACTTTCGATCGTGACCGTGCCGCTTCTGATTGGGTTCGCCGCGAAGAACGCCGGCCGCGTTTCGCCGGCGACAAACACGATCCTTGTCGTCCTGATACTTGCCGCCGCGACTCCGTTGATCATCGTGGCGATGATCATGACGGCGCTCAGCGATTTGTCTTAGCTGCCGTTTCGAGAGCGGTCCGCAACTCAGCGGGATTCACCGGCTTGGCCAGGTAGCCGGTCATCCCGGCCTGCGTTGCCGCGTCGATATCTTCCGCCATCGCGTTGGCACTGAGGCCGATGATCCGCCGTGGCGCCGTCTTGAGTGCGAGGATCATTCTCGTCGCGTCGAGCCCGTCCATCTCTGGCATCTGGATGTCCATCAACACGACGTCGTAGCGTTGGCGGCGCGCCGCCTCGACGGCTTCGCGTCCATTCACCGCGACGTCGGCGTCGTAACCGAAGCGGCGCAGCATCGCCAGCACCACCTTGCGATTGACGCCGTTGTCCTCGGCGACGAGGATGCGCATCGGCACGCGCTCGGCGAGCGTTTCGTCGAAGGCGCTGCCCGGCGCGGCAGGTTCAGCCGGCGCGGGCGCGGGCGCGGGCGTGGTGGGCATCGTGAAATGGAATGTCGCGCCGGCGCCGGCCTCGCTCCGCACCCAGATGGTGCCGCCCATCGCGTCGACCAAGCCCTTGCTGATCGCGAGTCCGAGCCCGGTGCCGCCGTGCCGTCGCGCAATGCTGGTGTCGACCTGCGAGAACGGTCGGAACAGCAACGCTTGTTGCGCCGGCGGTATGCCCATGCCGGTATCAGCGACACGGAATTCAAGCGTCAACGGGTGACTGCTCGATGCCGCCGCCGCGGCGGCCTGGTGAATCGAGACGTGGATCGATCCGTGCTCGGTAAACTTCACTGCGTTGGCGACGAGGTTGACCATGATTTGCCGCAGGCGTTCGGCGTCGCCGCAGACGCGAGGGGGCACGTCGAAGTCGATGGCGAGATCGAGCGCCAGTCCTTTGGCGCGCGCCTGTGGCGCCAGCAGATCCAGGCCGCGCGTGACGGCCTCGCGCAAATCGAACGGCCGGGTATCGAGCGTGACCGTGCCCGACTCCACTTTCGAGAAATCGAGGATGTCGTTGATGATCACCAGCAGGTTCTGGCCGCTTTGCCGGATCGTCTCGGTGTATTCACGCTGCGTCGCGTCGAGCGGCGTGTCCAGCAGCAGGCTGGTCATGCCGATCACGCCGTTCATCGGCGTCCGGATCTCGTGGCTCATCGTCGCCAGGAACGCCGACTTCGCCTGGCTGGCGCCTTCGGCCTGGACCTTCGCCTGCTCGAGCTCGACCGCCTGGGCGCGCAGCTCCGCCGTCCGTGCTTCGAGCTGGCGGAGCAAGTCGCGCGCCTGCCGCACCACGGCGCTCGATCGCTTGCGCAATGATTCGATCGCGATGCCGGTAACTGCGATGTACGCGCCGATCACGTACATCGTGGCAGCGACGTACAGCGACGGCGCCCACACGAACGCCGGATCGCCGGCCGACAACCACCACAGGTAGGCGAGATAGGTGCCGACCACCACGTGCGTGAAGTAAAACGCGCGGCGGAAGCCGAAGCCGACCTGGTCGCCAACGCGCACCAGCAAGAAGAATGCGAACAGCTGATCGGCCGCGCCGACGTGGTGCATCGTGAACAGCCACATGACGACGTCGACGTGGAGGAAGAAGAGTGTCAGATCGAATGTCCCGACGCGATCGTAGAGCGCGCGCACCGCGGCGAGCGCGACCAGCGCGTAGCCGATGTTGATTGCCGCCAGCGTCAGGAACGATGCCAGTGGGAAGACGGGAAGGTTGAGATCGTAAAACAGCGCCGCCGCCGTCATCGCCGCGAAGCCGACGAGGCGCATCAGCGGGATCTGTATGACGTCGAGCTTGTAACGTCGGCGGTACTGCTCGCGGCGTGACTCCTCGGGGTCGAGTGAGAAGAGCCGCTCTTCAGAGGTCATGAGCGCTTAGCGCTGCAAATCCCGCAGCAGCCGCTTCGCTGTTTCCTTGAAGCGCCTGTCTTCCGGTGTCCAGTCGGGGTCGAACGGCGCATCGATCGCGGCCTGGCATTCCTTGCGTGCTTCGTCCTTGCGGCCCATGTCCTCGAGCGTCTCGGCAAGGAACAAGTGCGAGATCACGCTGTTGGGATTGTAGGTGAGCGACTTGCGCAGATGCATTTCTGATTGCTTGTTGCTGCCTCCGAACAAACCGGGCACCTTGAAATACCATCGGCCGAGTGCGCGATCGGCGGAGCCCTGCAGAAACCCGGGATCGAGCTTGAGCGTGGTGAGCAGCGCGTCCTTGATCTGCCCGCGGTACTTGATGCCCTGGCGCAAGCCGAAGGATTCGGCGAGCGCGCCCATGTTCGCGGCCAGCCAGAAATGTCCTTCGGGACGCTTCGCATCGATGGCGATCGCGGCTCGGGCCGCGGCGATGCCCGCTTCGAGCGCCGCTTTGCGTTCGGGCTCAGGCAGGCCATTGGTGCCAAGCCAGTAGCGCGCCTGCGCCAGCTTGTAGGCGGACTCGAAATCGCGCGCATTTGCGGCCAGGCGAGCGGCCCAGATCGCCGTGGCCTGCTTCGCGCTTGCCAGGTTGTCGCGATCTTTGTAGAGCGCGTCGGGATCGCCCGCAGGAACCTGGATGACGGTCCGCGCATCCAATGCGGGTATGGCGATAGACGCAGTGGCCGCGCCCAATGCGGCCGAGACGTACAATGAGCGGATGCAGGATTTAATCCAGCGGCTGCTGGTGGAGCTCGGTGAGGACCCCTCGCGCGAGGGCCTCGTCAAGACGCCGCGGCGCGTCGACAAGGCGCTGCGCTTCCTGACGAGCGGATATTCAGCCAACATCGATGAGATGCTCAATGGCGCGCTGTTCAGCGTCGATTATAGCGAGATGGTGATCGTCCGCGACATCGACTTCTACAGCATGTGCGAGCATCACCTGCTGCCGTTCTTCGGCAAGTGCCACGTCGCCTACATCCCGAACGGCAAGGTCATCGGACTGAGCAAGATTCCGCGCCTCGTCGACATCTTCGCGCGCCGGCTGCAGCTGCAGGAGCGCATGACCAACCAGATTGCGGAAACGATCGTCGACAAGATCCGGCCGCTCGGCGTCGCGGTGGTATGCGAAGGCACGCACCTCTGCATGGCGATGCGCGGCGTGGAGAAGCAGAATTCGTACACCATCACCAGCGCGATGCTGGGGGCGTTCCGCGATCAGCAGCGCACCAGGATGGAGTTCCTCGAACTGCTGAAGCTGCGAAGCGGCAGCCTGTCGATCACAGGACTGCCGCTTCCGCAGGGTTCACATCACCACCACGACGACTAGAAGCGGAACGCCACGTTGAAGCGGATGTTCCGCGGGCCGTAGACCTGCGAGGGCGAGCCGAACTGCGGCACGGTGTTGATTGCGCCGGTCGGATCGCCGTTCTGCCGCAGGTTGATCGTGCCGCCCAGCGAACGCGCGTCCCAGTAGGTGTTCGAGTTCGTGATGTTGTGGAAGTCCACCGACACGTCGAGGCTGCGGTTGCCGAAGTTCACCTGCTTGAACACGCGCATGTCCGCCGACGTGCGGAACGGCAACCGGTACGAGCCCAGCGGCTCGACGTTGACGGTGCTGTTGCCGCCGACGGTTTGCGCGACGGTCAGCTGGCGCGTGATCAACGCGCCGCTCTGGGCGTTGAAGTTGCCGCCGAAGCCGATGTCGTACCACGGCAGGATGTAGGTGCCCGACAGCTTGAACTGGTGCGGGCGGTCGCCGATCTGGCCGGTGACCGGACCGGTGGTGTTGATCAAGTTGTTGGGATTGGTGTTGACGCTGAGGCCCTTCTGCCGCGTCTGGCTGTAGGTGTAGCCCGCCAGCATCTGCCAGTTGTTCGACATGCGCTTGGTGCCGCTGATCTCGACGCCGTTGTAGGTCTGGCGGAAGCTCGGATCGTTCGTGTAGTGCGTCCGGTTGGTGGCGGTCGAGGTGCGGTTGTAGAACTGGAACGTCGAATCGTCGGCCGTGCCCGCGACGCCGTCGCGGCCCGTGTCGGCGCGCGTGGTCAGGAACGTGTCGTAGGGAAGCGCCGGATTCGACGTCGCCAGCACATCGCGTTCGACGCGATGCGTGCCGATGATGCTGAGGCGCAGGTTCGGCAGCAGCTCGTGGTCGACGCCGCCGGTGAACTCATCGGTGTAGGGACGGCTGTAGTTCGGATCGACCGACACGAGATCCGGCCGCGCCTGCGTGATCACCGGGGTGCCGGTCTGCTCGCCTGGCTGGAAGCGGCGATCGCCGTTGCTGTCGTTCCAGTTGTACTGCTCCTGGTAGTTGGCGTTCGGATTGACGCCGTCGAGCACGCCGCCGCCGGAAGCAATCACGTAGTAGTAGCGGCCGACCGCGAACTTGAGGCCGGTGCGGCCGTTGCCCATCAGGTCGTAGGCGGCGCTGATGCGCGGTCCGAGCGTCTTCCAGTCGACCACGTCTTCGACTTTCGGCCAGCTGCGCTGCAGGTTCGGGAAGAACCGGCTCGCCGGGCTGCTCTGCTCCGGCAGATAGCCGTTCAGATGTTCCCACCGCACGCCGGCCGTGACCGTCAACCGCTTCCACGCCACGCTGTCCTGCGCGTAGAGCGCCAGCACGTCGACCGCGGTCTTGGTGAAGAACGGCGTTCCAAACAGCGTGACGTTCTGCGACAGGCCGGTCGAGCTGTTGTAGGTCAGGTCGACATCGTCAAAACGCACGACCCGGTTCTCGACCGGCATGTGCGAGTAGTCGGCGCCGAACTTGAACTCGTGGCGGCCGCCGGCGAGCTCGTCGACGTAGTACTGGCCGGTGGTGTTCATCTGGTAGCGATCGCGCCAGCGCTCGGTGCCGGCGGTGAAGTTGCGCGTGCGGATGTTGGTCGCCGAATCGAGCAGCGTCTGATCGTTGCCGTTCAGGTAGGTCGGGAAGAAGATCTTGTTCAGGCCGACGCGCGCGTCGATGAAGAAGCGCTGCGTCACGACCGAGTTCAGCAGCACCTGGTAGATGTCGAACACGTCGTCCTCGTTGCTGGTCGATTCGAGCACCGAGACGTTCGACGCGTTCAGGAAGCGATGCGGCTTCTTGTAATACTGCCGGGAGTACAGACCGGTCAGCCGGTTGTTGTCGTTGATCTGGTAATTGGCGTTCAGCAACCCTGACG
>DASUSZ010000085.1:0-3898 GCA_036374815.1 Vicinamibacterales bacterium | reverse complement strand
CGGTAGCCGAGCGCGCGCGCCGTCGTGTAGTAGATGCGCTTCATTTCGCCCACGGGCTCGGGGTGCTCACCGACCTCGATGGCCAGGGCAATATGGTCGCCCCCGCGACCGGGGTTGTTCGGATCGGCCACCTTGATCGCGGCCGACTGCAGGTTGCCCCAGCGGCTGTCGCCGCCCTTGTTCTGGCCCGCTTCCATTGCCAGGATCATTCGCTCGGCGAGCGGCATGCCGGTGCCCTCGGTCGCCTCGAACGACGCGGCCACGGCCTCGGTGACCTCTGGGCCGACCATGATGTTGGCCTGCACCGTATAGTTCTTGCCCTGCTTGCTGCCCGCCCAGAAATTGTTGTTCTTGCCGGTGTGCGCGGCAGAACGGCCTTTCATGTCGATCATGCCGAGCTGCCGCGATTCGCGCTGCTGATCGTCGGAGAGCAGCTGCGAAATTGCGACCGCCGGCTCGACGCCTTTCGCCATCAAGTCGAGCCCGCGCGGGCCGTACTCGACCATCGTCGATGCCTGCGTGCACACCGCGCCAACGCCGGCGCGCACATGCGGCACGGCCCGCCCGACAAACGGCACGCGCGTCGTCACCGCCGCGCCCGACTGGCCGGTGGCGGGATCAATCGCGCACAACGAGAACGTCGAGTAAACGGGATTACCTTCGTCATTAATCGTCACGCCATCAGCGGCACGGTGTTGCGCGGCCGCGATTGATGCGACCAGGCTTATTGCAGTGACGAGAATTGTTTTTCTCATAATCTCTTCCTGAGCCCGTGGGCCCGCAAGCCCGTGAGCCCGGTCGGGGCCTTCAGCTTACCCAGAGGCCGCGCGTGATCGTGGGCGACCCGCACGATTCGAACCAGTCGATGCCTTCGCTGACGAGATCGAACTTGAGCCCGTAGCGGCCGGGCTGCTCGGGCGCCGGGATCTCGATACGGATGTCGGCCGATCGCCCCGGACCAAGATCGACCGGCAACCACGCGCGCGCGTAGTCCTGATTGATGACGACGCCCTTGGCATCGGTCAACTGTGCGCCCAGCCGCACGACACGGCGGCCGTCGCCGAGATCGGACTGGGCACGGAACGGTCGTCCGGACATGTTCTTCACATGGGCGGTCAGTGCCACCGGCGCCGATCGCTTCGCGATGAACGGGAGGTCCGGCAGCACCGTGTGCACGTTGATCTCGGCGCGCGGCGTCGCGCCCGGAATGGCGTTGCCGAGGCCGCTGTTGTCCCAGATTTCGTAGCGGATGCGCTCGTAGTCGGGTGTGCCGGGCGCGAAGCGGCGCGAGAACGAATCTTCCGGGTGATCGGTGATCTCCCAGCACAGTCGATCGACGCCGTAGTCCGCCGCCAATTGCCGCGCGCGGCCCATCTCTTCGTCGGAGTCGTTCCACTTGAAGAGGATGTAGCGCCAGTTGACCCACGGCGTTTGCCGGCCGCCCTTCGCGCGCTCGTCGAGCAGCGCCCGCATGTTTGCGATCGCCTTGTCGAAGTTGCCGCGCTGGCGGTACTTGACGTAGTTTTCCTGCGACGAGCCGTCGATCGAGAACGTCACCTCGTCAATGCCCGAGCGCGCCAGCTGGCGCACTTTCTCTTCGGTGAACGCCAGCCCGTTGGTGCTGGTGTAGAGATAAATATGCGGGAACTTCGTCTTGATGTACTCGCACATTTCCACGGCGCGCTTGTGCAGGAACGCCTCGCCGTAGTTGAAGAAATCGATGCGGCCGAGCGACGGCCCCGCTTCGTCGATCACCTTCGTGAACAGATCGAAGTCGAGCATGCCGGCCTGGCGCGTGCGCGTGATGCCGGTTTCGGGCGCGCAGATCGCCTGGTTGCAGGAGATGTTGCACGCCGCCGTGCATTCGACGTAGAGACGACGGGGAATCGCGGGAACGTTGAGATCGCGCTGCGGGATCGCCTGGTCGGGACCCATCGGCAGCTTCAGCGGGCAATCGCCGCAGAAGCTCGATCCGCCCGCGTTCAAATCAATGCGCAGCTGCGATGCGACCGGACCGGTCCAGATGCCCGCAATCGAAGACGTGCGCGCGTCGCCCAACACGCGCTTCGCGTACGGATCGGCGCAGCCGCACACCATGCGCCCGTCGCACAGCAGCACGCCAATCTCCCACGGCCACGAACAGCGGTAACGAGTGGCCAGATAATTCAGCGACATTCTTCGTTCTTGCCTTTCGCCTTCTGCCTTTAGCCTTATTCAGCGGTCTTCTTGATCTTCCGCAGGTAAGCCTCGAGCTTGTCGTTTTCGTATTTCACCTGGTTCAGAAAAATGCTCTCGGCCAGGTAGGCGCGGCGCTCTTCATCGGTGAGCTGATCGATCAGGTGATTGATCTCGCGGCTCATGTCTTCGAACGAGCGCTCGAGCTCGTTCTTCGCGGTGACCTCGTGATAGAGCGCCTCGAGCACGGCGAGCAGGTCGCCGTCGAGCACGATTTCCGTCCCGGATGTCGTCTTGATGCTGCGCATGATCAGGCCCCGAAGCTCGCCAGCGCGCCCGCTTCGTCGGGGAACATTTTCAGGAAGTTGTGCGCGCCGGTCATGGTCAGCATGGTCTCGACGCGCTTGTTGACGCCCGCCAGCCGCAGCTCGCCGCCCGCCGCCGTCGCCTGGCGGTAGAGATCCATCAGGCAGCCGATCGTCGCCGAATCGACGTAGGTGACCTTCGACAGATCGATGACCACCTTCTTGTCGCCGCCGGTCAGCAGCGACATCACCGCGCCCGAAAAATCGGCGAGCAGCGGATACATCAAACGGGTTTCGCCGACGCGGACGATGGCGGCGCCTTGTGCGCGATCAGTCGTGAGATTCATCACTCGGTCCCTTCTTCTGCTCGAATCCGCTGCACCTGCCGCGCCAGCTCGGTGCGGCCGCGGTTGATGCGTGATTTCACCGTGCCCTCCGGCAGGTTCAGTTGATCGGCGATCTCCTGGTAGGAGAGCTCCTGGATGTCGCGCTTCACCACCGCTTCGCGCAGCGTCGGCGGCAGCTCCGCCATCGCCTTGCGCAGCAGATCGACGCGGTCGCGCTGCTCGAGCGCCTGGTAGGCGCTCTGGCCCGGCGCCGCCGGCGTCAGCTCGCCGGCATCGACGTCGCGATCGATCGTCTCGCGCTCCTTGCGGACGCTGCGATAGTGATCGATGCAGAGGTTGCGGCTGACGCTGACCAGCCAGGTCTGAAAATTCGCGCGCCGGTCGAACGTGTGGAGCGACTTGAAAATCTTCAGGAAGATGTCCTGCGTCAGGTCTTCCGCTTCGTCGTGCCGCCCGGTGAACTTGTAAGCGATGTTGAACACCTTGCGGCGATGCTGCCGCACGATTTCTTCCCACGCTCCCTGGTCGCCACCAAGGCAGCGGGCGATGAGCGCATCAATCGCATCAGTGCTTACCGACGAGGGGTCCGACATGTCGCGGTCGAAAAATCATATCATTCGCCCCTGATTCGCCCCCGGGCGCGATCCCCCGGAATCCCGCGGAAAAAGCTTGACCCAGCCCAGCCGTTGCCCGAGCATCCATGGCAACGGCCGGGAGCCGTCAGGAGACTTCGCATGATTCGATCGTTCGTCGTCGCCCTCGTTACGGTAGTCGTCGTTGTTCTTTCCAGTTCGTACGATCGTATTGCGGCGCAACCCAGCGCGCCGCCGGCGCAACTGCCGGTGCAGATTACCGGCGCCACCCCGGGCATCAACCTCGAATTGTTCCTCAATGCCGGCAAGGTTGCGGATGTCGCCATCAGCAGCACCGGCGACGGCAGCTCGATTCTCGATCTCAGCAACCTTGGCAAGGTGCAGCTGCAGGTTTATGTGGATGTGTGCCAGGACGGCAAGGTCGTAAAGGTGATGGTCGTTGCCGGCCAGCCCGCGCCCGAAGAGAAGAACTGCAGAA
>DASUSZ010000084.1:0-6599 GCA_036374815.1 Vicinamibacterales bacterium | reverse complement strand
ATCGTGTTCCTCGACGAGCTCACCACCGTGCCGCCGACGACGCAGTCGGCGATGCTGCGGTTGCTGACGGAGAACGTCTGCGGAGAACTGCAGCTGCCGGATTACGAGCCGGGCCGCGGCGGCGTCGTGTACCTCTGCGCGAGTAACGCCGTCGAGTGGGCCGCCGGCGGGCAGGACATCCAGGCGCCGATGGCCAACCGCCTCTGGCACGGCGAGTTCCCGATGGACCACGAAACGTGGTGCGAGATGATGGTGAGCGACTTCCCCGCTCCAACCGACCTGCCGGTGTTGCCGCCGGATTATTTGCAATCGCACCACCATCACAAGCGCGCGTTGATCGCCGCGTATGTCAAATCGGCGGGACGCGATTCGTGGCTCTCGCCGCCCGACGATCCCGTGCGGCGGAGCGGACCATGGCCATCGGGACGCACGTGGTACCTCGCATCGCGGTTCCTCGCCGCGATCGAAGCAGTGGCGCCGGGCAACCGGCTGTTGCAGGGCGCGGCGCTCGCCGGCCTGGTCGGCGATCAGGCACTGCCCTTCCTCGAATATTCGGAGCAGCTCAATCTGCCTGACCCCGAGGACATCCTCCGCAATCCGAAGTCGCTGGTGCTCCCCGATCGCACCGATCGCGCGTATGCGATCTGCTACTCGCTGGTCGGCGCCGTCTTGAACAACAAGACACCCGATCGATGGCAGTCCGCGATGATCGCGCTCGGCGTCGCCGGCGCCAAGAACGCCGACATTCCCACGGCGGCCGCGCGCACGTTGTGCGACAAGCGCAATCGTCCGGCGGGCGAGATCAAGCTGCCGCCGGAATGCCGGCCCTTCTACGAGCTGATGCAGGCGGCCAACCTGCTGCCGCGAGACTGACGATGCTCACACAGATCGCCGGCCTGATGCGCGCGCCGAATCGCCGTGCCGAGGGGTATTCACGCGATCTGCAGACGGCGCGGCTGCGCGCGTCGTATCAGCGCGCCTACTTCGCCCCGGCGTTGTATACGCTCATCCCCGTCAAGACGGAGCTCATCGCGAGCATGGCGGTTGATGCGCAGTGGCGGCTCTATTACAACGAGGCGTGGCTGGCAACGCATACCGTCGAAGAGAACGCGTCGCTGCTGATCCACGAGGTCAGCCACCTATTGCGCGATCATGAAGCGCGCAAGAAGGCCGCGGCCGCGACCAATCCACGACTCTGGAATACGGCGGCGGACTGCGAGATCAACGACGACCTTGCCGCCGAAGGCCTGCCGCTGCCCGGCGATCCGCCGCACCCGCAGAAGTACGGCATGCCCGTTGGTTCGACCGCGGAGATCTATTACCAGACCCTCTCGAAACCAGATCCCTCCCAATCAACAGCGCAATGCGACTGCGGCTCCGGCGCCGACGGCGAGCGCCGCGCCTGGGAGCTGCCGCCCGACGAGCAGACTTCCGGCGGCACACCGGGCGTGGACGCGGTGAAAGCGGACATGGTGCGTCGCGACGTGGCGCAGAAGATCATGGACATGTCGGGGTTGGCCGGCGAGGTGCCGCTCGCGTGGCGCCGCTGGGCGCACTCGATGATGACGCCGCGCGTCGACTACATGGCGATCATCCGGCGCACTGTGCGTACCGCGTTGCGTGAAAGCACGCTTGGCCGCTACGACCGCACCTACCGGCACCCGCATCGCCGTCAGGCGTGCTACGGCGAGTTCATCATGCCGTCGTTCTACCAGCCGCGGCCGCGTCCCGGCTTCCTGATCGATACCTCGGGATCGATGCAGGAGACGCAGCTGTCGCGTGCCATCACTGAGCTGGGCGCGCTCACACGTCAACTGGGCCGCGGCAACGACGTCCTGGTGGCGTGCTGCGACGCCGCCGTCCAGGGCGTGAAAAAAGCCTTCAATCCGGAGCGCATGGAGCTGCTCGGTGGCGGCGGCACCGACCTCCGGAAGGGCCTCGACTGGTTCAGCGCGCGCAAAGGCGGGGCCATCGACCTGCTGATCATCGTCACCGACTGCGAAACGGCGTGGCCGGATGAGGCGCCGCCGTTTCCGGTCGTCACGATTCGCGTCGGCAACGGCCTGCCGCCGCCCTGGGGTGATCGCGGCGCGAACAAGGTGATCACGATCGAGGATCGCGAGCAGCTCATCGAGCAATCGATGGTTCGAAAGAGGCGATGGTGGCTGAACGATCGAGGGCGATAGCGTCGATCTCGCCGTGGCGTGCGCGCTCGCTCACCGTGCCGCCGCAGTCGCTCAGCGACTGGCTACGGCTCGTCGCGTGGGAGTTCTGGATGGGTGCGCTGGTCTGCGCGCTGCTCTGGTTTGGCGGCGCGATGATCAGCACGGCGCCCGATCGCATGATCGTCGCCAAAGATGTGTCCGGATGTTACGCCTTGCCGCCGGTGGCACAACCGTGTGAGCGGACTGTTTATCGTGGCGCGCTCAACACGGCCTTCAGCGCCTTGAGCGGCTTCATGTTGATCGTCGCTGCGCTGTGGCTGTTGTGGGAGCTGTGGGATGCGACGGCGCCAAAGCCGATCACCGATGATTTCCTCCGGCTGCTGAACGATTCATTCGCGCGTGACTGGCGCGATCCACGCACGTGGCCATGGTCGCGGTTTGGCTGGGCCTACGGTTTCACGACGATCGGAGCGGCCATGATCGCGGCCCTCGCCTTCGTGATGTGGACGGCATTGGCGTCGGCAACCGCCGTCAAGCCGGCGGTCGTCCATGTCGAGACGTCGCAGGATTACAGGGTGAATCCGTAAGCAGGCGGCCCGCCGACTCGTGATAGCATCCGCCCTCCATTCCTGGGAGGGCTCATGGCCGCACACCTCGCCGCAGATCTGGCCGTCACGCTCGACAGCGATCGTCCCGGCGCCCTGGCGAAGGCGCTCAGCTGCGTCAGCGCCGCCGGCATCAACATCGACGGCTACAGCGAAATGAACGGCATCGTCCACATCCTCGCGCTCGATCTCGCGGCGACGCGGGAGTGCCTGACGAAGGCGGGCTTCAAGGAGATGCAGAAGCAGGAAGTCGTGGTGGTGCCGGTCGAGGACGAGCCGGGCGCCGCCGCGGGCGTGTTTCAACGCATCGCCGATGCGCACATCAACGTGCGCTACACGTATCTGGCGACGGGCAACCGGCTGGTGATTTCGGCGGGCGATCCGCAGCGGGTCATCGCCGCGTTGAAGCACTGAGCACGCGCTGCAGCTGCTGCAAACGCGCGCGATTGGCGTCGCGATCGCGGCCCTGACGGCCGGGGATCGGTTTCAGAACTCGATCGGCTTCGAGCATCAGCTTCTCAGCCTCCGCGTTGCGCCGCTGCGCGGCCAGCGAGGCCCCGAGCAGGGCCTGCGCTTCCGCGATGCGCCAGTGACCAGCCGGGAAGCTTCGCTCGCGAATGCTCAGCGCGCGGCGCAGTATCGGCTCCACCGCCGCTGCCTGACCGCGCGCGATCCTGATGCGAGCAAGATCGACGGCGACCGTCGCGACGCGCGGATTGTCCTCGCCCAACGCGCTGGACACGAGCGCATATGCGTCGCTCAGCAGCGATTCCGCTTCCTGATTCTTCCCCTGCATCTCGAGCGTCGTCGCGAGCGGCAGAGCGGAAAACGCTGCCTCTGGATTGGATGCACCGAACACCCGCCGCCGCACCGCCAGGGCTTCGCGCTGCAGTTTCTCGGCAGCGGCGAACTCTGCTTTCGCGGCGAGCACGGTGCCGACGGAATTTTTTGCAGCTGCGGAATTGGGATGATCGGGGCCCAGCACCTTCTCGTTGGTTGCCAGGCTGTCGCGATGATAACGCTCGGCCTCGTCGACCTGGCCGCGATCGAACAGCAGCGACGCGAGGTCGCTCTTGTTCGTCGCCGTCTCCCGATGCTCGTCGCCCAGCACTTTCGTACGAATCGCCAGCGCTTCGCGCGTGGGCTTTTCCGACTCGTCATACCGGCCCAGGTCGCGAAGCGTACGGCCGTATTCGCTGAGCGTCACGGCGACATCCTTGTGCTCCTGACCGAGCGCGGCGCGGCGAATCGCGAGGCTCTCCTCGAGCAGCGGCAGCGCCGCCGCGGAGCGGCCCAGACGGCGCTGCGCCACGGCAAGATCGTTCAGCGTCTGCCCCACCCGCGCATCAGGCGATCCGAACGTTCGGCGTCCAATCTCGAGCGCGCGCTCGAGCAGCGGCAATCCGCGGTCGACCAGGCCGAGCCGCTCGTAGGTGCGGCCGATCACCGTCAGCATCTCAGCCTGCACTTCCGGCTGTTCGTTCAGTTCGTTTGAGATGCGCGTGGCCAGCGTATCGAGCAGCGCGCGCGCATCCGGCGTGCCGCCGGCATCCACTGACGGATCCGGATCGCGATAGGGATCCGCACTCAACAGCACGCTTCGCAGGAGCTCGCTGACTTCCGCCGCCTTCTCGGCCTGAATGCGCGCACGATCGCGCTCCGTGGTGATCTGGATCGCGTAGATCGCGCTCATCGTCACCACGCCGGCGACGATCGCGGCCGCCGCGCCAATGCCGCGGCGATGACGCCGCAGGAATTTGGCGGAGCGATAGCGGACGGTATCGGGGCGCGCGGCAATCGGCTTGTCGTCCAGGTAACGGCGCAGGTCGTCCGCGAGCTCCGCCACCGAGCCGTAGCGCTCGGCCGGCGATTTCTTCAGCGCCTTGTTGAGGATCGTTTCGAGCTCGCGGCCGAGGGCGCGAGACAGACGATCGGGCGTTGTCGATCGCTGCGCCGCGATCAGGCTGCGCGTTTCGTGTGAAGCCTTGTCGAACGCGGCGCTCAGTGGCAGCGGCTCCTGCTCGACGATCGCGCGCGTGTAATCGTTCGAGGACTTGACCGCCGCGCCGTACGGATGCTGTCCGCTCAGCAGCTCATACAGGAGGACGCCGAGCGAGTAGACGTCGGTCGCGGTCGTGATCGGCGCCGACGTCACCTGCTCCGGCGCCGCATACTTCGGCGTCAGGACGGAACCGGCCTCCTGCGTCAGCCGCGACACGCCGTTGTCTTCCATCAGCTTGGCGATGCTGAAATCGAGCAGCTTCACCACGCCGGCCTGGTTGACCAGCACGTTGGACGGCTTCAGGTCGCGATGCACGATCAGGTTGGCGTGCGCGTGCGACACCGCCGCCAGCACGTCGAGGAAGAGCCGCACGCGGCGCTGGATCGACAACCGCCGCTCGTCGCAGTACGCGTCGATGTGCTCGCCGTTGACGAGCTCGAGGACGAGGTAGGGCTGACCGGTGTTCGAGACGCCGGCATCGATCAAGCGCGCGATATGCGGGTGGCCGAGCCGCGCGAGGATGATGCCTTCGCGGCGGAAGCGCTCCTCGCCGCCCCGTCCGACCAGCGCCGCGTTCAGCAACTTGATGGCGACCTCGCCCTCGTAGCGCCCGTCGCTGCGGCGTCCCAGCCACACGCTGCCCATGCCGCCATCGCCGATGCGCGAGATCAAGGTGTAGGAGCCAATCACGACGCCGGCGAGCGAGGTATCGGCATCGCGCAGCGCCGCCGTGTCGAGGAAGCCCTCGGCACGCAATTGCTTGTGATCCGCGAGCATCACCGCCAGCTCGGCGGCGGCCTTCGGATCGCTCTCGCGCAGCCGCTGCAGCCACGCGTCGCGTTCGACCGGAGACAGGTCGAGCGCCTCGTCGAGATAGGCGCTCAACTTCAGCCAGGTGGTGGTGTCGGTCGGCGGCGTCATGATTCAGAGCGATCGGTGCAGACGGCGATACAGGAACAGCCGGGCCTTCTCCCAATCCCGCTGGATGGTGCGCTCCGAGACGCCCATCATCTCGCCGATTTCGGCAAACGAGTAGCCGCAGAAGAATTTCAAGTCGACCACGCGCACCAACCGCTCCTCGACGCCAGCGAGCTCGTCGAGCGCGTCGCTGATGCGGGTCAGCTCGTCAGCGTCGGTCATCGGATCGGCGACATCCGTGCTGATCGCCGTAATCGCGAACGCGCCGCCGCGCTTCTGCGCCTGCCGGCTGCGCGCGTAATCGATGATCAACCGGCGCATCACCCGCGACGCATAGCCCATGTAACGGTTGCGATCCGGAAACGCGAGCCCCTCGCGATCGGCGATGTTCACGTAGGCATCGTGCAGCAGCTCGGTCGCGCTCAGCGTGACGGCAGCGCCACGCGCCAGCTCGCGGCGCGCCAGGCGATGCAATTCGTTGTAGAGCGCGCTGAACACCGCGTCGGCCGCGGCGCGATCGCCGCGCTCCGCAGACGCCAGCAACGCCGTTATGCTTTCGGTCACGGGCCGCTCGACAGTATAGCCAGTCAATCGGCCCGCGACCGCGGTGGTGATCACTTGCGCACGCCCACGGTGAGCCAGTACTCGCGCGGCACGCAGATGCCGAGCGAGGTCGGGAACCCCGCGTGGAAGGCGATGAACTCGGCACGCAACGATTCGCGCTTCGCCGGTTCGAGCGTGTCGGCGAGCATCTTGAGCGGACCGTAGCTCGTCGCGAACGTGTCCCAGGCCGCCTCGGCGCTCGACTCCCGGTAATACGACACCGCGCGCTCGAACTTCAGCTCGAAGTCTTGCCCGAGCAGCTGACGGATGCGGTCGGTGTTGCCCCATTCAAACGGTGACGGCGGC
>DASUSZ010000083.1:0-13817 GCA_036374815.1 Vicinamibacterales bacterium | reverse complement strand
CGCTCGGTGAGCTGCCGTACAAGACGACGTTCTACTGGCGCGTGAGAGGTTCCGACGGCACCAAGGAATCGCCGTACTCGAACGTGCAGGCGTTCACGACTCCCGATCCGCCGGCGGCTCCGCCGGGTGGCGGCGGCGGCGTCCCCGGCGGCGTGCCGGTGGGTCCCGGCGGCCGCGCGCCGGCAGGCGGCCCGCTCCCGAGCTACGGCGCGGGCGTGGTGTCGGCAGTGGCGCGCGCCAATCCGGGCGCGCTCCAGAACTCCTGCCAGGATCACGGCGGCAGCTGGCAGTTCATGGACCAGGTCGTGGACACGCTCCGCACCTACGACACGCGCTGGGGTTACAACGGCAAGCGCGGCGACGTGAACAACCCGTCGCACGACGCGATTGCCTACAACTACGGCAGCGGCGCCGACCAGGGGTCGTCGCAGGTCTACATCATCGACATCATCGGCGGGCACTGCGGACCAACGCCGTCGCCGTCGTGGAATGACGTGACCGCGATTACCTACAGCTCGGGCACGATCGGGCGGTGGACTTCTCGCGGCCGCTTCTAAGGACGAGTGGCGATAGCCGCGAAGTCCTGGTAGGAGAACATCCGATCGTTTAGACGATCGACGTTGCGATTGAACGACGACACGAGCTCCGTGAGACCATCCGGAGCCGTGTCGCCGAAATGCTCGGGACGCGCCGTCACCTTCTGCAGGCGTCCTTCCGGCGCGATCGGCGCCCGGTAGACAATCTCCACATTCGAAAAACCGCTCGCCTGCAGCAGATACTGCAGCGTGTCCGGATGGATCGGCTTCACGTGCGTGAGGTCGCGGATGAAGCTCTCGAAGAACGCGACCCAGCAGGCGGGATTAATCGTCTCGAGAATGATCCGGCCACCCGGGCGAATCTTGTCGAACGCGAGGCCAAGCATCTGGGTCAGGTAGGCGGGCTCGAGATGCTCCACCACCTGCACCGCGATCAGGCCGCCAAGCGATTCGTCGGGAAGACCCTGCAAATAACCGCGGGCGTCGGCCGCCGTTGCCTCGAGCCCGCGCGAACGGCAGACCTCGATCATTTCCGGATTCAGATCGAGTCCTGTGGCGCTGACGCCGCTCTGCTTCAACAGCGACAGAAATTCGCCCCGTCCGCAACCGACATCGAGAACGTTGGACTGACCGGCGAAATACGGCACGTAGTCCTTGAGACGGGTGCTGATCTCTTCTTCTGATCCGCGAAAGCGATCCTCGAACCCGACATACTGAAATTGCGCGTGATCAGCAGCGGGAGCACTCGAACCCAACCCACTGGAACCTGTGGAACCCATGGAACCTGTGGAACCCATGGAACCCGTGGAACTAGCGCGCTCGACTTCCCTCTTCGCGAGCATTGCCGTTCTTTGAGCGACGTCGGTGACGCTGCGCAGCTGCGCGATGGCGTCGTTGATCTCGCGGTAGTGCGTGTCCGACAACGGCGTGATCGTCTGCAGGAACTGCACCAGCAGCGATTCGAAGCGCGCGAGCGAATCAAAGGCGTCGCGCACCGCGGGCAGCGCGCGCTCCAGTGCCAGCGAGGTCTCGCGATGCGCGCTGACGTTGCGATTCAAGTGCTCGACCACGGCGGCATTGAACGCCGACTGTCGCTCGAACATTTGCCTCGCGTCGTTCGTCCCGCCGGCGGTGATCTGCCACGTGTCGTTGATCTTCGGCAGCAGGGTTTCGTCGTATGCGGGCGGCGCTGTCGGAAGATCAGGTGCGGCGTGAATCGCGCGATCGAGCAGCGTCAGCGCTTCGTTGTAGCGGCGATGCGCCTCCTGGCGTTCGGCGAGCAATCGATTGAGTAATGCCGGCCCCGGTTCCGCGCTCATTGCGATACCGAGGACGATAACACGACCCATGCGGCGAGCTCGCGCACGTCGCGGTTGCCGGGCTCGCGCTCGGACGGCCGAAAGCCGTTGCCGGAGCGAATCGACAACGCCCACACACCATCGGGCGCGGGCGGCAGCGTGACGTCCTGTTTTTGCCCCGCGGCCAGCTCGAATCGTTCCTCCCAGCCGCCGACCGTCAGCGCCACCGTGGTCGGTACCGCTCCCGCCGTGACGGCCATCGGCAATCCGGAGTGAGGCGCGCCGTCGCCGCGGTCGATCACCACCATCGCGCGGCCGTGGGCGCGCGTCCAGAAGCCGTTCGGCTCGAGGTAGGCGAGCTCATCGAAGGTATACACCGTGCCGCCCTCGTATCGCGCCGCGTGCGTTGCGCTGCGATTGACAGCGGGCCGGACGCTCGCGACCGGCGTGAGCCGCATCGCCGTGTGCATCAGCGTCGGCGACTGCAGCATCACGGGCAACCGCAGACGATCGCCGGCCAGGTTCACGAACCGATCGTTGCGGCCGACGAGCATCTGCCACGGCTCGCTGATGGGGCGGCGGTATTCCCCGGCGGGCAGCCGCGAGAGCCGCTGCGTCTTGTCGATGCTGATCGTCAGGCGCTCGAGGAAATCGTGCGGTGCTGAATGCCACGCCGGACGGTAGGCGGCGAAGGCCGCCAGCTTTGAGCGATCGGGCGTAATGACCGGCTGGCCGTGCAGTGACCACACGATCGTCGCCGCCACGATCGCCGCAAACAGCGCGCCGCCAGCGACTGCCGCATACCGCGCGACCGCCGTGCGCGTCCGGACGATCCAGGCGGCCAGCAGCACTGCCGCGCCAACGACGACGATCCAGAGCATGCCGTCGCGAAGCGCCGCCGCGCCGCCGTCACGATGCACGCTCGGCAGCGCCAGCGACAGATCGACGCTGCGCGCCAGCCACTCGATCGTTCCGTCGACGCCGCCGCGGTTGTTCACGATGAACCGGCCGCCTTCGGCCACACCTCGCGGAATCGTCACGCCAACGCTGACGACGAGTAGCAGGATCGTGATTACGTTCCTTCCAACCAGCGCGATCGGCAGCACCGCAATCGGCAGCACCGCCACAAGAAAGCGAGCCGGCGCGGCGGACCCGGCCCACCACATCGCGTACGAGGCCACGGCCATCGCGTAGGGCACGACGACCAGCAGCAATTCCGCGGCAAGGCGCGGGCGTTGCCGGGCCAGCACCACGCCGCCTGCGATCGCCATCACGTAAACCGGCGCCGTCGTGAGCACGCCAAACTGCTGATCGAATGCCAGTCCGATCAAGCCGCGAAGAATATACGAGGCCGACGTGCTGGTATCCGCGCCGTACGGCGCCGCCGGACTGGGGCTGCCCCAGATCACCCAGAAGAACGCGAACCACGCCGCGCCCGCAACCATCGGCACCGCGAGGAAGCGTGCGATCCGTCCTGGTGCCGACAGGCGGACCATCAATATCAATCCGAGCGCCGCGGCAATCAGCGCAAACCGGCTATGCAGCCAAGGCAGCAGCGCGAGCGCGGCGCCGGTCGCAATCAGTCGGGACGACGACGCTCCCCTGCCGTCCGCGAGATCGATCAGCAACCAGACTCCGCAGGCGACACAGGCACCGCCGATGATCTCGGGATAGATGGTGAACGAGTGAAGAAAATACGGCGTGGTCGCGAACACCGCGCCGGCCGCGACCCACGCACCGGCGATGCTCCCCGACAGTCGCTGCGCGAGCCGCCACATGATCGCGGCGGTGAGCGCGGCGATCAGAACGGTCGTCAGGACCGCGCCGCCGTAGCCGGCGAGCGCGAACAACGGCAGCACCACGACGGACACGCCCGGAGCGTGAATCGAATAAATGTCGCCGCCGGTCGATCGCTTCAGGAAATGCGGCTCGAGGCGCCCAGGAAAGTAATCGAGATAATCACCGTTCGCGTAATTGTTCTCGACGCGAAGATCGAAGTCCTTGAGGATGCTCTGCGTCGCCGCGAGATAGTGCGGCTCATCGCCGCCGGGAACGACACTGCGCACGCCGCTGAACACGAGCAGCGACAGCCCGGCAATGATCGCCGCCGCGGCCCACGGCGCCCGATCGGGATTGACGAACATCGGCAGCACCGTCGGCGGCCGCGCCGCGACCACGCCGGCGATCGCGATCAACCAGATCAAACCTTCGGTCGCCCCCTGCCAGATCAGAAACGCGGGCGGCACGGTGCCCGGCACGAACGGCAGCCACAGTACCAGCGTGACGAGCAGCGGCCACGCTTCATCGAGCTGCAGCTTCGCCGCCTGCGACAGCATCACTGCCGCAATGCCGAGCGCGATCAGAATCCAGGTTGAAGGGAGGGCGGCGATACGGGTCGTATCGCCGCCAACAACTGCGACGGTGCCGGCCGACAGCCACAACGAGACGGCCGCGAGCAGCGAGACAATCGACGCCGCGAGTCGCGAGCGACTCATCGGCATGCGAACGATGCTAGAAGCGCAGGCGCGCGCCGAATCCGAACTGGACGCCGCCGGCCTTGGTCGGCACACCAGCGCCGCTCAACATTTCGACATCCATGTCGGCCTGCGTGAACCGCACGAAGCCGCCCGCGCCGATGCGCACGCTGTCATTCGACCAGACGATGTACGTCGCGTCGAGGCCGGCGTTGTAGCCGGTCTGGCTCTTCTTGCGGATCGTGAGCTCCTCGTCGGCCACGACCGTGGTGAAGGCGCCGCCCTGCTCGCCGAATTCAACGTCGCTCACGGCTTCCTGCTCGAGACGGAAGAACGACGGGCCGCCGTAGACCATCACGTCGAACTTGGCGCCGATCGGAACCACCCAGCCAATCTGCAGATGCACCGCGCTCTCCTTGCGGTCGAGGCCGGTAATGGGCTGGTCGAGGGTGCGCGGACGATTGAAGAACACCGGGCTCGGAATCGAGCCGGTCAACCGGCCTTCGGTATCGTTCTGTTCCTGGTGGTAGCCGGCGCCGACCGTCAGGTTGCGCCACACGCGGAAGCCCACACCGACATCGAAGATGCTTCCGGAAGTGAAATCACTGGTCGATGTCACGGTTCCGGTTTCCTCGTAAATCGAGACGGCCCGCGTATCCGACATGGCGGAAGACCCAGACTCCACGCCCCAGCCGACGTTGATGTAGCCACGGTCCGCCCAGGTTCCGCCCTGAGCTGAAGCCTGGCGTGCCGTCCCTGTAAACACACCACACGCGATCAACAACACCACTGCAGATTTATTCATCGTTTCCTTGGCTCCGAATTCTCTTAACTATCCTGGGGGCCTGGGTTGCCCGGCACGAATGTTAACATGAGAAAAAGCGCGAAGTCCCCATAATTCTCTGCAAAATACGGAGTTATTCACCGACTCTGTGAAATTCTGATACAATCCGTCCGGCCATGTGAGTGCATGGGTCCCCAGCTCTTTGCACCCTCACAGCATTCCGCCGGCCCGCATCTGGAGATTTGTTTGATGAAGTTTTTCCGAGTTGGCTCGTGCCTTGCCTTGTTGATGGCCGGAGCCGCCTGCAGCCAGGCACCCCAGGCCCTTACGTCCCCGACAGGATCGGTTGGCGCCCCGACCGCTGAAACCGCCGCCCCCGATGGAACAACGCTCAAGGTGACGGCACCGTCACTCGTGTCGCCCGTCGACGGCGCGCGCGCGGAAGATCGCCGCCCCACTCTTATCTGGGTCAACGCGACCGGCCGCTACGGCGGCATCGGCGTCGCGTACGACATCGAGCTGAGCACGCCGACCGCGGTCGTCTATTCGCGCACCGTTGGCGAGTCGCCCGACATCGGCGCGCACCTGGTTGATTTCGATCTCGATTACGACACCGTGTATTCGTGGCGCGTGCGCGCGCACATCGGCAACCCCGACACGTATGGCCCGTGGTCGCCCTGGGCGAATTTCACATCGCCGGCGCGTCCCGTCGCCGTGGCGCCCGTTGCCAACACCACGAGCGGCAGCTGCGCGGCGCCGCTGTCGGAAATGGGCCCGGGAGAGACGCGCAAGCCGCGTCCTAATCACTCCGCCGTGGCGCGCGCTGTTGCAGCAGCCTATCCCGCCGCGCTGCGTAACTCCTGCCAGGAACACGGCGGCAGCTGGGAATTCATGGACCGCACCGTCGACGCGTTGCGCGCCGTTGACGGCCGGTATGGCTATAACTGCAAGCGCGGCAACTGCAACGATCCATCCCTGGATGTGGTCAGCTACTACTACCGCCCCGATCCGGCGGCGTTCCAGAATAGCGATGCGGTGTACATCTTCGACATCATCGGCCAGCACTGCGGCGCGAACCCGAGCGTTGTCTGGAATGACGTGACCGACATCACGTTCAACTCCGGCACGATTGGCCGCGTCTATTACCCGCGCCGCGGCCGCGTGGTCGCGCCCTGCACGCCTTAAGGTTGTATGTCCGGGGCCGGCAACGGCCGGCCCCGGGTTTCTTGCGCACAGCCCCCAGCGCGAAGTGACAGACGACAAGTTCTACAAGTCCTTCTCAGAAAAGAGCCTGACAACCTACGGCGCGGGCCGCCGCTCGCGAATCGAGCGACATCGGCTCGCCCTGCTCGAGCGGTTCAGGAAGGCGCCCGGCGCATTCTTCGAGATTGGTCCCGGCCACGGAAGCCTCGGCGAGCTCGCGGTTGCATCCGGCTGGCAGTACACCGCCATCGAAGCGAGCCCTTTGCTGATGGAAGTGCTCAGGAAGAAAGGACTGACGGTAATCGAGGCGTGGACGCCGCCGATGCCAATGGCCGATGCCTCAGCCGACGTGGTCTACGCCGATCAAGTCCTCGAGCACATGCGTGGCATCGATGACGCGCGGCAGTTCACGGCGGAAGCGCTGCGCTCGCTCAAGCCCGGCGGAATTTTTTTCGTCGTCGTCCCCGACTACCTGAAGGAAGGCAAGTTCTTCTGGGACGTCGACTACACGCACAATTTCGTGACGACGGAGCGTCGCATCCGGCAGTTGTTCAACGACGGCGGCTTCGAGATTCTTCACATGGAGCGCGCGATTGGGCTCGCGACCGGCATCAAGCGCGATTTGCTCGCCGCCGCGGCGGTGTTCATCAACATTCCCGGCGTCGATGCGGTGTCACGCTGGACCGGAACTGAAGATCTGGTCTTCAAGATCCGCAAGAACCTTTTCGAAACGCTCACCTTCGTAGCTCAAAAGCCGGCGTAATGCTGCTGCGCCTGGCGATCACCGCGATCATCCTGGCGATTCTCGCGATCGGGATCGACATGGGCGAGTCGGCGCGCGCGATCGCGGCGATCGATCTTCGTTACCTCGCGCTGGTGCTCGGCCTGGTCGCGATCGATCGCATGGTGATGATCCTGCGGTGGATCCTGCTGCTGCGCGCCAGCGGCATCGCGATCTCGACCGGAGACGCGGCGCGGCTGTTTCTGGTCAGCTCGTTCGTCGGCAGTTTCCTGCCCGCCGGCGTCGGCGGTGACGCGGCACGAGCGTACGGTCTGTCGCGGGAAACGACCAGCGGCAGTGAAGCGCTCGCGTCGGTTGCCGTGGATCGCATCCTCGGCGTGTTCTCCATCGTCGTGATGGCAATGGTCGGGGTGCTCGCCTGGGCGCCGGCGCGTGAGGACTGGCGCATCGCGGCGGCGATTCTGGCGCTGACAGTCGCCTGTAGCGCAGTGTTCTGGGCGAGCGACTGGCTGCGCTGGGCGATTCCGGATGCGCATCACGATCACTCGATTGCGCGGCGCGCACTCCGCTTGAGCGATGCCGTGGCGCGCTATCGCGGGCGCAGCGGCGTTCTGGCGCATGTCATGGCGTGGTCCCTGTTCGTGCAACTGCTGCGAATCACGCAGGCATATTTCCTCGGCCTCGGGCTCGGCATTACCGTGCCCTACAGCTATTACCTCTTGTTCATGCCGCTCGGCTTGCTGATGCTGCTGCTACCAATCTCGATTAGCGGCTTCGGAGTACCTCAGGGAGTTATCGTCTGGCTGCTGCGTCCGGTGGGGGTTCCCGATGCTTTGTCGTATGCCCTATCCGTGCTTATCATCCTGACGGGGCTGGCGGGCAATATCCCGGGCGTGTGGCTTTGGTTGCGACAACGCCGAGAAATCCTGTAAAATCAATCAGTTAATGGCTCAAACTTACGCCGCGAAATACATCGCGAAAGCTGCGATGAGTGCCCCGCGCGACCTCGTCCGGGCGGCCGTGGCCAGATATACCCCGCTTCACCCGACGGTTTTCATCTTCCATTGCACCTTTGTCTGCGATGCGCGCTGCGAGATGTGCAGCAACTGGACGCGCGGCAACCGCAAGGAAGACATGACGCTGGCGCAGATCGAGCAGGCGTTCAGCTCCAACCTCTGGAAGGACATCGAGAACGCCTCGATTTCCGGCGGTGAGCCGACGACGCGCAACGACCTGGTCGAGATTGCGCGCGTGATGATCGACAAGTTCCCGAAGCTGCGGAAGCTGACGCTGAACACCACCGGCATCACGCATCACCGCGCGATTCCGATGCTGACCAAGATCGTGGAGCTCTGCAATGAGCGCAACGTCATCTTCTCGACGCGCGTGTCGATCGATGGCGTCGGCGACATGCACGGCTCGGTGCGCAACGTCCGCAACGCTTTCGAGAAGGCCGGCAAGACGATCGCCGCCATGAAGGAGTTGCAGAAGACTTACCGCTTCAACTTCGGCATTTCGTCGACCATCTTCTCGAAGAACCTCGAGGACGCCGACAACATCCTGGCGTGGGCGAAGAAGGAAAAGCTCGACATCGTGTTCAACATGGTGCGCTTCACCGACGCCATGCTGGGCAACGCCGAGCTCGAGAAGGGCATGAAGCCGATCGGCCTCGAGGAACAGAAGATGCGCAAGTTCTTCCTCGACCGGGTCCGGCAGGATCCGCTGCTCGACGGCCAGAACTACATCTACATGCACTACGCGGACATGATCGCCAACGGCTATCACCGCACCGCGCCCTGCCCGTTCATGACGCAGGGCATCATGTTGAACCCGAACGGCGACATGTTCTTCTGCGAGAACAGCGACGTCATCGGCAACGTGACGAAGGAAGATCCGGAAGCGATCTACTTCCGTGAAACGGCGCAGGCGCATCGCCGGCAGATCCGCGATCAGAAGTGCCCGACGTGCCTGAGCCCGTGCCAGATGAACGTTGCGGCGATCAAGCAGGTGGTGCCGTACGCGCGCTTCCTGGTCCGCGCGTCGATGGAAAAGCGGCGCACCGGTATCGACAGCGTCGCCGCACACCCCGCCTAGCCGCGTCGTGACGCAAGCGGCGCAGACACGCCTTGCCGTCGCGATTGCCGCCGTCGCATATCTCGGTTCGTATCTCGCTGTCGCAGCGCCGGCGGTCCTCGGCTTCGGCGTAATTTCGCAAATCCTGTTCGTCCTTCCCGGCGTGCTGATCGTGCGGGCGATCGCGCCGGCGCACGGCTGGTTGCCGGCGATGGCGTTCGGGCCGTTCGTCGGCCAGGCGCTTGGCAGCTTCGTGCTGACGCTGCTGTGGCTGACCGGCGCCCACGGCGTGTGGCTGCTGGCGGCGGCGCCGTCGATCGTGGCAATCCTCGCGATGCCGGCACGACGGCTCGCGGGGCGATGGACGCTACCCGCGGTTCACGCTGATGACGCGGTGGCGCTCGCGGTGTTGCTGCTGATCGTGCCGGTTGTCGCGGGCCTGCCCTTCGCACACGTCGGCGAGATCAGCGCGAACGGCCAGGACTACCGCGCCTACTTCACGGCCGACTATGCATGGCGCCGCGCGGTGGTCACCGAGCTGGCCAAGGGCGACGTGCTGCCGGTCAATCCGTACTACGCCGGCGATCCCCTGCACTACTACTGGATGCCGCACGTGCTGTCGGCGGTGCAGTACCGGTTCGCGTCCGGCTGGGCGACGCTCGATGAGTTGTTGCTGATCCGATCGATCTCGATCGACGCGATGTTGGTGGCGTTCCTCTACGGGATGACGCGCGCGTTCAATGTCAGGCCCTGGCCCGCGGCGGGGGGCGTGACGTTCGCGATCCTGGCCTCGAGCTTCGAGGGTTTGTACGCGCTCTGGGATTTTGCGCGCCAGGGCGCGCCGATGCGCGCGGTCGTCAACCTCAACATCGACGCCATCTCTCGCTGGTATTTTCAAGGCATCCCGATCGATGGCCTCCAGCGCGTGCTGTTTTACCAGCCGCACCACGCGGTCGGCTACGTCATCGGCATGATCGGATTGCTGGCGATCGCGCGACGCGCGCGCGCTGTCGATGCGGCCGTGTTCGCGGTCGCGGGCGTGTGCCTCGGACTGTCGATGGCGATCAGCTCCTTCGCCGGATTGATGCTGACGGCCGGCGCCGCCCTGTTCGAAGCCATCGCGCTGTTGCGCGCCTTCAACGTCCGCAGGGCCGCGGCTCATGCCCTGGCGGCCGGGATACCGATCGCTCTAGCCGTGGCGCTCGTCTTCGCGCTGCGATACGTGGACAACAGCGGCTCAGTGGTCGAGCTCACCGTCAATCGCGTGGCGACGCACCGCTTTTTGTGGGTGACGTGGCTCAGCATGGGCCCCATCCTCGTGGCCGGCGCCGTCGCACTGTGGTTGGTGCCTCGACGAGAGCATCGGCTCGGCATCTTCGGCGCGCTGGCGGCCGTGTCGGCGATCTTCTATTTCTTCATCAACGTGCGCGATCACCAGGACGTCTACGTCGGGTGGCGCGTTGGGCATTTTCTCTTCATGTCGGCCGCGGTGCTGATTGGCGCGCTGCTCAACACGCTGTCGCGCCGCTCACGGGTGCATCAGGTCGCATGGGCAACCGTGGCGATCATGTTTCTCGCCGGGCTGCCAACCGCCGCGATCGACATCTACAACACGCAGGACACCACCAACCACAGCGAGATGCCTGCGGGCCACTGGACCTACCGGCTGCGCCCGGACGATCTGCAAGTCTTCGACTGGCTGCGCCACAACACCGACCCGAAGGCGATTGTCCAGATCGATCCGGTGGCGCGCGGCGCCGAGCACTGGGCCTACCTGCCGGCATTCGGCGAACGGCGCATGGCCGCGGGGCTGCCGATTTCAATGGTGCCGCTGGCGAAGTACGAGCGCGCGTCGGCCGAAATCCGGCTGCTCTACGAAGAGCCGCCGCTGCTGGCCTACGAGCGCGCGGTGCGGGCCGGCGTCGACTTCATCCTCGTCGGTCCACCCGAGCGCGATGCGCATCCGGGCGTGGAGGATCGATTCAATTCCATCCCGTCGCAACTGCGGCTGGCGTTCAGGAACGGCACCATCGCGATCTACGAAATCCTGAAATAACGCCGCCCCTCTGCATGCAATTCAGAATGGTTTGCGCGCAAGATGCTCCCTGATAGCATCGGCCGCATCGGTAAACGTAAAATGACACGCTCTCATGCAGCGTGATCTCCGCCGCCTGGCGGACTCGAAATTCGACGTGATTGTCGTCGGCGCCGGCTTCTATGGCGTGACGACGGCATGGGACGCGGCGCAGCGTGGATTGTCGGTGGCGATCATCGACAAGGATGATTTCGGCGCGGCGACGTCGTTCAACAACCTGAAGACGCTGCACGGCGGGCTGCGATCGCTGCAGGCGCTCAACTTTCCGCAGATGCGCCTGTTCATCCGCGAACGGCGGGCGATTGCGCGCATCCTTCCGCACCTGGTCCGGCCGCTGCCGTTCGTCATTCCAACCACCCGCAATCCCCGCCGCAGCGCATTCGTGATGCGGATTGCGATGGCGATCAGCGACGCGGTGGCGCGCGATCGCAACCGCGGTCTCGCCGATCCGGGCATTCACCTGCCCGCGAGCACGATCGTGTCGCGCGATGAGGCGCTGCGGTTGAACCCGGTGGTCGCTCCCGAGGGGGTCACCGGCGGCGCCGTCTGGTACGACTATCAGATGCTCAGCCCCGATCGGGTGACGCTGTCGTTCCTGCTGTCGGCGGTCGATGCCGGCGCCTGCGCCGCCAACTACGTGCAGGTGACGCGGTTCCTGCAGCAGGACAACCGCATCATCGGCGTCAAGGTCGAGGATCGCCTCACGAACGAGTCCTTCTCCATCCGCGGCTCGGTCGTCGTCAATGCCGCGGGGCCGTGGGCGGCGGGGTTGTTGTCGGATCTCCCGGCCGCCGCGCAGGGCGCACCGCCGCCGCGCCTGTCCCGGGCGATGAACATCATCACGCGCAAGGTGGTCAGCGAGCATGCCTGCGGTGGACTGGCCAACGGCCGCTATCTGTTCCTGATTCCGTGGCGCGACGTCTCGATGGTCGGCACCAGCCATGACGCGCACGAAGGCGGCCCGGATCAGTTGAAGGTGTCGCGCTGGGATCTCGAGGCATTCCTGAAGGACGCCCGGCAGGCCTTTCCTCATGCCGAGCTCTCTGCCGGCGATGTCCGGCTCATTCACCGCGGCCTGCTGCCGATGGTGTCCGGCGACGGCACGCACGTAAACCTGGTCAAGGAAAGCCAGGTCGTCGACCACTCGAAGCACGGGTTAGCAGGGCTGATCTCGATGTTCGGGGTGCGTTACACCACCGCGCGGCACACCGCCGAGCAGGCCGTCGACGCGGTGTTCCGCGCGCTCGGCCACCAGACGCCGCCGCCCTGCCGGACGGCGGAGACGCCGCTCTATGGCGGCAGCATCCACCGGATGGACGCGTTCCTGAAGGCCGTCACGCAACGCGACGTCGACGGCGTCGCGCCGCAGACATTGAAGCGCATCGCCTCGACCTACGGCACCGGCTACGATCGCGTGCTGCAAATGGCGCGCGACGTGCCGGCGCTGGCCCGGCCGCTCGGGCGCCAGTGCGACGTGATCGGGGCCGAAATCCTCTATGCGGCGCGCTGGGAGATGGCCCTGAAGCTGTCCGATGCCCTGGTGCGGCGCACCGAAGCCGGCGCCGCCGGCCACCCGGGCGACGACGCGGTCGAGCGCGCCGCCGCCATCATGGCGCGCGCGCACCAATGGGATGAGTCGCGGACACGGAGTGAGATCAGCGAGGTCGAAACCTTCTTTCGACTCCCGCGAGACTGAGGTCTTGCGGGCTGCGGGCCTACGGGCTCGCAGCACGCTCTTCCCGAAAGCCCGCAAGCCCGCAAGCCCATCGCGTTTTTCATAGAGGAATTCGCGCTTTTTCATAGGGAGAATCTGTGCATTTGTAGTAATCTCCCTCTGCACGCTGCCGTGAATCGGCAGCTTCATAGGAGATCAGATGGCCAAGAAAGCAAAGAAAGCCGCCAAGCCGCGCAAGGCGAACGCCGCGTTCATGAAGCCGGTTACGCCGAGCGCCACGCTTGCCGAAGTCGTCGGCAGCAAGCCGATGCCGCGCACCGAGGTCACCAAGAAGCTCTGGGCTTACATCAAGAAGAACGGCCTGCAGGACAAGAAGAACAAGCGCATGATCAACGCGGATGAGAACCTGAAGGCGGTCTTCAAGAAGGGCACCGTCAACATGTTCGAAATGACGAAGTTGGTCAGCAAGCACCTGTCGTAGACAGCAGCACCCCTCTGTCAAGGTGATCACGGGCGCGCGGGCAACCGCGCGCTCTTCTTTCGTACGGGCTTGCGGGCTACGGGCTTACGGGCTGGCGGGACGCAGATGCTCCGTTGCCCACCGTTCGAACACCATCAGCGGGAAGAGCGTGTGCGCGTGATTTTCCTTGCCCGCCGTGTGATCGTCCATCAACTGCATCACGACATCGGGTTCGAAGAGGCCGCGCCTGGCGACGCGCTCGCGCGACAGCAGGTCCCGCATCAGCGGCTGCAGCTCGCGCCGCAGCCAGTTCTTCATCGGGATGCTGAAGCCTTCCTTTTTCCGGTTGAGAATCGTATCGGGCAGCACGTCCTTCATCGCCTGCTTCAGGATCCACTTGCGCTCGCCGTTGCGGATCTTCACGTGGCCGGGCATCGAGAACGCCAGCTCCATCAAGTCGCCATCGAGGAACGGCGC
>DASUSZ010000082.1:0-7414 GCA_036374815.1 Vicinamibacterales bacterium | reverse complement strand
CTTACGGGTCGGCAGGATCTCCGAAGTAGTACCTTCCTAACAATCTGAGTCTCAATTCTCTGATAGGCCTCCTTGTGCGATCCGGCTGAAGCTGGACCCTCACCGGAAACGTCTCCAAGCTACGTATTTCGACGCTTCAACCAACAGATCTGTAATTTTCTGTTCCAAGACAGAATTGTTAGTCAAACGGTTGACGCACTACCTGTAGAAACCGCCAAATTCTTGGCGAAAATTGGATGATTTTCCGACGCGAAATTTCAGATGCCGCGCCGGGCAGTTCCGTGTAAGTTGCTGACTATTCAGACATTTACACGGTCGAGCCAGATCGGTTTCACACTGCTGCAAAGGCTGACAAAGCTCTGGCATCGCAGTTGCCTTAGGGCAAGCAACATGAAAACTAGCCAGGCTCATCGGGTGGAGGCAGGGCTGCCGTTTGTCGAGGCACTTGCCAGGCGTATGGCGGCGACGATGCCGCATTCGATCGACCTCAGCGATCTCGTGCAGGACGGCGTGATCGGCTTGATTGACGCGGCGCATCGTTTCGACGATTCGCGCGGCATCAAGTTCGAGACGTTCGCCGAGCGGCGCATTCGCGGCGCGATGATCGATGCGCTGCGCAAGGATGCGTGGCCGCGCGGCGTCCGGCGCGTGAGGCGCGAGCTCGAGGCGGCGCGCGAGAAGCTGCGCGCGACGCTCGGACACGAGCCCTCGCTCGCGGATCTCGCCGAAGCGATCGGCTCGGACGAGAAGCGGCTCGGCAAGACGATCGTGCGCATCAACACGATCGAGTCGACGTCGCCGTTCTCGAGCGCCGAAAACGTCGACGAGGCGCAGCTGCCGGCGGTGCTGGTGCCCGCGGAGCCCGAGCGGCCCGACATGCAGTACGAGCGCGATGAAGTGAAGGAGCGCGTGCGCAATGCGATCGCGACGCTCCCGCCGCGCGAGCAGCGCGTCATCGCGCTCTACTACTACAACGAAGTCACGATGAAAGACATCGGCGCCGAGCTCGGCGTCAACGAATCACGCGTTTCGCAGCTGCACGCGCGGGCCATCCGCCGTCTGCGCGAAGCGCTCGGAGCGGAAGTCACGCCAGTTGCAGCATCTGCAGCCCTGCGTGACGCTATTGCGGCGTTCGAAAACAGCGCCAAGCCTCGCATGGCAAAAGCTGCGCTCGCAGCAGGTTCCAGGGGTGCCAAGGGTTCCAGCGGTTCCAGGATGGCTCTGCCCGAGTCGGATACGCGCGTGCCGCAGGGCGCGCAGAAGCGGGCCGGACTCACCCTCGTAGCAGGGAACCGGGAGCCGGGAGCCGGGAACCAGGATCAGGACAACGTGTCGCGCGCGGCGCGCAGCAAGTCGCCCAACCTGAAAGGCTTGGAGAGCCAGCGGCAGCCGGTCTCTTCGAGAAAGCGTTCCGCATCGGTGCCGGCGACGTCGCCGGTGACGAAGATCACGCGGCGTGCGAGCGCCGGCGTGGCGGCGGCCATCGCGCGGTAGAACTGCATGCCGTCAATGCGCGGCATCTTGAGATCGCAGACGATCAAGTCATAGCGGGCTTCGGTGAGGCGGGTCAGTCCCTCCTCACCATCGCCTGCACGGTCGACGCTGAATCCGGCATCGACGAGCGCTTCGGACACCGCGACCGCGAGCGCGGGCTCGTCCTCCACCACCAGCACGCGCAATCCCTTGAAGGCTTCGAGCGAGATCGGCTGCTGCGGCGCGCGCCCCGGCGGCACGTTGAGATGCTGGCCGGACACCGGCAGCTCGATGAAGAAGGTCGCGCCCTGTCCCTTCTTCGACTCGACCCAGATGCGGCCGCCGTGTTCCTGCACGATCGCGTAGGCGACGGTCAATCCAAGACCGGTTCCCTGGCCGACTTCCTTCGTCGTGAAGAACGGATCGAAAACTTTTCCCGCGCGCTCTTCCGGAATTCCCGGCCCATCGTCGCTGACCTCGAGGACCAGCGAGCCGCGCTCGTTGTCGTGCGACGTGCGGACGACGATGGTGCCTTTGCCGTTGGCGCCGATGCAGGCTTGCTCGGCATTGATCAGCAGATTGAGCAGCACCTGCTTGATCTGATGGCTGTCGGCGAAGACGTCAGGCAGCCCGGTCGCGAGCGCCTCGACGACCTGGAGGTTCGAAACCTTTTGTTCGTAAGCGCGCAGGGCAAGCGTTTCGCGGACGACCTGGTTGAGATCGACCATCGCGCGCGTGGTCTGGCGCTTGCGCGCGAAGGTGAGGAGATTGCGGACGATGCGGGCGGCGCGCTCGGATTCGCCGAGGATCACCTCGAGGCCTTGCCTGGTCTTGTCGTCGACGTTTCTTTCAGAGAGCCGTTCCGCCCACGAGAGAATCGTCGCGAGGGGATTGTTCAATTCGTGCGCGACGCCGGAAATGGTCTGGCCGAGCGCGGCCATCTTCTCGGCCTGCAGCATCTGGTAGCGGCCGTCGCGATTCTGATCCTCGCGCTTCTTCCGCTCGCTGACATCGCGGATCAACGCCTCGATGTGCAGCATCGCCAGCTGCGTCTGGTTTGGATGAATCGGCCGGTGCGATGCGGTCGCGGAGACTTCGATCCAGATCGGCGAGCCGTCGACGCGGCGGACGCGGATCAGATGATCGGTGACGCCGCCGTCGCGATCGAGCAGCTCGATGAAGTTCTGGCGCGCCTGCGGATCGACGAAGCGGGCGGCCTCGAACGGCTGGACGACGTTTTCAGCGGCGTCCGGCGGATAGCCGAAAATTTTCTTGAGATGCGGATTGGCGGCGAGGGTGCTGCTGCTGTTGGCGCCGAGGGCGCCCATGTAGACGCCCTCATTGACCCCCGCGAACAGTCGTGCGAACGCTACGTTGCGCTCGTCCACTAATGACTCTTGGCCCGCGCTATTTCTTTCCTGGTGGTGCGGGTGTGGGCGTGCGGCCGGCGGCGTTGCCGGGCGCCCAGCGGCGCTCGATCGCGGCGCGGATCGAATTGACGTCGGCGCCGGAGTTATAGAGCTGCATCGACTCGCGGGCAACGTCGATGCAGATGGTGCAGCCGAAGCCGTGCTCGTCCCACTGCAGCACGTTGCCTTTCGCATCGCGGCGCGCGACGAAGCATGATTCGTTCGCCTTGTGTCCCTGCGCGCCGCAGCCGCAGTAGCACGGGATGTAATTGAGAATTTCGGGATGCTGCGCGGCGAAGTCGTAGGTCGCGCGCACGACATCCATCGGACGCACCGGCGCGTAGCCAACGGTCGGCAGCGGCGGCGTGTTGTACCGGGTGCGAACCGGACCCGACGGCGCCTTGGCCGGCTGCGTGATCGAGGGTCTTACCGCAGACGCTTTCTGCGGAGTCGCCTGCCTGTCCACGGTAGCCTGGGCGGAGGCGGAAGAAGACGCCACCACGACCGTAGTTACGAGGCCGACTCCGGCCAATCCGAGTAGAACTGTGAAAAACGCGGCCTTCGGATTCATGCAATCAATTTATACCAGCAGCTTAAGATACCGATAACTAACTCATGAAGATCTTCGGCCGTCAGGATCTCCTCCTGATTGCGGCTCTGACGACTGCGCTGGTCATCGTGTTTTCGTCCTCGATTTCGCGCGGTCTCGATTACGCGCGGGAGATCGAGCGGCAAAGCGGGCTGACGCTGGTCCCCGCCCTGGTCCTGCTGACCGCGGCGTTCTTTTTCCATCAATACCGTCGCAATCATCAGCAGCAGGCGAAGGCCGAAGCCGCGATGCTGGCGACCAAAGAAGCCGAGCATCGTGCCGAGGAGCTCGAGCGGCTGGTGGCGTTCGGGCAGGCGTTGAGCCGATCGCTCGACTTCGACAGCATTCGCGTCGCGATCACCACGCATCTTCCGCAGATTACCGGCACGCCGCGTTTGTGGGTGCTCGTGCAGCAGGGCGCGGATTGGACGGCGATCGCCGGCGACACCCGCGGCGCCGAGGAAGTGTTGCAATGGGGTGATCTCGCCGAACAGCTGCTGGCGAGCGGACCGGAGAAGACGCCGCAGAGTTTGACGGAACCGCGCGCGACCGGATTTCCGCTGCTGGTCGGCGGCAAGGCGGTCGGCGTGCTCGGCGTGAATCCCGAGTCAGGCACGCTCGCGGGCGATCGCCGGCGCATCATCGAGGCGGCCGCGGCGCTGCTCGCGGTGTCGGTGAAAAACGCGCAGTTGTTTCGCGAAGTCAAGGACAACAGCGTCAAGGACGCGCTCACCGGCTGCTTCACGCGCGGCCATGCGATCGACGTGATCGACGCGGAGCTGCGTCGCGCGCGGCGCAGCCAGACGCCGGTGTCGCTGATCATGTTCGACCTCGATCACTTCAAGGACGTCAACGATCGCTACGGGCACCTGTGCGGCGATGCGGTGCTGAGCGCGGTCGGCAAGCGCATGAAGGAAGTGCTGCGCGGATCGGATCTGAAGTGCCGCTACGGCGGCGAAGAGTTCCTGGTGCTGCTGCCCGAGACGCCGCTGCACGGCGCGCGCAGGGTGGCGGAGACGCTGCGCCGCGAGATCGCCGAGCGGCCGGTGCCGTGGGCGGGCGAGGCGTTGACGGTGACGGCAAGCTTCGGCATCGCTCAGACGATGCCCGGTGAGGTCAACGTGCAGGCGGTGATCTCGCGCGCCGATCAGGCGCTGTATCGCGCCAAAGACGACGGGCGCAACTGCGTTCGCATCGCGGCGGAGACGGCGACGTTGGTGTCGGACGAGACGCACAGACACAATCGGGTGGGCTAACGTCGATCTCGGATCGAGCGGATTTCGGATTTGTTTGTCGATTTGTGGATCACGTCAGCGTTTGCCTACGATCCACGTTCCTGCAAACACGAGAATTGCCGCGACGATAATGCGCGCCGATAACGGCTCGTTCAACAACAACGTCCCCAGGGCGACGGCAATCATCGGGTTGATGTACGCGTAAAGCGATACGAGCTGCAGCGGCAGGTGCTGAATCGCGTAGATGTAGGCCGAGTACGCGACGAGCGATCCCGCGATGCTCAGGTACAGCATCGCCGCGATCGTTCGCGGCGTGAATGACAGCTGCGCCCAGTCGCCGTGCGCCGTTGCCGCGGTCAGCAGCATGATCCCGCTGAACACCATCTGCAGCGCCGTCGATCGAAACGGGTTGTCGCCGAGCTCGTGCCGCCGCGCGTACGACGTTCCGATCACCCATCCGACGCACGCGAGCTGAATCGCGATCACGCCGATCACGAACATCCCTCCCGATGCGCCGCCGTTGGCCATCTCCGGCCACACCAGGACGACGATGCCGCTGAAACCGAGCGCGAGCCCCGCGAGCGATCGCGTCGTGAAGCGCTCGCCGTTGGGCAGCAGCCTTTCTACCAGCGCCGACCAGAACGGGGTTGTGGCAATCAACACGGCGGTGAGGCCGCTCGCGACATACTGCTGCGCGAACACGACGAAGCCGTTGCCGACCACGTTCATCAGCAGTCCGAGCAGCGCCAGCGGCCCCCACAAGCGCGGGGCGGGCAGGCCGCGGCCGGTCGCGAGCATCAGGGCCGACATCACGACGCCGGCAAACATCCACCGCAGTCCCGCGACGAGCAGGACCGGAACGGTTTCGAGCGCGACGGTGATTCCGAGGTACGTTGTGCCCCAGACAATGCAGACCGTCACGAACGCGAGATACGCGAGCGATTGCGGGCGGTTGGTCGCCGTCACTTTCGGGCCGTTTCTTGCATCGTCAAATCTTTGGGGATCGCGATGCGCGGATCCTCCTTGACCGTTTCGAGGACGATGGTCGTCCGGGTCGAGGTGACGGAGGGAGTGGGTCCGATTTGCTGACGGAGAATCTGCCCGAGGTGTTCGGCATCACGCGCGCGGACCTTGAGGAGGTAGCAATCCTCGCCGGCGACGTGATGGACCTCGAGGACTTCGGGAATGCGCGACAGCTCGTAGGCGGACGGCATTTCCGGGCCGTGCTCGGTGGTCTTCACGGCCACGAACGCCAGCATGCCCCTGCCGACCACATGAGGGTCGATAAGCGCGACGTAATCCTTGATAATGCCCCTGGCTTCGAGCTTCCGCAGCCGCTCGAGCACCGCGGACGGCGCCAGACCGACCGCCTTGGCGAGCTCAGCCTGAGTCGTTCTGGCGTTGTATTGAAGAATATCCAGAATAGAGCCGTCTATTTCGTCGATTATTCGTTCAATCGCCATATGAGCCGAATTATATCCAGATCGCCGGAGGTAGGTGCCTGGCACCAACTTCCGATCGCGGTACACCGGTCGGAAATTGGTGTCAGGCACCACTTATGACGTTCTGGCGGGAAGCTAGTCCGGAGGCGCGGAAGGCGTTGATCGCGGCCGCCATGGGGTGGCTGCTCGATGCCTTCGACGTGATGCTGTTTGCGCTCGTGATGGCGGCGGTCATCCGGGACCTCGGGTTGTCGCAGGCGCAGGGCGGGTTGCTGGTGTCGCTGACGCTGGCGGCGTCGGCGGTCGGCGGGCTCATCTTCGGAGTCATTGCGGACAAGCTCGGACGCACGCGCGCGTTGTCGCTCAGCATCCTGATCTATTCGATCTTCACGTTCGCCTGCGGCCTCGCGCAGAACTGGTGGCAGCTCGCGACGTTCCGCGTGCTGCTGGGCCTCGGCATGGGCGGCGAGTGGGCCAGCGGCGCCACGCTCGTCAGCGAAACGTGGCCGGAGCAGCATCGCGCCAAGGCGCTCGGCATCATGCAGAGCTCGTGGGCGATCGGCTACGGCATCGCGGCGGTCGTCGTCGCGCTCGTCGAGCCGCGATTCGGCTGGCGCGCGGTGTTCTTCGTCGGCATCGCGCCGGCGCTCTTCACACTTTGGATTCGCCGAAACGTGAAAGAGCCGCAGATGTGGACGCGCGCGGCCGGGAACCGGGAGCCGGGAGCCCGGAACCGGGAGCCGGGAACCGGGAGCCGCACGTTTTCCATGCGAGTCGCGATCTTTCTCGCTGCCATGAATGCGGCGACGATGTTCGCCTACTGGGGGATGAATTCGTGGGTGCCGGCGTACCTGTCGTCGCCAACGACGAGCGGCGGCGTCAATCTTCCGACGGAGACGATGGCCGCGTTCGTGATCGCGATGCAGGTCGGCGCGTGGCTGGGTTACGTCACGTTCGGATTCATGGCCGACAAGTTTGGACGGCGGCCGGTCTACATCTCCTACCTGCTGACGGCCGCGCTCCTCGTCTGGTATTACGGCTTCGCGCGTGAGCCGTGGATCCTGCTGGTGCTTGGACCGTTCGTCGCGTTTTTCGGGACGGGATACTTCAGCGGCTTCGGTGCGGTGGCGTCGGAGATATTCCCGACATCGATTCGCGCGACCGCGCTCGGCATCACCTACAACAGCGGGCGACTCTTGAGCGCCGCCGCGCCGTACATCGTCGGCGCCACGGCGCAGAGTCGAGGCTTTGGCGCGGGGTTCACCT
>DASUSZ010000081.1:0-9893 GCA_036374815.1 Vicinamibacterales bacterium | reverse complement strand
ACTACCGACATCTTCGTCGCCGCCGGCTGGCATCAGGGTGGAACACGGCGGACGACGATTAACTATCTCGCGGGGATGGTGTTCCGCCGGCATCGCGAAGAGTTCACGTTCGGCTATCAGTTTTCGCCGCGCGCGCTGCCTCCACAAATTGGGCTTGGGCAAATTATTCCGGCGCCTGGCAGTTTCGAGGACGGCTTTGACGCCACGTCGTACAGCGCGGGCATGATGGCGGGCGTCGATGTCGCCATCAGGTTGTCGGAGCACCTGGCCGTCGTCCCGCAAGTTCGATTGGTTGCGGCGAATCGCAGCTTGAGCGCGCGGCCGGGCGTTGCCCTGCGCTGGCACCCGTAAGCGTAAGATAGCGCGCCATGCGCCCATTGATTCTCCTCTGCTGTCTCGCCGGCGCGTCGCCGTCGGCCGCGCAACAAACGCTCACGGTGCTCAGCTCCAACGCCACTAACGCGCTGATCCATGAGCTGCATCCGCAGTTCGAGAAGGCCACCGGTCTGACGCTCCGCGTCAAGTTCGATAACTCGTCGGCGTTGAAGACGCGCATCGAAGGTGGCGAGGCTTTCGACGTCGCGGTCATGACGAGCAGCACGATCGCCGACCTTGCCGCGTCGGGCAAGCTCGCCGAAGCATCGCGCAAGGACATCGCGCGCGCCGGCGTCGGCATGGCCATTCACCCGCTCGCCACCAAGCCTGACATCAGCTCGCTCGATACGCTGAAGGGTGCTTTGATCACCGCGCGATCGATCACCTACGTCGAGCACGGCGCAACCGCGACGGTGCTGCGATCGATCTTCGCAAGGCTCGGCCTGACCGAAGCGATGAACTCGAAGACCGTCTACTCGCAGAGCGCGGCGCATGCCGTTGCGGAGAAGCAAGCCGAGCTCGGGTTCACGCAGATCAGCGAGATTCTCATCGTGCCCGGCGCCACGTTCGCCGCTCCCCTTCCACCCGAAGTGCAGGTCTACACGACCTTCGGCGCCGCGGCGAAGCCGAATGCGCCGGCCGCGGCCGCGCGGTTCATTGCGATGCTGGCCGGCGTCGACGCGGCGGTTATCAGGAAGGTAGGGATGGAACCGATGCCCGCGGCTCGATAGCCGGAGACGGATTTGTACGCTGAGTGTCTCGAGGTGCACCACGAGGCACTGATAAGGCGGTGTTATAATCTTTCGGTTCCTCACAACCGAAAGCGTTATTCAATGAACACCTTCAGGAGAGGCGTGTTGCTCTGCCTCCTGCTCGCTGCCACTGCGGGCTGCGATCGCGTCACCAAGCACCTTGCCGTTACGAACCTCGCGGGAGCGCCGGAGCGGTCCTACCTCGGCGATACCGTCCGGCTCGATTACCACGAGAACGCCGGCGGCTTCCTGAGCGCCGGCGCGAGCTGGCGGCCGGCCACGCGGATCGCGGTGTTTCAGGGCGCCAATGCCATCTTTCTGCTCTGCAGCCTCTTCGTCGCCGTCCGATACAAATGGTCGAGGTTGGCGAAGGTTGGGCTCGTGATGTTTCTAGCCGGCGGGTTCTCGAATCTGATCGATCGGATGGCTTTCGGCAGCGTCATCGACTTCCTGAACGTCGGGGTCGGCCCCGTCCGCACCGGGATTTTCAACGTCGCGGACGTGGCAATCATGGCCGGCGTCGCCTTGATGCTTGTCGCGTCTCGCCAGCGCCGCGAACCAACGGTCGATGTGTAAAGGTTTTCACTGTTACATGCCCAGCTGGGCAGAAACGCCAGACCGAGCCTCGCATACCGCGTTTGCGACCCGGGATTTGGGCCTAACCGCCCTTCCGGGATCGCGTGGCCCGGCTGGCATTTGATATGCACTACTAGGGAGTATGACGGAGCTTCTTCAACGGCTCGGAGTTGCCATCGGGATCTCGCTCGTGCTCACGCTGCTGCTGATGGTCCTTTACCAGGACGACGCGGCGATGCAGCCCGATACCACGACGATCACGCAGGCCGCCACGACGACCGCAAGCGTTTCGACTGCCCACGGCACGCCCTAGCTGGCCTGCCATCGCGAGATCGGCGATTAGTCGACCGTGAAGTTCACGGTCACGAACATCCGCACTTCGACCGGCTGGCAATTCAAGTAGGTCGGCGAAAACTCCCACAAGCTTACCGCTGCGATCGCCTCGTCTTCGAGCTCCGGCGACTCCGTGCCCGAGATCAATTCGACGTTCCGCACCCTGCCGTCCGTGCCGATGGTTGCCTGCATCAGGACGCTGCCTTTGAGTCCCGCCCACGCTTGCCTGTAGCGTGGACGCACGTCGCGAATTTTTCTCGGCGGTTGCAATTGACCGCTCGCGCCGGGTCCGCACGTCGGCGCGTTATAAGGCGGCGCGGTCGCCACCGAGCGCGCACCATCCGGTCCCGCATCGCCGCCGCCCTTGACGGTCACCGTTTCTCGCAGCGTGCCGACCGGGAGTTTGATCGAGAAGGTGACGGCGCCTCCCGAAAGTTGGACCCGCTGACGCTGCGTCGAAAACCCAGGCGCTCGCACAGACAGTAGATAGTCGCCGCCCGGCGCATCGGGTAGCTGGAAATGTCCATTCGCATCGGTCCGCGTCTCGAGCGATGCCTCGCCTCCGGTGCTCTGCAGACGCACGACCGCGTCGCCGAGTGGGCGGCCGCTGGGATCGGTGACCGTGCCCGACGTCGTGTTTTGCGCGCGTGCGGCCGCCGCGATCGGCACTGCGATCCCGAGCAACAACATGGCGACGGCCAGACGCCGTGCGGCCGATGCTTGCCGGCGATTCACCTGTGGGTTCAACATGGCGCGAACTCTCCTTTCAAGCGTTGACGGTCGTGCAATGGACGGCGCCGGCAGCCAGGTGCGGCCATGCACGCTGAAGGCACGCGCCAGGGCGATGAGGTGCGACGCGTACGACGTGCCGCCGATTCCGAGCTCGAGGACGATGTCGTCGCAGGCATGCTCGCTTTCGCGGCGCAGGCGCGCGCACGCCACCCAGAACAGGGGATTGAACCAGTTGATGGCCCGGATCACTTCGGCGAGCAGCTGAATCATCCAGTCGCGCCGAACCAGATGCGCCATCTCGTGCGCCAGCACGAGCCGGATGCGATCGGCGGGCCACGCATTTGCGCCGGCCGGCAAAAGAACGACGGGCGCGATTGCCCCCCAGGTCACCAGCAATGCCGGATGACGCGCGACCAGAATTCGCACCGGGCGCCGCAGACCCAATCGAGTTCTCAATTCTGATTCGGCCGCGCGCCAGTTCTCGCCCGCCGGGACGGCGTGCCATCCGAGCCACGACAGCCACAGCAAGCCGGCGAGCATGACGAAGACGCTGAGGCCAAGGCCCACTGCCCACGCCATGACCACGGCGCGGCGCCAATCCACTGTCGTGACTGCCGGCGCGGCGGCGACCCCGGGCTGATCGGTGTTGAAGGTCGCGTCGAACACCGGGCCGTCGATTTCCATCGCGGTCATTGCGGCCGGCATTCGCCACGCCGGCGCGATGGAATTGATCAGTGGCTGCGCCGCCGCGAGCACGAGCGCCGCGGCGAGCATCCAGTGGCGGACGGACGCCGGTTGTTGCCGCAGCATCGCCACGCCGGCCAGGCCGACGGCGACGACCAGCGATGAGCGCAGCGTCATCTCGAGGAAGAAATTCATTTCGACTCCTCCGCTCTGGCCTTTGCCACGATCTCAGCGATCCGATCGAGCTCGTCGTCGCTCAATTTGCCGCCGTCCGGACCAAGCAGCGCCGCCACCACTTTTTCGGCGGAACCCTCGAAAAAGGTATTCATGACGTGCTTGAGCGCCGACTTGCGGACGACGCGGCGCGGCACCACCGGGTAGTAGACGTATTTGACACCGTCGTCCTCGTGGCGCACGTGGCCCTTGGCCTCGAGCACGCGCAATTGCGTGCGGACGGTCGAGTCGCTCGGGCCGCCGGGCAACGCCCTCACCAGGTCGGCGGCGGTGGCGCGGCCCAGCTGGTAGAGGATGTCCATGATGGCGCGCTCGCGTCGCGACAGGACGGCATGGAGGGGTTTGCTCACCGTTATTTTCCTAACGGCAAACGTTATAAAAATAACATCAGGCTGTCAACCGGATTGATGGGCGTCCCGGCGCCGCTCCTATTGACATTCGATAGGAACATTCGGCACAGTCATGTCGTCTTTCGATAGGAGCACCGTGGCTGAATCGCGCGCGACCGTCCTGCAAGGCACCCTCGATCTGCTGATCCTCAAGGCCCTCAGCGCCGGCGAGCTGCACGGCCTCGGCGTGTCGCGACGGATCGAGCAGATCACGCGCGGCACCTTCTCGGTGCAGCCCGGTTCGCTCTTCCCGGCCCTGCATCGTCTCGAAGAGTCCGGCGCGCTCTCCTCGTCGTGGCAACCCTCCGAGAACAACCGCCGGGCCAAGTACTACGCGCTCACGAAGGCGGGCCGCCGCCGCCTCGGCGACGAGACGGCGCAGTGGAATCGCGTCGCGATCGCCATCGCGCACGCGCTCGAGACCTAGCGAGGCCCCGATGCGTTCATTACGAGCCCTGTGGCACAACCTGCGGCACCGCGATCGCGTCGAGCAGCAGCTCGACGATGAACTGCGGGCGACCCTTGATTTGCTGATCGACGAGAAAGTGGCGGCCGGTGTCGAGCCCCGCGAAGCGCGCCGGCGCGCGATCATGGAGCTCGGCGGCATCGAACCGGTCAAGGAACGCATCCGCGATGCGCGCATGGGCGTGCGCATCGAATCACTCCTCCACGACGTCAAGTACGCGCTGCGGCATTTCCGCCGCTCCCCGGGCTTTGCGATCTCCGCCGTCCTGACGCTCGCGATCGGCATCGGCGCCAATGCCGCCATGGTCAGCATCGTCAACGCGCTTCTCTTCAAACGGCTGCCCGTGCCCGATCCCGATGGCCTGGTGAGCCTGGTGAGCGTCGACGACCGCGGACGCGAGCGCTATTTCCCGTACGCCGCCGCAGATGCGTTCCTGGAAAACGGGCCCTTCAAGAACCTCTGCGGCTACAACGGTGGAGGCGTATCCACGATCGAGGCCGGCGGCGTGCCGTCGATTGCGCTATATGCATTCGTGTCGGGCTCGTGCTTCGACGTGTTTGGCGTGTCGCCGATCATCGGGCGCGCGATCGTCGCGGAGGACGCGCCGTGGGAGCGCGCCGGCAACAAGGTCGCGCTCATCAGCCATCGGTTCTGGACGCGGGTTTTCAACGCCGACCCGGCCATCGTCGGCAAGACGTTCCGCGTCGAGACGATCGAGCTCAGCGTGATCGGTGTCATGCCGGAAGGTTTCGGCGGGCTGCATATCGACACCGCGGTTGATTTCTTCGTTCCGCCCGACACAATTTTCCCCGCGCCCAAGGAACGCCGTCCGGTCGCGACACAGCTGGTTGGACGGCTGCGGGACGGCGTCACCTTCGAACAGGCGGCCGTACAGCTGGAGGCGATGTGGCCGCAGGTGAAGGCGGCAACAACCGGCGATCCATCGAAGGCCTCGGAAGGCGCCGCGCTGTACGGGACAACAACTCGTCTCGACCGGATGGGCACCGGCATTTCCTCAACGCTGCGCCGGCAGTACGGCTCGGCGTTCCGGATGATGGCCGCGTTGACGGCGCTGCTGCTGGTGCTGATGTGCGTGAACGTCGGCGGCCTGCTGCTGACGCGGTTGAGCGCTCGGAGCAACGAGCTCGCCGTGCGGCTCGCCATCGGCGGCAGCCGTCAACGCGTCGCGCAGCAGATGCTGGTCGAGGGCCTGGTGCTGTCCATCGCGGGGACCGCGCTCGCCATTCCCCTGGCGTTCGGCCTGATCGCGCCGATCACCGCGTTCATGCCGCAAAACCGAATCGCGCGAACAATCGAGCTGACACCGGATGCGTCGATTCTGGCGCTGATGGCGGTGATCGGCGTCATCGTCGGGGTGTTGATCACGGCTCTCCCCGTCTGGCTCGCCCTGCGCCGGCAGGTTTCTTCTCCGCTGATCTGGGACCGGACCGTCGCTCCGGCAACGAACTGGTGGGCGCGCAGCCTGCTGATTGCGCAGGTCGCCGTGTCGGTCGTCATCCTGATCGGCGCGTCACTGCTGGTGCGCTCACTGTATTTGCTGCAGCAGGTCGATACCGGCGTGCAGGCTGCCAACGTCGTCGACGTCGACCTTCTGCCATTGCCGCGGGGGCGATTCGCGACGCCCGCCGAACGCACCGCCAACGTGCTGCCGTATTACACCGGAATGCTCGAGCGGATCGCGGCGCTGCCGGGCGTCGAATCCGTCGGCATGTCGCAAGCGTTTCCGCGGCAGACGCTGCCACCGTCAACACCCGTGTCGTTCGTTGGCCAGCCCGACTCCGACATCATTGCGTCCGCCGATTCTGTGTCACCAGGCTTCTTCGAGACGATGGGTGTGCCGCTCATCGCGGGACGCTTCTTCACCTGGGCCGACAGTTCGCCAACCGCACGCGTCTGCATCGTCTCGGAAAGCCTTGCCAGGAAGCTGGAGCCGAACGGCGACGTCTTGCAGCGTCATATCCGCTACGGGACGCTGCGCGATCGCCAGGACATGGTCATCGTCGGCGTGGTCGGCAATATGACGCTCGGCAACCTGCGGCACGAGCAGCCGCCGATCGCGTTCGTGCCGCCGCAGTCGAACGGCGTCAATTTCTCCGCGCCCAACATCCTCATCAAGACCACGCGCAGCATGGAATGGATCGCGCGGGCGGTCCGCGGCATTCTCGCCGACGGCGGCCGTGAATACGCGCGCGAAATCATCACTGTTGAGGAGTTGTTTGCGCGCTCGCCTGCGAGCGAGCGCATGACGGCCACGCTGGCGGGAATGATGGGATTCCTGGCGATCCTGATCGCGGTCATCGGCATTCACGGCGTGCTCGCCTACTCTGTCTCGCGGCGCACCCGTGAGATTGGCGTGCGGGTCGCGGTTGGCGCCAATCCGGCGACGGTCGCGCGATCGGTAATCCGCGAAGCGGCGGTGTTGACGCTGATCGGACTGGTGATCGGGGTGCCGGTGGCGTTCGCAGCAAGCCAGTCCCTACGCTCGCTTCTGTACGGAATTTCCGAGACCGATACGATCACCTTTGCGGCAGCGGCGATGTTCTTCTTATTGGTCGGCGTGATCGCGGGAGTATTGCCCGCGAAGCGCGCGGCGAACGTCGACCCGGTGATCGCGCTGCGCGGCGATTAAGCGATCGTGATTTCGCGGCGATCGCCGCCGCGATCGGTAATGGTCACGACGGTGGCGTCGGGGATGGCGCGCGACAATCGCTCCGACCACTCAACGGCCACTACTCCCGTCGCGGCGAGATCCTGATCGAGCCCGATCTCATCGAGGTCGGCGCGATCGAGACGATACAGATCAACGTGAATCAACGGCAGGCGCCCGCCGCGGTATTCATGGACCAGCGTAAAGGTCGGGCTCGTCACCTCTCCGGGGTCGATGCCGAGACCGTCCGCGAGTCCGCGGACGAATGCCGTCTTGCCCGCGCCGAGATCGCCCGACAACAGCAGCACCGACCCCATGGTGAGATCGCGCGCCAGCGCAGCTGCGATATCGCGCGTTTCCTGTTCTGAATTCGAGAGGATGGCCACTCGGTGCGGCTGAATTATTCCGCGGTCTTGCTGGCAGGGACGCGGCGGCGCGCCGTGACTTCGAGAATCGCATCGCCGATGTGCTCGACAAGATCGCCGGCGGTCATCGATACTTCGCCGTTGTCGGCATCGGCCAGTTCACCCGCCGAGCCGTGCAGGTAGACGGCAAGCTTGCAGGCGGCTTCCGCATCGAGGAGCTGCGCAAGCCATGCGCCGAGCATGCCGGCGAGTACGTCGCCGGTCCCGCCGGTGGCCATGCCGGGGCATCCGGTTGGATTGACGAACACCTTCTCGTCCGGCGTCACCACGAGCGTGCGGTAACCCTTGAGAACTACGTAGAGCTTGTGGCGTTTCGCGAAATCGGTCGCGATGCCGATGCGATCGACTTGCAGATCCTCGACCGTGCAGCCAACCAGCCGCGCCATTTCGCCAGGGTGCGGCGTGATGATCAGGTCGCGGCCTTCGCGGCCGACCAATAACGCCGGCTCGTCGGCAAAAGCGTTGAGTGCATCGGCGTCGAGCACGAGCGGCCCTTCGCACTTATCGAGCAGCTCGCGCACGAACGTCGTCACGCCTTCGCCGCGGCCAAGGCCCGGCCCCGCGACAATCACGTCGGCATCGATGCCCAGTACCGTGTCCGCGGCGGCGAGGTGGATCGTGCCCTCGGAAGTTTCGTCGAGACCTTCGGTCATGTACTCCGACGCGTGCGCGGCAATGGTCGCCTGACACGACTTTGGCGCGGCAACGGTGACCAGGCCGGCGCCCGATCGCAGCGCGCCCTGCGCGCACAACACCGCAGCCCCTGCCTTCCCCATCGAGCCGGCAACGACCAGCACGCGGCCGAAGTCGCCTTTGTGCGCGTCGGCGGCGCGCGGCTGAATCAACCCGCGCATGCGCTCACGCGTCAACAGCTCGATCGCCGGCCCTTCGAGCTGATCGATCACGTCTCCAGGAATCCCGATGTCGGCAATCACCACCTCGCCGGCCTTCATCTCGGCGGGTGGTAGCACCAGCGGCAGTTTCGGCGCCGCCAGCGTGACGGTAACGGTGGCTTCGATGCAGTCGCCGATCAGATCCGGGGTGTCCGCGCTCATGCCGGACGGGATGTCGATCGACACGATCGGGACGCCGGCTTCGTTGATATCGGCGACCACCGTCTCGAAGAATCCCGTCAACGGCGTCGACAAACCGGTGCCGAACATCGCGTCGATGATCAGGTCGTGGCTCGTTATTTCGGCGCCGTGCAGCTCCCACGCGGTCTCGTCGGCGACCTCGACAACCGTCTGACCGATGTTGCCAAGAATGGTGAGATTGGTCCGGGCATCGCCGCTTACTTCCCCGAGACGGCCGATGACGAAGACCGACACGTCGAAGCCGCGCTGCTGCAGCGTGCGGGCGACGACGAAACCGTCGCCGCCGTTGTTGCCCTTGCCGCACACGATCGCAATATGGCGATCGGCGAGGTCAGGATAGAGGGACTCGATCGCGGCCACCACCTGGCGGCCGGCGTTCTCCATCAACACCAGCGATGCGATGCCGATGTCCTGGATGGTTCGACGATCGGCCTCCCGCATCTGCTCGGCGTTGAGGATCCTCATGCATACGTCTCCATCGGCGGGCAGACGCAGATCAGGTTGCGATCGCCGTAGGGATTGTCGATGCGCCCGACGCTCGGCCAGAACTTGGCGGCGCGCACCCACGGCAGCGGATACGCCGCCTGCTCGCGCGAGTACGGATGCGACCAGTCGTTGATCGACACCGCCGCGGCGGTATGCGGCGCGTTCTTCAGCACGTTGTCCTTCGCATCCGCCTTGCCGGTGACGACGTCCTCGATCTCGCGGCGAATGGCAATCAACGCATCGCAGAACCGATCGAGCTCCGCTTTCGGCTCGCTTTCGGTCGGCTCGATCATCAACGTGCCCGGCACCGGGAACGAGACGGTCGGCGCATGGAATCCGAAATCCATCAGCCGCTTGGCGACGTCGCCTTCTTCGACGCCCTTCGACTTGAACGCGCGCAGATCGAAGATCATCTCGTGCGCGACGCGGCCGTTCTCGCGCGTGTAGAGCACGTCGTAATGCTTTTCGAGCCGCGACTTGATGTAGTTCGCGTTGAGGATCGCAAACCGCGTTGCGTCGGTGACACCCTGGCCGCCAAGCATGCGGATGTAGCCGTACGAGATCAACAGGATGCTCGCGCTGCCCCACGGCGCCGCGGACACGGGTGCAATGGCCTGGTCGCCGCCGACCTTCACCAGCGGATGCCCGGGCAGGAACGGCGCGAGATGCTTCGCCACGC
>DASUSZ010000080.1:0-8669 GCA_036374815.1 Vicinamibacterales bacterium | reverse complement strand
ACATCAGCGCGAATCGTCATCAGGCGGGCGAATCTTTTGGGAAAATCGCGAGCATTCTACGGTTCCAGTGTGGTCCTGTCAAGGTGAGAACGCTATAAGTTGTGCTTTTTCTGTAACTTGGGCGGATGACAGAGGTGGATCTATGGATGAGCCGGGCCTGAAACTGCCCGGATCTTCCCTTGCCGGATTTACGCGCGGCTGCCTTGTTTGGCAACCGCTTCAGAGGCCTTCTTTGCCGCGTCCGGATCGCCTAAATAGTAGTTTTTCAGCGGTTTGAGCGACGCGTCGAGCTCGTAAACGAGCGGAATTCCGGTCGGGATGTTCAGCTCGACAATGGCCTCGTCGGAGATCTTGTCGAGATACTTCACCAGCGCGCGGAGTGAATTTCCGTGTGCAACGATCAGCACGCGCTCGCCCGACTTGATGCGAGGCGCGATCGATTCGTGCCAGTAGGGAAGGAAGCGCGCGATCGTGTCTTTCAACGATTCGGTCAGCGGGAGATCCGACGGCGGCAGATTGCTGTAGCGCGGATCGCGCGCCGGGTGGCGCGGATCGTCGCTGGTGAGCGGCGGCGGCGCGATTGCAAACGCGCGGCGCCAGATCTTCACCTGGTCCTCGCCGTGCTTGGCGGCCGTCTCCGCCTTGTTCAATCCCTGCAGCGCGCCGTAGTGGCGCTCGTTCAACCGCCAGCTGCGCTCGACCGGCAGCCACAGCTGATCGAGTTCGTCGAGCGCGAGCACGCTCGTCCAGATCGCGCGCTTCAACAGCGACGTATAGAGGAAATCGAATGTGAAGCCGCCGGCTTTCAGCAGCCGTCCCGCCTCGCGCGCTTCAGCGCGGCCTTTCTCGGTCAGATCGACGTCGGTCCACCCGGTGAAGCGATTCTCTTTGTTCCAGGTCGATTCGCCGTGTCGCAGCAGGACGAGCTTGTGCATCCGCGTGTCAGTGTTTCTGTGAAAGTTGTTTGAGAGCCGAAGCCCCTGCGTAGCGGGCCGAGCCGCCCAGCTCCTCCTCGATGCGCAGCAGCTGGTTGTACTTCGCAACGCGATCGCTTCGCGACGCGGAGCCGGTCTTGATCTGCCCGGCCGCGGTCCCCACGGCGAGATCGGCGATCGTTGAATCCTCCGTCTCGCCCGACCGATGCGATGCCACACAGCGATACCCGGCATCGTGCGCGATCTTCATCGCGTCGAGGGTCTCGGTGATCGTGCCGATCTGGTTGACCTTCACCAGCAGCGCGTTGGCGATGCCCTCGGCGATGCCTTTCTTCAAGATCGCCGGGTTGGTCACGAACACGTCGTCTCCGACCAGCTGCACTTTGTCGCCGAGCGCCTTGGTCAGCAGCTTCCAGCCGTGCCAGTCCTGCTCGGCGCAGCCGTCTTCAATCGAGATGATCGGATATTGCCGGCACCAGTCTACGTAGAGATCGACCATGCCCTGCGCATCGCGATTCGGCTCGCCGGACTTGTGGAACTCGTAATGATCTGTTTGCCAGAATTCGCTGGCTGCGACGTCGAGCGCGAGGAAGACGTTGTCGCCGGCTTTTGCTCCCGCCTTGTTGACGGCTTCGAGCACGAGCTCGAGCGCTTCGCGATTCGATTTCAGGTTCGGCGCGAAGCCGCCCTCGTCGCCGACGCCGGTCGCGAGGCCCTTGCTCTTCAGGATCGATCGCAGCGCGTGAAAAATCTCGGTGCCGGCGCGCAGCCCTTCGCTGAACGACGAGAAGCCGATCGGCATCACCATGAATTCCTGGAAGTCGACGTTCGAGTCGGCGTGCGCGCCGCCGTTCAGGATGTTCATCATCGGCACCGGCAGCACATACCGGGAGCCGGTGTCCGGGAGCCGGGAGCCGGAAAGATCCGCGATATGCGCATAGAGCGGCTTGCCGGCCCGCGCCGCCTCGGCGCGCATCGCGGCCATCGACACCGCGAGCAGCGCATTGGCGCCGAGCCGGCTTTTCGTCGGCGTGCCGTCGAGCGCGATCATCGCCTCGTCGAGCTGCCGCTGCGTCAAATCCTTGCCTTTGATCGCCGACGCGATCTCGCCGTTGACGTTCGCGACCGCTTTCCGCACGCCCTTGCCGAGATACCGCGATTTATCACCATCGCGCAGCTCCAGCGCCTCGCGCTCACCCGTTGACGCACCCGAAGGTACCGCCGCGCGCCCGCGCGCGCCGCCGTCGAGCGCGAGCTCGACTTCAACAGTGGGATTGCCGCGCGAGTCGAGAATTTCCCGGCCCTTGATGTCAGTAATTTTCATGTTCGCTAATGCCCGGGCACAGAGAAAACTTTATTCAATTTACACAACTCGCTAAGCAGCACTGGTATTTAAGAAAAATGTCTTCGTGTAACTTCGTTTCTTCGTACCTTCGTGTTGCATTTCAGCCGCGCCGGTCGGCCTCTGCTTCGAGGCGCAGCGCCGCTTCGTTGATTGCCGTCACGTACGGCTCGTCACCCGCGGCGACGACGACGACGCCGTTTTCCGAGACGGTGTGGCGGCGCGCGTCCTCTTCGGCGTTGAAACCAATCAGCGCGCCGCGTGGAATGTCGACGTCGCGATCGATGATCGCCTTGCGGATCCGCGCGTGGCGTCCAACCCGAACGCCGGGCATCAGGATCGAGTCTTCGACCGTGCAGAAGCTGTGCACGCGCACGTTCGGGCACAGGATGCTGCCGTAGATGCGGCTGCCGGAAACGATGCAGCCCTGCGACACCAGTGAGTCGCGCGCCTCGCCGCGCCGCGCATCGTCGGCGAACACGAACTTCGCCGGCGGCGCCTGCGGCATGTAGGTGCGCAGCGGCCACTCCGGGTCGTACATGTTGAACTCCGGATTGACGCCGCACAAATCCATCTGCGCTTCGTAGTACGCGTCGATGGTGCCGACGTCGCGCCAGTACTTCGCCGATTTCTTGTTCTCGTCGTAGAACGCGTACGAGTAGGTGCGGCCGCGGCCGATCAACGACGGGATGATGTTCTTGCCGAAGTCGTGATGGCTGGCGGGATCGGCGGCGTCCTCTTCGAGCGCCTTGATCAGCACGTCGCTGTCGAACACGTAAATTCCCATCGACGCCATCGCGAGGCCCGGTTGGCCCGGCATGGCCGGCGGGTTGGCCGGCTTCTCGAGAAACCCGGTCACGCGCTCGGTTTCGTCGACGGCGACGATGCCAAAACGATGGCCGTCTTCGATCGGCACTTCGATCGCCGCCAGCGTCACCTCCGCCGCCATGTCCTGGTGGAAGCGGAGCATCTTCTGGTAGTCCATCTTGTAGACGTGATCGCCCGCGAGCACGACGACGTAGCGCGGGTTCTCGCGAATGATCGAGTAGAGGTTCTGGTAGACCGCATCGGCGGTGCCCTGGTACCAATGCTCGCCGACGCGCTTTTGCGGCGGCAGGATCTCGATGAACTCGCCGAGCTCCTCCGACACGACGGTCCAGCCCTGGCGGATGTGGCGGTTGAGCGAGAGCGATTTGTACTGCGTCGCGATGAAGATGTGCCGCAGCCCCGAGTTGATGCAGTTGCTCAGGACGAAATCGATGATGCGGTACGGCCCGCCGAAATAGACCGCGGGCTTCGCGCGCTCGCGCGTCAGCGGCGCGAGCCGCTCGCCAGCGCCACCGGCGAGCACGATTACGAGGACGTCATCACCGATCATCGCAAGGGGGAGTTTGGCACGGCTGCAGGCTCGACGGCTGTAAGCCCAAAGATATCATCGGATGTAACTGTTTTTTCGAGCTAAGCCTCTACCATTGCAACCATTTAGAGTGTTTGACTTGGGCTCGGTCAGGCCCCTATGATCGATTGATTGTGGGCTGTGGCAGGACGCCGACAGCTGAACGGGGACGAGATCTAAGGGAGTTGATGATGGCAATTCGGCGTGCGATGGCCACGGTAGTCGCGCTCGTGGTGGCGGCAACGTTTGCCGCTTCTGGATTCGCTGCAGAGCAGCAGGGACAGAAGCCGCAGAAGCGCAGCAAGCAGGAGCAGCAGGAAATCGAGCAGGTCGTGAAGATCGTCGATGGCGTGATGGCCGGCCAGCCCGCACCCGGCGACATCACCATGACGCTCGAGCCGTTCTTCATGAAGTCGCAGGAGCAGCGCACCTTCGTGCCGTTCGTGCTGACCGTCAACGGCGCGCCGAAGACCGACGCCGCGATGTACGTCCGCGTCGTCAACCCCGCCGCCACGCCGGATCCGAAGGCGAAGAAGGTCGAGTATCCGTGGGATGACATTCACTTCATTCCCGCCGCGCAGCTGACCGGCGATCCGGTCAAGCTCAATCGCGTGTTCATGGCGACCGCCGGCACCTACGACGTCTACGTCGCGTTCAAGGAGCGCCTCCCCGAGAAGGCGCCGCGCGGCACCGTGCCGAAGATCGGCGTGCTGAAGACGCAGGTCACCGTGCCGGATTACTACAACGGCGAGCTGGCGACGAGCACCATCCTCGTGGCCGACAAGGTCAACATGCTGACCGCGCCGCCCAGCCAGGACGAGGCGCGCGAGCGTCCGTTCGTGTTCGGCATGCAGGAGCTGCTGCCCGCGCCGGACATGGAATTCAAGAAGAGCGAGGAGCTCTCGATCTTCTTCCAGGTTTACAACTCGGGCCTTGATGCCTCGGGCAAGCCGAACCTGACGCTCGAATACGAATTCCACAAGGTCGAGGGCACCGGCGAGAAGTTCTTCAACAAGACCAACCCGCAGGTGGTCACGGCAGCGAGCCTGCCGCCCCAGTTCGATCCGGCGAAGTTCCCGGTCCCGGGCGGTATTACGGTCCCGCTGGCGTCGTTCACCGAGGGCCAGTACCGCCTGAACGTGAAGATCACGGACAAGGCGAACAACAACAAGGTCCTGTCCCAGGACATCAAGTTCACGGTCAAGGGATAAAGACCCGCAAGCCGGGAGCCGGGAACCGGGAGCCGGGAGCCGTTTTTCCGGTTCCCCGCTCCCCGTTCCCGGCCGCCGGAAATAGGCGTAGACTGGTCAGGTCGGCCTGCCCCTTTCGGGGCGGCCGGCGTCTAAGTAGCGGGATGCGGACCCCCAGTCGGCTGATCGGATCGATCGTGCTCTGCCTTGCGGCATTGCACTCGACCTACGCCGCCGCGCAGGGTCTCAAGTTCGAACCCGTCACGAAAATCGCGTCAGCCGAAACCGGACTCATCGAGGGCCGCGTCACCGACGAACTCGGCAAGCCTCTCGATGGCGCCGTGATCTCCGCGCTCGGCGGGACCACCGCCTTCGCTGTTTCCGACCAGACCGGTTCCTACACCCTGCGGCAGCTGCCGCCAGGCCCGTACCTGGTGCGCGTGCACCTTGCCGGGTTCCTCGCCGCGCGCAGCTCGATGGTGAACGTGCGGCCGTCGGCGAAGAGCGCGTCCTCGTTCACGCTGCGCCGCGAAGGATCAGCGTCCGCCCCGCGTGTTGCGGAAGCATCGGTCGCGGCGGTTGGCGCCGCGCCCGCGGCCCCCGCCAAGGCCGGCGAACGCGACGAGAGCGAGCTTGGCTGGCGCTTGCGTCACTTGAAGCGCGGCGTCCTCCGCGATGAAACGTTCGCCTTGCCCGGAGCAACTCTCGCCGGCGGCGCGCCGGACGGCAACAACTGGTTCCTTACCGATTCATTTGAGTTCCTCGGACGCGCGGTGGGCACCTCGGCGCGCGCGGCGAAATCGCTGTTCAGCGACATGTCGCTGGGCGGACAGGTGAACCTGCTGACCACCGGCGCGTTCGACAATCCGCTGCAGCTGCTGCAGCTCGATCGCACCAGCAGCGTCGCGTTTTTCTCGGTCGGTGCGCCGGTCGGATCGCACGGCGACTGGAACGTGCGCGCCGCGATGAACCAGAGCGACTTGAGCTCGTGGATGCTGGCCGGCAGTTACATCGTCAAGGCGCAGGTGCCGCATCGGTATCGTTTCGGGATGTCGTACAGCTTGCAGCGCTACGAGGGCGGCAACGCCGCGGCGCTCGCGCTTGCGGACACGGCCCGCAATGTCGGCTCGGTGTTCGCCTACGACGAGTGGCAGATCTCGCGCTACATCGCGGTGAGTTACGGCGGCAGCTACGCGCGCTACGACTACCTGACGGGCGACGGGCAGTTGAGCCCGAGCTTCAGCGCGACGATCACGCCAACGCAGTCGTGGCGGCTGCGCGCATCCGCGTCACGCCAGGTCAGCGCGCCGGGCGCCGAAGAGTTCCTGCCGCCGACCACGGCCGCATATCTGCCGCCGCAGCGCACCTTCTCACCGTTGTCGAAGGCGGGCCTGCGCACGCAGGACATGCAGAATTACGAGTTCGCCGTCGAGCGCGTGATGAACGGCGCCACGCTCGCGGTGCGCGGCTTCGAACAGCGCATCGAGGATCAAACCGTCACCGTGTTCGGCCTGCGCCGCAGCGATGCCGCCGCGCTCGGCCATTACTACGTGGGCGCGGCCGGCGATGCGAACGTGCGCGGCGTCGGCGTCACTTTCACGCATGCGCTCGCGGAAAATATTCGGGGTTCGGTCGATTACTCGGTGGCGACTGCGAACTGGATCGACCGCGCCGAGCCGATTGAGTTCGCGGTGTTGACGCACTACATCCCGTCCGCCGTGCGCCCGTCGAGCGAGCGCATCCACGACGTGACGACGTCGCTCGAGACGGAGATTCCGTACTCGGCCACTCGCGTCGTCGTGCTCTACAAGTTGAACAACGCGTTCGCCGCGGCCGATCGCAGCGCGGTCGATCCCGCGTTCGGCGCGCGCTTCGATCTGCAGGTCAACCAGGCGCTGCCGTTCATGAACTTCCGCGCCTCGCAGTGGGAAATGCTGGTCGGCGTCCGCAACCTCTTCCACGATTCGCTCGCGAACACCTCCGCCTACGACGAGCTCCTCGTCGTCCGTCCGCCCAAGCGGATTGTCGGCGGCCTAACAGTCAAGTTCTGATCACACGCACACGTCGAAGGTGAGCGTTTTTGGCTCTTCCAGAAGAGTTCTCTGTGTCTCTGTGTCTCTGTGGCCACGTACGTGAAATTGGATCGGTCCGCCCATGTTTTGGATCGAAGTGAGATTGCGGTAGTATGGCTTTGGCTAAACAGCTGAAAATAAGGGTTTTAGGTTAATCGTCCGCGCTGAGCTAACGGTATAGCGTTTGCTCTGTTTTAGAGCGGATCGATCCCTTTTGCTAGGCGACTTGGAACAACCGACGTTGATGTCCGGATACGACCGGAATTCGTGGTGGCGCGAGTGGCGCCAGACGGCGCTGCCCGTGGCGGTGACGCTCGGGTTGCTGGCGCTTGGCCTCGCGAACGTCGTCTCGCGCGCGACCTCGGCGGAAGTTGAAGACGGCGTCCTCTGGGTCGAGCGGGAGGTCGGCACGGTTGTCGCCGCCGAAATCGCCAAGCCGTCGGCCGCCAGCCGCGCCGACATTCGCCCCGGCGACGTGCTGATCGCGATCGACAACCAGCCGATCGAAGGACGCGCCGACGTGCTCGCCCTGCAGCACGCATCGCGCCCGGGCGATCGTCATACCTACACCCTCGTTCGCCTTGGCTCGCGCGAGATCGCGAACGTGTCGCTCGCACCGATGCCGAGCGGCGCGGGCCTGTTCTATTACGTGCTCGCCGCGGTCGGCATCTTCACGCTGCTGGTCGGCGCGGCGGTGCGCGCTCGGCGTCCCACCGATCAGGCGACGCTTCATTTCTTCTGGCTGTCGGTGGCGTTCTTCGGTCTGTTCACGTTTTCGTTCAGCGGCCGGCTCGATCGCGTCGACTGGGTCTTCTACTGGGGCGATGCGATCGCGGTGATGGTGCTGCCGCCGCTGTTCGTGCACTTCGCGCTGGTGTTCCCGGAGCGCCCGCATATGCCGGGCTACTCGGCGCTGCTGGCGCGATGGCTGCCGGCGGTGTATCTGCCGGGCGCGGTGCTCGGCTCGACACGCGCCGTGGCGGTGCTGCGATCGGGCGTCGACCCCGAGTATTTCGTCCGGGTGATCGCGTTCCTCGATCGCCTCGAGTACATCTATCTCGCCACGTTCCTGGGCGCCGGCCTCGCGATCCTGCTGCGCGCGCTGTCGCGGGCGCGCTCGGTGACGGTCAAGCGCCAGCTGCGCTGGATCGTGTGGGGCACGGCGCTCGGCGCGCTGCCGTTCGCGATCGGCTACGCGATTCCGTTCGCGCTCGGCGTCGATCCTTCGATCTCGATGGGCCTCTCGGCCATCCCGCTCGGCTTCATTCCGCTCGCGTTCGCGTCGGCGATCATCCGCTACCGCCTGATGGACGTCGAGATCATCCTCAAGCGCCTGCTCGTCTACACCTCCGCGGTGTCGGCGATCGTCGCGATCTACGTGCTGATCCTGCGCGCGTCGGGCGGCTACATTTCCGACAGCGAAACCGATCATCGCTGGATCATCGCGTTTCTCGCGACGATCGTCGTCGTGCTGCTGGCCAAGCCGGTCAAGGACGGCCTGCAGCGCGCCATCGACCGGGCGTTCTATCGCGATCGCTACGACTACCGCCGCGCGCTCGTCAGCTTCGCGCGCGAATTGAACAGCGACCTCGATCTGAACCGCCTGTCGGATCGCCTGGTCACGCGCGTGCGCGAAACGATCGAGCTCGATCGCATGGCGTTCCTGCTCGCCACCGACGACGGCGACTTCGAGATGCTGGCGCAGGAAGGCTGCGAGACGCCGCCGCCGAAGCT
>DASUSZ010000079.1:0-7221 GCA_036374815.1 Vicinamibacterales bacterium | reverse complement strand
GCTCCATTGCCTGTTCGTAGGCGCGTCACGATGAGAGCACGAGGACTGGTGATCGTGTCGGGGCTGTTCGTGGCCCTGGCCGCCATTGCCGGCCTCCGCTACCAGAACCGCACCGTCCCCCTCACCGAGGTTTACACGCCGACGATTCCCGTCGTCGAATTCGCGCCGCCGGGCGAATCCCTGCGGGCGCTCGACGCACGCCTCAAGGAGGACGCGAATCTGTCGATCATCCGGCAGGTGCTTCCCGATCAGGCCGGCGTGCTGTGGATTGCGCTGCTGGTGTTTCTCGTGCTTGGCTTCGACTACGCGCGGCCGTGGAGCGCGCGCAACGTCGACTTGCTGATCGTGCAAGTCATCGGGTGGTGCCTGATCGGATCGCTCGATCTTCTCGTGACGGTGACGCGGCGAAACGATCCCACCTATTACGGTTTGTTGAGGCTGATCTTCACGATCGTAACCGCCCTGTCCGCCGTCCTCATGGCTCGAATGGTCTGGAGGTCGACCCGGTCCGACAACTGGACGTGGACGTCTGCAATCGATGTCCGCACGCTGGCGGCGCTGGCGGCCTTTACCGTCACTCTGTCGCTCGCCTATCCCTTCCTTCGCCCGGCCGAGGACGCCAGCTACTTCACCAATCTCGGCGGTCAACGGCTGCGGGAGCGCGGCTTGCTGCCCTACGGCGATCCGATGCTGACGGATACGCCGGGAGCGGGTTATGGTCCGCTGATGTATGCCGCGCAAGCGAGCATGCAGATCATCCTCAGGGAGGCGAAGAACGATCCGTCGCCAGACCTGCCGCAACTCGGCGAGCAGTCCACCTACATGGCGCCGTCGCCGACCTCGTCGCAATTCCTGCTGGCTGGATTTCAGCTGCTGGCCGCGTGGGCGCTTTTCAGAATCGGGCAACGCTGCGGCAGCGATGCACTCGGGCTCGCGCTCGCGGCACTCTATTGCGCATCGACGGGCGTCCTCGGCGTTGGCGGCAGCGGCGATCAGATTTCTGGGATGACGTTCGTCTCTCATATCGTGCCGGCCTCCGTCACGCTGGTCGCGTTTCGGTATCTCGATCGGCCGGCGCTCGCGGGCGCGCTGCTTGCCGCGGCGGCGGCGTTTGGTTTTTATCCCGCCTTCATGTTCCCGACCTGGCTTGGCTACTACTGGGGGGACTCGAGAAAAGCGGCGTGGCAGTACGTGATCGGTTTCGGCATGGTGTGTCTCGCGGTCGGCGGATGGGTGCTGTTCGCGTCACGGCCGGCCGACGGAATGGGTCTGGTGGCCACGATCGTGCGCGACACGCTTGGCCATCAAACCAATCCCGAAGTGTATGGACGGACGCCGTTCGGATTCTGGGGCCAGCAGACCGGAGTGTGGCGCTGGCTGATTCAGCCGATGACCGGCGAGTCTGCGATGCTCTCGCCTTTTTTCCTGCTCTACTGCAGTTTTCTGGTTGCGACGATGGTCATGGCCAGAAACGCCGGCGTGGTTGGTCTGGCCCTGTTGACGGGCGCCGTGGCGCTCGGCGCGAACATCTGGAAGATCAACGCGACCGGCGCCTACCTGGCGTGGTACTACCCGTTCCTGCTGATCGGCACGCTCGGGCCGGGAATACTCATGCGACGTCAGCTCAACAGCCGCCGCACGGCGTCGGACCAGGTCATCGCGGCAGCGGTCCGGTAACCCTCCTCACCCATGCGCGTTGCCAACGCGCGATCGTCCATCAGCGCGCGCATCGCAACCGCGAGCGCCTCGGGCGCGGGCGCGGTGACGTAGCCGCTTTCGCCGTCGCGCACGAGCTCGGCAGGACCGCCGCTGTCGACGCACGTGATCACAGGCTTGCCGCACATGAACGCTTCGACCGTCACGAAGCCGTAGTCTTCGTTGAACGGTGGAAACACCACGGCACGGCATCGCGCGAGATGATCGATCATCTCCGCATCAGTGAGGCGGCCGGCAAACTGCACGCGGTGATCGACATCGAGCTGCGTGGCAAGACCCCGCAGCCGCTGCATCTCGGCGCCTTCGCCCGCAATCACGAACTTGATGCCGGCGGCGATTGGCTCGGCCAGCGCGCGCAGCACCAGGTCGAATCGTTTCAGTGGCGCGAGCCGCGACACGCCGAACAGGTAATCGCCGTATCGTTCGTGCCGGTATTCACGCCTCGGCGCCGGCGGATACAGCACGTCGGACTGAATGCCGCCGAACCGCTGCAAGCGCGATTGCACGGTGCCCGAAATGACGAATCGCTTCTGCATGCGCCGGAACAAATAATGGTCGACGCGATGAATCAGCGCGCGCCGCGCGCGCTCCTTGATGCCTTGCTTCCACGTCAGATGCGAGCTGAATAAATCCCACAGATCGTAGTACTCGCGCATCCGGTGATTCAGCCACAGGACGTGATTCGGATGCTGCACCGCGTAACCGGGAAAGCGCAGGCTGATCACCTGATCGACTTTGCGGTCCTCGTGCGCGAGCTCGACGTCGGTCAGCCACGCCGCAAGGTAGGCGCTGCCCTGCCGGCCGAATCGGTTCTGCGGCGTGACGACAAGACCGGTGTCGTGGCCCTCTTCACGAAGCGCCCGCACCAGCTCGCGCGCCATCACGAGGTGCCCGCCCTCCGCAAACGGCGGGCTCGACGTGACGACGCATACGGTTGCCACTACTGCGGATCTCCGTAGGTGGGAATCAAGCGCACCATCACGCCAAGGAAACGGCTGTCGTTGGTGCCGTTTTCGAACATCGGCACGAACCCGGTGGAAGATGAGATCGACACCATGTAAACGTAGTTCGTCGGGAACCGCGGGTCGTACTTGTACGGCATGCCGTGCGGCATGGCCAGCTCGATGGTCTGCTGCGAGCTCGGCGCCATGTCGACGATGCGGCGCTCGCCGCCCGTCGAGATCACGACGCGGTTCGGCTTCGGTCCGGTCTCGAGAATTGCGGTCAGCTTGGTGATCATCAGCGAGCGCGACATCTCGACGCCCGCGGCATCTGCCTCCGTCTGGATTCGCGCGCGCAACAGAATGTCCGCGGTCGATTCGCCGCGGACCCAGAACGCGTCGTTCTCGCGGTTGTAGACGTTGTCGTCGAGGAAATACCCGAGGATTGGCGGCGTGCCGCCAAGCGGCTGCCGGAAGCGCGTGCTCGGGCCGGTATTGATCGGCAGATCGTTGACCATCGTCAATTCCGTGGGGAGAAAACGGAACAAACCGGTCTTGGCATGCTCTGCCGAATTGCGGGTGGCAACGAGCGGCGCCGAAATCAGCGGCGCCACGAACAGCGCGCTCATCGCCATCGTCACCAGGCCGGGCACCGCGGTCTGCAGCGGCGGGACGAGGAACAGGAAAATGCCGTAGGTGCCGAGGAAGTAGCGGTTGCCAACCGGCCCGCCGCCTCCCGACCACGTGAACGGCATGTAGATCAGCAGGACGAGCGCGGTGATCACGCCTGCCGCCAACGTGAGCCATTGCCACATCGCGCGATCGCGTGTGCCCGCCATGAACAGCAGCACCGCCATCATGCCCGGCAGGAAGTAGACGGCAAATCCGGTGTGGCGCCCGAACAGGAAGTAGCCCATGTTGTGCGGGAAGACTTCGAACAGCGCGTCTCGCGTGAACAACACGCCGAAGGAGCCGCCGCCAACGCGCGCGGTTCCAACCGAATCAAACGTGCTCGCGTCGTTCTGGTACGGAAAGCCGCCCTGGAACGTGCCGTCGCCTGCACCTAAAAAGGTCTTCCGCTCGCCGCCCTGGTAGTTCCAGTCGCCGGTCAGCGCAATGTTCAACGCGAAGAATGCGATGACGACGCCGGCAAACACGCCGGACATCTTGGCCGCGCGCGCCCACTGCCGGCGCAGCACCGCCGATGCGACCAGGGGCATGATCAATCCAATGTTGGTCGGCTTGGCGAAGGTGGAAAGGCCGATTAATGCCGCGGCCACGGTGTCGGATCGCGGGGCGAGCAGCCAGCGCGTCCTCCACGACATTGCCGGCTCAGCCGGCGCCGGCCCGACGACCTCCTTGTAGCACCAGAAGAAGAAGCCGAACATCACGATCGCGAAGATGAAGAAGTCCGGGACGAGCTGCACCATGTAGATCGGCACGACCGACACGAACAGGAACGCGAACGCGAAGATCAGGGCCGCGACCGGATGGCTGCGCGCGGAGAGGAACGCGTAGGCGCAGGCGAAACAGAGCGTCATCAGCAGCGCATGCAGCACAAGAAACCCGTTCGTGCCGAAGAGCCGGATGAAGGGCGATGCGACCAGCGGATAGATGTATGCCTTCGCGTAGAAGATCCGGCCGCCCGAGCCGCGCTTCAGGAAGATGCCCTCGGGACCTGACGGAAACTCTTTCCACACGCGCGCGAGATCGTCGCGCCGATACTCGAAGTCGAGATCGTGCGCGAGGCTGTGGCCGAGCGTGTAATAGGTGGCGGCGTCGCCCGCAAACCCGCCGGACGCTTTCGGGAAATCAACCGACAGCGCCCAGGCGGTGAGCACCACGCCGACGGCGGCGGTGGCCGACGCGCCCAGGCGCCACGTAGGGCTCCGTCCTTTCAATCGGTCGGCGACGCGGCGGTCGAGTGTCATCTTTGAGTAAGAAAGCTGAGATCCGACTTCAGGATACCCGCGCGGCCGGTTGCGCGCGAGGTCTCGTGCAGCAGCTCATACAGCCGCTCCATTTTTCGGACGAACGCGGCAATGTCGTAACGCACGCCGGTCTTCCTGGCTTCGGCCATCAACGCCGCCGCCAGCGGCGGGTTCTCGATCAACTCGCCGATGCCGCGCGCGAGCGCGGCGGCGTCGGCCTTCGGCACGATCAACGCGTCCTTGCGATCGGTCAGCACGTCGAGCAGGCCGTCAGCGTCGGTTGCAACGATCGGCTTGCCCATCGCCAGCGTCTCGAACACGGTGAGCGGCGTGCCTTCCCATAACGACGGGAACACCACGATGTCGAAGGCCGACAGCGCGGCGGCCACGTCGCGCATGAAGCCGCTGAACACCAGCCGGTCCCCAAGGTCGAGCGCGTTCGCGCGTGACTCGAGCTCGGCTTGCAGTTCGCCCTCGCCGACGATGAAGAAACGGACGTTGGCATGACGCTCCAACACCTTGGGTGCGGCGTCGATCAGGTGCTGATTGCCTTTCGACGGCATCAACCGCGTGATGGTGCCGATGGCGATCGTGCCCGGCGCAATGCCCATCGCCTGCCGCGCCGCCGCGATTTCATCCGCGCTTCGCGCCCGCGCGAACTCGTCGAGCGGCGCGCCGAGATACACGACCTTGGTGCGCTCCGCCGGCATCAGCCGGGCGCGCGTCGTGAACTCGCCCGTTGATTCGGACACGGCGATTGCGAGATCGGTATGCGGCGCGAGTAGGCGATCGGCGATTTTCTGGAACCACGGCGTGTCGCCGTGATTGGCGTGCTCGTGCAGGATCGCGGGAATGCCCATTCGCCACGCGCAGAGCCGGCCAAACGTCGTCGCGCCGTAGCCATGGAGGTGCACGATGTCCGCGCGCTTCTCCCGCAGCACTTTCAGGAGCGCGGGGTAGGTTGCCGGGTCGAACTTGTGACGCGCCATGTAAGTCACGTCGATGCCAAATTCTTCGAGCGTGTCGGCCGACAGATCCTTTTTGCGCAGGCTGATCAACGAAACGTTGAAGCGCGATTTATCGAACCGCGGGATCATCCACGCGAACAGGCGCTTGACGCCGTGCATGCGTGACCCCTCCCAGCCGAGGTGGTCGCAGATGTGGACGACATTCAACCGGGAGCCGGGAACCGGGAGCGGGAAGCCGGGAACCGGGAGCGGGGAGCCGGGAACCGGGAGCCGCGAGCCGGTCACAACAACCCCTCGTTGCGGTACCAGTCCGCGGTGAGCTTGATGCCTTGTTCGAGATCCACCGCCGGTGAGTATCCAAGCTCGGTACGCGCGCGCGTGGTGTCGAAGGCCCGGCTCTTCGTATAGAAGTCCACGCGGCGGCGATAGATCGGCGGCTCGATGCGCAGCGGCACGCAGACCATCTCGCACAGCAGTCCCGCGGTCCAGAACGGCCAGACCGGCAGGTGCACGCGCGGCGGCGCGACATTCAACTCCTTCGCGACGAGATGCACCAGCTGCTCGAGCGTCGTGTACCGGGGGCCGGCGAGAATGTAAGTGCGCCCACGCGCGCCCGGCACGGTGCCGCACAGCCTGAATCCTTCGACGAGATCTTCGACGTAGGTGAGGTGGTAAAACGCCTGGCCGCTGCCGATCATCGGAAAGCGTCCGCGCGCGATGCCGCGAAACATCTTGAGAAACCGCGTATCGCCGGGCCCGTAGATGCCGATTGGTCTTGCGACCACGACATCGAGTCCGGTGGCGTCGCCAAATTCGCGGGCGAGCTTCTCCGCCGCCAGCTTGGTTTCCTGGTACACATCGCCGGGATTGAACGGCGCGTCTTCGTTGGCGGGCGGATTCGCAATGTGTCCGTGCACACCGCCGGTGCTGCAGTGGACGACGCGCGTCACGCCGGCGGCCTTTGCGGCTTCGAGCAGGTTCTTCGTCCCCTCGACGTTGATGGCGCGATAGGCGGAATCGGGCTGCCCTGCTTCACGATACGTCGCGGCAATGTGATAGACGACGTCGATGCTGCTGACGGCGCGGGCGAGCGAAGCGGCGTCCGTCAAATCACCGTCGATCGCGGTCACCCCTTTCGACGCAAGCGCCGATGTATCGAAACGCTTGCGGCTCTTCGGACGCACCAACGCGCGCACCGTATCGCCGCGATCGATCAAATGTTGAGCGAGGTGTCCGCCGGTGAAGCCCGTGGCGCCAGTCACGAGCACGTTCACTGACGGGCGAACTCCTTCACGGGTGCATCGGGTGCATCGGGTGCATCGGGTGCGTCGGGTGCGTCGGGTGCGTCGGGTGCGTTGGACGCGATCTTGCGAGGCGCGCCCGATAACATCCGGTACGCTTCTGCCGTACGTCGCATGTACGACTCGCGCGAATACTTCTCCTGCGCGACGGCGCGCGCGGCGGCGGAGAGCCGCTGTCGCTCCGCGGCCGAATCGATCAGCGCCAGAATTGCCGCCGCGAACGGTTCCGGCTGCGGATCGACGAGCTTCGCAATGTCGGGCGTCAATACCTGCGTATGTGTCAGCAGGTTCGTCGCTACGATCGGCTTGCCCGAACGCAGGTACGAATAAATCTTCAGCGGCGTATTGGTGCCGCGAATGCGCG
>DASUSZ010000078.1:0-4658 GCA_036374815.1 Vicinamibacterales bacterium | reverse complement strand
GGCGCAGGCCAAAGGCCTGCTCGGCGCTATCGGCGCGGTGGCGGAGCCGTCAGATGAGATGGACAAGCTGCGGTGGCACTACCTGCGGCGGCAGCTCTCGGCGCTGGCGGCGCGTATTCGCATGCTCCAGGGAGAGCGGATGTCGTTCGACGAGGAGTCGAAGGCGCTCTACGACGCTGTGGCGCCGACGCTGCCGGAATCGCACTTTCAGAAGATCCTCGATCAGCTCGAGAAGCAGTTTCCGGGCAGCGGTCCGGTCGGCGCGCGCTACGAGAAGTTCCGCGGCCAGTTCGTCATCCCCCGCGAGAAGCTCGACAGCGTCTTCCAGGCGGCCATCAAAGGGTGCCGGGAACGCACGGTTCGGCACGTCACGCTGCCGGCGTCGGAGCGCTTCACCGTCGAGTACGTCACCAACAAGTCGTGGAGCGGCTACAACTGGTATCAGGGAAACTTCCGCAGCCTGATTCAGGTCAACACCGATCTGCCGATCTACATCGATCGCGCGATCGACCTGGCGTGCCACGAAGGCTATCCCGGCCACCATGTCTACAACGTGCTGCTCGAGAAGAACCTGGTGCGGGACCGCGACTGGATCGAATACACCGTCTACCCGCTGTTCTCGCCGCAGTCGCTGATCGCCGAAGGCACCGCCAACTACGGCATCGAAGTCGCGTTTCCGATGCAGGCGCGGCTGCTGTTCGAGCGCGATGTGCTGTTCCCGCTCGCCGGCCTCGACGCCAAGCGCGTCGGCGAGTACTACACGGTGCTCGGCCTCGTCGACCGCCTGTCGTATGCGGGCAACGAAGCGGCGCGGCAATACCTCGACGGCAAGATCGATCGCGCGGGCGCGGTGGCGTGGCTCGAGAAGTACGCGATGTACACGAAGCCGCGCGCCGAGCAGCGCGTCAAGTTCATCGAGCAGTACCGCAGCTACGTGATCAACTACAACCTCGGCAAGGACCTGGTCCGCGCCTACGTCGAGAGGAAGATGGGGCGCGACAAGACGCCGGTGCGCAGATGGCGCGAGTTTGCCGCGTTGCTGTCGTCGCCGCGGCTGCCTTCAGGCCTAAAGTGAAGGCCGTCGAAATCACGGCGTTCGGGCCGCCGGACGTCCTGAAGATCGTGGAGCGGCCGGATCCGTTTCCCGCGGCAGGCGAGATCCTGATCGACGTCGCTGCCGCCGGTGTCAATCGGCCCGACATCATTCAGCGCTACGGCAAGTATCCGCCGCCGCCGGGCGCGTCGGATATTCCGGGCCTCGAAGTCGCCGGCACAGTCGCCGCTCTCGGCGCCGAGGTCCGCGGCTGGGCAGTGGGCGATCCGATTTGCGCGCTGGTGGCGGGCGGCGGGTATGCGGAGCGCGCCGCCGTCCCGTACCAGCAGTGCCTGCCGATCCCGAAAGGCCTGACCGCGATCCAGGCGGCCGGTATTCCTGAGACCTTCTTCACGGTGTGGACCAACGTGTTTCAGCGCGGCAACCTGAAGCGCGGTGAGACGATCCTGATCCATGGCGGCACGAGCGGCATTGGCACCACGGCGATTCAACTCGCCAGGGCGTTCGGCGCGCGCATCCTGACGACGGCAGGAAGCGATGAGAAGTGCGAAGCGACGCTGAAGCTTGGCGCCGGACACGCGTTCAATTACAAGACGCAGGATTGGGTGGCCGAGGCCAAGCGCGTTACCGACGGCCGTGGCGTTGACGTGATCCTCGATATCGTCGGCGGCGACTACATCCCACGCAACCTCGACCTGCTTGCGATCGAGGGCCGCCTGCTGCAGATCGCGTTCCTCAAGACGGCGAAGGCGGAGCTCGATTTCTCGGTGATGATGAGGAAGCGCGCGTGGATCACCGGATCGACGCTGCGGCCGCGCTCGCCGGCGGAGAAGGGCGCAATTGCGCGCGACCTGCTGGAACACGTCTGGCCGCTGCTCGAAAGCGGCGTCGTCGCGCCGGTGATTCACAAGGTGTTCCCGCTTGCCGATGCCGCCGCGGCCCACCGGCTGATGGAAGAAAGCTCGCACATTGGCAAACTCGTCCTCGCCGTCCGATAAGCCCGCGGCCGCAGACGGCGCGGAGGCGCTGTTTACGCCACGGTTCTTTCTGATGTGGAGTTACAGCTTCACGGTTTTCCTGTCGGCCTTTCAGCTGCTCCCGACGGCGCCGTTTCACATCATGTCGCTCGGCGGCAGCACCACCGAGGCGGGATTGTTTCTTGGCTTCCTGACATACGCATCCGCGGTGTCGGCGCCGATCACCGGCGCAATCGCCGATCGGATCGGCAAGCGCCGCGTGCTGATCGTCGCCAGCCTCGCGATCACGGTGTTCTCGCTGCTCTATGCGATCGCGCCCTCGTACCAGGCGATCCTCGCGCTGGTGCTGGTGCACGGCGTGTTCTGGTCGGGGCTGCTGTCGAGCTCGAGCTCGTACGTCATCGACATCGTGCCGCCGTCGCGTCGCGCCGAGGGCCTCGGCTACTCCGGATTCGCAAGCATCCTCGGCGTCGCGGTGGCGCCGTGGATCGGCTTGTGGCTGTTCGATCACGGCGGCTGGCGCCTGCTGTGCCTCGAAGCGGCGGCACTCAACGTGTTGATGGCATTCCTGGCGTGGCGGCTCCCGCCGGATACGCTGCATCACGCCGCGCGCTCGCTGCATCCATCCGATCTCGTCGAATGGAAGATTCTCGTCGGCGCCGTGACGTTGTTCCTGTATTCGTTCAGCTACGGCGGCATTACCAGCTTCGTCGCCGTCTACGCCGAATCGGTCGGCGTCACGCCGAAGGCGCTCTACTTCACCGTGTTCAGCCTGACGATCGTGGCGACGCGGCCGTTCATCGGCCGTTATGCGGATCGCGCCGGCTACGCACGCATCATCGTGCCGTGCCTGTCGATGATCGTGCTCGGCGTGTGGCTGCTGTCGATCGCCGACAGCCGCCCGATGTTCATCGTCTCCGCGATGCTGTTCGGCCTCGGCTTCGGATCGGCGTATCCGATCTTCGTCGCCCACCTGATGCATCACGTCGCCGAGCACCGCCGCGGCGCGACGTTCGGCGCGCTGATCGGCGCGTTCGATACCGGCATCGGCACCGGCTCGATCGCGGTCGGCTGGTTGAGCGGCCGCTACGGCTTCGGCCGCGCCTTCGGCGTCGCCGGCGCGATTGCGCTGCTGTCGATCCCGTACTTTTTGTACATGGAGAAGCGCCAATGGACTACGTCCGTCTCGGCAAGACGGAGCTGAACGTCTCGCGGCTCTGCCTCGGCACGATGACCTACGGCACGCCGAACTGGCGGCCGTGGGTGCTGGACGAGGACCGCAGCCGGCCATTCATCAAGCGCGCGCTCGAGCACGGCATCAACTTCTTCGACACCGCCAACATGTATTCGCGCGGCGTCAGCGAGGAAGTGGTCGGCCGCGCGCTGAAGGATTTTGCGAAGCGCGACGAAGTGATCATCGCCACCAAAGTGTTCTATCCCGTCGATGCCGAGACGACCGGCGGGTTGTCACGGCAGCAGATCGCAACCGCGCTCGATGCCTCGCTGCGGCGGCTCGGTGTCGACTACATCGACCTCTACCAGATTCACCGCCTCGACCTCGAGACGCCGATGGAAGAGATCTGTGAGGCGCTGCACGACGCGGTGAAGGCAGGGAAGGTGCGCTACATCGGCGCATCCAGCATGTTCGCGTGGCAGTTCATGAAGATGCTCGCGATCCAGCAGCAGCGCGGCTGGGCGCGGTTCGTGTCGATGCAGAACCACTACAACCTGATCTACCGCGAAGAGGAGCGCGAGATGATTCCGCTCTGTCTCGATCAGGGCATCGGCATCATTCCGTGGAGCCCCCTGGCGCGGGGCTTTCTCGCCGGCAATCGCAAGCGCGGCGAGAAGGGCGCGTCACTGCGCGAGCAGCATGACTCGTACGGTCACAGCCTGTATTACGCCGATGCGGACTACGACGTCGCCGATCGCGTGGTTGAAGTGGCGAAGAAAAAAGGTGTGCTGCCGATCCAGGTCGCGCTCGCGTGGGTGCTCGGCAAGCCGGGCATCGCGGCGCCGATCGTCAGCGCGACGAAGATCGAGCAGCTCGATCAGCTCGTTGCCGGACTGCCCATTGTGCTGACACCCGACGAGGTGCGCGCGCTGGAGGCGCCGTACCAGCCGCACCCTGTCCGCGGCATCGAATAGTCCCGCTAAACAAGTTATCGGACGATGGAGATGGACATGCCGTCCACCTTCTTGCCGAGCACCGGAATGATGATCGATTCGAGCCCAGGGTGGGCGGCCAGCTTCGCGTTGAAGGCGCGGGCCGCACGCGCGTTCTCGTCTTCGGGCGCCTCCTGCAGGACCGCGCCGTCCCTGATCAGATTGTCCGCAACGACCACGGTGCCGGGCTTCGACAACTTCAGGCTCAGGTCCAGGTACCGCTCGTACCCGGGCTTGTCGGCGTCGATGAACACGATGTCGAACGGCGGCACACATTCAACGATCATTTGCCGCAGCGTTTCTTCAGCCGGACCGACGACGATCGTGACGCGTGACCCGATGCCGGCGCGATCGACATTCCTTCGCGCCACACGAGCATGCGCCGCATCGAGCTCGAGGCTGGTCAATGCACCATCATTCGGCAAGGCGCGCGCCAGCCAGGTTGTGCTGTAGCCGCCCAG
>DASUSZ010000077.1:0-14980 GCA_036374815.1 Vicinamibacterales bacterium | reverse complement strand
TATAAGCACTTAACCGCTCAGGCCTAGGTGAATCCACTCGGCTTACGTATTGCATCACTAAAGACCATTGATGTGTATGTACGTCATTACCGAGCGCCAACCTGCGCGTTTCAAGGCAACGCGGTGATGCGCGAGGCGTCGATCCTCATCGTCGACGAGAACGGCGGTAACCGCGATGCGCTGGCCAGCGGCCTGCGCACGCGCAAGTTCATCGTCAGCATGGCGAGCACGGGTGCCGAGGCGCTGTCGGCGATCGACCAGTCCACCTTTGATCTGGTGCTGCTCGATGCCGAGCTGCCGGACCTGAGCGGCCTCGAGGTGCTCGCGAAGATGCGCGAGCGTTACTCGCGCTCGCAGCTGCCGATCATCATGATCACCGCGCGCAGCGCCGGCGCCGACGTCGTCGACGCGCTCAATCGCGGCGCCAACGACTACATCATCAAGCCGTTCGACTTCCCCGTCGCGGTGGCGCGCATCGACACGCATCTCGCGCACAAATGGGCGGTTGCCGATCTCCGCGACAGCGAGGAGCGCTACGCCCTCGCGGTCCAGGGCGCCAACGACGGATTGTGGGACTGGAACCTGATCACCGGCGAAGTGTACTGGTCGCCGCGCTGGCGATCGATCCTCGGACTGAACGAAGAAGAGGTCGGCACGTCCGCCGACGAGTGGCTGCTCCGGGTGCATCCGGAAGATATCGAAGGCGTGCGCTCGGCGCTCACCAATTACCTTGCCGGCGCGGGCGGACACTTCGAGAGCGAGCATCGTGTTCGTCACCGCGATGAAACCTATCGATGGGTCCGCTGCCGCGGCGCAGCGGTGCGAACCGAGGCGGGCGTAGCGAGCCGTCTTGCCGGATCGCTGACGGACATTACCGAAGCGAAGCTCGCGGACGCGCTCACGGGCCTGCCGAACCGCCTGCTGTTCGTCGACCTGGTCGACCGCGCGCTCAAGCGCACCGAGCGGCGCGCGGAATACACCTTCGCGATCCTCGCGCTGTCGCTCGATCGCTTCCGCATCGTGCACGACAGTCTCGGTCCCCTCGCCGCCGATCAACTGCTGGTCGCCGTGGCGCGGCGGCTGCAATCGAGCCTGCGCGCCACCGACATCGTCAGCCGCGATGAGCCCGGCTTCACGCTGGCGCGGCTTGGCGGCGATGAGTTCATGGTGCTGGTCGACGACATTGCCGACGCCGCCGATGCGGCGCTCGTGGCCGATCGGCTGCGGCAGTGTCTCGAATATCCGTTCGACGTCGATGGCCACCAGGTGTTCGCCTCGGCACGCATCGGCATTGCCGCCAGCAGCAGCGGCTACACCCGCGCCGACGACATCCTTCGCGACGCCGCGATCGCGCTCACGAGGGCGACGGTCTCATCCGCGCCGTATGAGATCTTCGACCCCGCCATGCGGCAGCGCGCGATCACGCGCCTGCAGTTCGAAACCGATCTCCGCAACGCCATCGACGACGAGGCGTTCGAGATGCACTACCAGCCGATCATCGCGTTGAAGTCCGGGCGCATTGCCGGCTTCGAGGCGCTGCTGCGCTGGCGCCACCCGTCGCGCGGCCTGGTGCAGCCGAGCGACTTCATCGCGGTCGCGGAAGACACCGGCATGATCATCGACATCGGCCGGCTGACGCTGGCTGGATCCTGCCGGCAGATGGCCGAATGGCTCGCCAGGTTTGGCGGCGCCGCGCCGCAGATGATCTGCGTGAACGTGTCGTCGAAGCAGCTCGCCTACCCCGGCTTGATGAGCGACGTTGCCGCCACGCTGCGGACCACCGGCCTGGACGCCGAGCACCTCAAGCTCGAAATCACCGAGAGCGCATTCATCAACGACGTCCCCGGCGCGCAGGCGACGCTCAACCACGCGCGCAGCATGGGCGTAGGCTGGAGCCTCGACGACTTCGGCACCGGCTTCTCGTCGCTGAGTTTCCTGCACCGGTTACAGGTGGACACCGTCAAGGTGGATCAGTCGTTCGTCGCCGAGATTGGTACCGGCGCCAGCGGCTCCGCGATGGTCACGGCGATCGTCGGCCTTGGCCATACGCTCGGCATGGATGTCGTCGCCGAAGGCGTCGAGACCGCTGAACAGGCGTCGGCGCTGCGCAGCATCGGCTGCGAGTACGCGCAGGGCTTCTTTTTTTCGAAAGCCGTCGATGCGGCCACCGCCGCGCGGCTGATCGAAACACAGCCCTGGCAGGCATCGGCCGGCAAGCGGCATCTCGTTCAATAGAGATACCATTAGCGGTATGCGGCCCGCTGCGCTCCTTGTCGCCATTCTCCTGCTCTGCCCGCACGCGCCGGCGCTGACGGCGCAGGGCGCGGCGCGCATCTACGCGATCGGCGACATCCACGGCAGCCTCGACGGCTTCAAGTCCATCCTCAAGGCCGCGGGCCTTGCCGACGGCAACGGCAAGTGGACCGGCGGGCGGTCGCTGCTGGTGCAAACCGGTGATTACACCGATCGCGGCGAAGGCACCCGCGCGGTGCTCGACCTGCTGATGGCGCTCGAGCCGCAGGCGCGCAGCGCCGGCGGCCGCGCCATCGTGCTGCTCGGCAATCACGAGGTCATGAACCTGATCGGCGAGACCCGTGACGTGACGCGCGAGATCTACGCGACCTTTGCCGACGCCAACTCCGAGAAGCGCCGCAACGACGCGTGGGAGCAATACGCGAAGCTGGCCGCGCTGAAGACGGAAAAAGGCGAACCCGTTCCAAGCGTGTATGCCCAGACGCGCGAAGCATGGTTGACGACCCACCCGCCGGGTTACGTCGAATACAAGGAGGCGATGTCGCCGAGGGGCAAATACGGCCAATGGCTGCGGAGCAAGCCGATCGTGACGATGGTCGACGGCAACATCTTCATGCACGCCGGCATTCCGCCGGCGAGCGCGCCGGCCAGGCTCGAGGATCTCAACGACCAGGCGAAGGCCGAAGTGCGCCGGCTCGATCAATTCCTCGATCGCCTGATCAGCCTCAAGCTCGCCACCCGGGATTTTTCGCTCGCCGAGATCCTGCAGGTCGCCTCCAGCGAGATCGGCCTCGCCAACGCGCGCATTGCCGCCGCGAAAGCGGAGGGCAAGGAGCCCGACCGCGGTCAGCTGAACGTGCCGCTGCTGATGGAAGCGCAGGAGATCCTGAAGATCGATACGTGGCTTGCCGTGCACCCCGAAGGCGCGCTGTGGTATCGCGGGCTGGCGACGGAAAAGGACGATCCGGCGGGCGGTCCGTTCGCGGCGGTGCTGGCGAAGTACGGCGCCAAGCGGTTCGTGACCGGCCACACGCCGCAGGTGAGCCGATCGATCACGATGCGATTCGGCGGCCGCGCGCTGCTGATCGATACGGGGATGCTCGCGGCCGTTTACAAGGGCCGCGGCTCCGCGCTCGAGATCGACGGCGACAGGCTCACCGCGATCTACGAAGACGGCCGCGTGCCCGTGACCGCGCTGGCCGCCGCGCGCTGACGGCGCCGGCTACGACGCCTTGAACCACTTCACCGTTTCGCGCAGCCCCTCTTCGAGACCGACGATCGGTTTGTAGCCGAGCATCTTCGCGGCCTTGGTAATGTCCGCCTGCGAGTCGCGCACGTCGCCCTGGCGCGCTTCCTTGTAGATCGGCTCGAGGCTGGTCCCGAAAATCTTGTTCAGCGTCGCCAGCAGCTCGTTGAGCGAAATGCGGCTGTTGGTCGCGACGTTGAACACATGGCCGCCCACGCCCGGCGTTTCGGCGGCGCGGATGACGCCGTCGACAACGTTGGTCACGTAGGTGAAGTCGCGCGTCTGGCCGCCGTCGCCGTAGATCGTCGGCCGCTGATTGCCGTTCAGCGCCTTGATGAACAGCGAGATCACTCCGGAGTACGGCGAGCCCGGATCCTGGCGCGGGCCGAACACGTTGAAGTAGCGGGTCGTCACGGTTTCGAAGCCATAGAGGCGCGTGAACATCTGCCCGTACATCTCGCTCATCAGCTTCTGCAGCGCGTACGGCGAGAGCGGATTGGTCGGCATCGTCTCGGTCTTCGGCAGCACTTCGGTGTCGCCGTAGACCGACGATGAGCCTGCGAAGACCAGGCGCTTGACGCCGCTGTCGCGCGACGCGATCAGCATCTGCAGCATGCCGTCGACGTTGGCGCGATGCGACTCGATCGGGTTGTCCACCGATCGCGGCACCGACGGAATCGCCGCCTGGTGGATGACGTAGTCCATGCCCTCGACGATCCGGTTCGCAAACGCCGGATCGGCGCAGTCGCCTTCGACGAACTCGACGCCGTCACGGATGTTGTGTCGGTAGCCGGTCACGAAATTGTCGGCGACGCGGACGCGATGGCCGCGCTTTACCAGTGCTTCAGAGATGTGGGAGCCGATGAAGCCGGCGCCGCCGGTGACGAGATAGTTGGCCAATCCGAAATCCACCCAATCCGAAATCCGCCCGATCCGATATCCGAAATCAAGAGAGCCGCAGTGAGCCTGTAAGCCGAATTCTGTTCCTTCGATTCGAAGCCGGCGCCTTGCGGCGCCGCCCTCTCACTCAGGACGACGATCATTCCTCTAGTCCCGGCATTACTGACGGGATCCAGCAACCTACCCGGAAGCGCGAACGGGCCGTTCGATCAGCTTCCCTATTTGGTCTTGCTCCATGCGGGGTTTGGCCTGCCACGTCTGTTGCCAGCCGCGCGGTGCGCTCTTACCGCACCTTTTCACCCTTACCTCGCCGTAGCGCCGATCCTTTCGAACCGGCGCGAAGGCGGGCGGTATGTTTTCTGTGCCACTTTCCGTCGGGTTGCCCCGCCCGGGTGTTACCCGGCGCATTGCCCTGTGGAGTTCGGACTTTCCTCTCCCGCCGGCACTTCATTCTTGCGAATGGTTACCGGCGGCAGCGATCGCCCGGCTCACTGCGGCGAATATTTGATGATTTCCGCTAACCGTCCGTTTCCTGCGAGATTTGGTACTGCTCCAGCTTCTTATACAGATTACTCCGAGGCGTATCGATCACCTCGGCCGTCTTCGAGATGTTCCAGCTATTCTCTCTCAGCTTCGCCACCAGGTAGGCGCGCTCCGAGCCGGACTTGAACTCCTGCAGCGTCGGCGCCTGCATCCAGGACTGTTCCGCGGAGCTCGCGCTGATTTCACCGGCCGGCGCCGGCGCCATCGCCGCTGCTATGTCGCCCCGTATCACGCCGCCGTCGGGGATGTCGCGGACGTCGATCGAATCCCCGCTCGTCATGATCAGGAGCCGCTCGACGAAATTGCGCAGCTCGCGGATGTTGCCGCGCCAGTGCTGCTGCTTCAGCTTCTCCATCGCCGCGGCGGTAAACGTGCGGCGGTGGAAATTGTTGTCGCGCGAGAACAGATCCGCGAAGTGGCGCACCAGCGCCGGGATGTCGTCGCGCCGCTCGCGAAGCGCCGGCACGTGGATCGGCACCACGTTCAAGCGATAGAACAAGTCCTCGCGGAAGGTGTTCTTGTCGATCTCTTCCTCGAGGTTCTTGTTGGTTGCCGCAATCACGCGCACGTCGACCTTGATCACGCGATTGCTGCCGAGCCGCTCGAGTTCCTGCTCCTGCAGCACGCGCAACACCTTGGCCTGCGTCTTCAGGCTCATGTCGCCGACTTCGTCCAGGAAGATGGTGCCCTTGTCGGCCTGTTCGAACTTGCCAATCTGGCGATCGGTCGCGCCGGTGAACGAGCCCTTCTCGTGGCCGAACAACTCGGATTCGATCAGCTCGTCAGGGATCGCCGCGCAGTTGACCTGCACGAACGGGCCGTCGCGGCGCAGGCTTTCGCGATGGATTGCGCGGGCCACCAGCTCTTTGCCGACGCCGCTCTCGCCCCAGATCAAGACGGTGGCGCTCGTCGGCGCCGCCTTCTGAATGGCGCCACGCACCGCGGCGAGCGCCGGCGAATCGCCGACGATCTGGTATTTCTTCTCCGCGTCACGGCGGTAGCTCTTGTTCTCGGTCTTCAGCCGCCGCGTATCGACGGCGTTGCGCACCGACACCAGCATGCGCTCGCTGCTGACCGGCTTCTCGATGAAGTCGAACGCGCCCAGCCGCGTCGCCTCCACCGCCGTTTGGATTTCGGCGTTGCCGGTGATGACGACGATGGGCATGACGTCCTTGAGATGCTGGAGCTTCTGCAGCACGTCGAGGCCGTCCATGCCTGGCATCTTGATGTCGCAGAAGACGAGATCGGGCGCTTCCTGCTCGACCAGCTTGACGCCTTCCTCGCCGGTGGCCGCGAGCACCACGTCGTAGCCGGCGTATTCGAGCGTCATCTTGAACGACTTGCGGATCTCGGCGTCATCGTCGATGACGAGGATGCGTGGCTTCACCGAGACTCCGTGCGGACGGTACGGATCGCGCGCTGATCGTCCTCGGGCTCGTAGAGATAGACCGCGAGGACGTCGCCCGGCCGCGCCGCGCCGACGATCCGCCGGAACCCCGCGATCGAATTCACCGGCTGCCGGTTGACCTCGAGGATGATCGAGCCGCGGACGATGCCGCCGTCATAGGCCACCGACAACGGTTCGACCCGTTGCACGAGGAGGCCCGTCATGCCGGCGGGGATGTCGAACCGATGCGCGTTGCTGTCGTCGATCTCGATCAGGCTGAGGCCCAGCTCGCCGGGACCCGTGCGCTGAGTGGAGCGCTCCGCGGTCGTGGTCACGCGATCAGTTGGCTGGCGGGGACGCTCGGCGAGCTTCACGGTCGCAAACAGCGTCCTGCCATCGCGCAGGTATTCGATCCTCGCCGCACTGCCCGGCTGCCGCTCGGCGATCTCGCGGATCAATCGGTCGTGCGTGCGCACCGGCGAGCCGTCGACAGACACGATGACGTCGTACGGACGCAGCCCGACGCGCGCCCCGGGAGATCCCGGCGTCACATCCTGGACGAGCGCACCGTCGCCGCGAGCCAGCTTTAACGACGCCTGCAGATCCGGATCGACGTCGCGAAGCGTGACGCCGATGTAGCCGCGCTCGACGCGCCCCTGCTTCTTCAATTGCGGAATCACGCTGCGCGCCTGGTTGATCGGCACCGCGAAGCCGATGCCGCTGGCCTGGCGGCTGACCGCGGAGTTGATGCCGATCACCTGGCCGCGCGAATTGATCAGCGGCCCGCCGCTGTTGCCGAAGCTGATCGCCGCGTCGGTCTGGATGTAGTTGTCGAGGCTCGGATCGAACAGCTTGCGGCCAAGAAAGCTGATCACTCCCACCGTGACGGTGTGCTCGTAGGCGAGCGGATTACCGATGGCGCAGACCCAGTCACCGACGCGCAGCTTCGACGAATCGCCGAGGATTGCATGCGGGAACGGGCCGGAGCCTTCGACGCGAATCAGCGCGATGTCGGTATCGGGATCCGACCCGACCACCTCGGCGCGCAGGCTGCGGCCATCGGCGAGCTTGACGGTCAGACGCTCGGCGCCTTCGATGACGTGATGGTTCGTGAGGATGTGGCCCTCGGCATCGATCAGGAAGCCGGTGCCCGTGCCGCGACGCGGCGCATCGACTCCGCGGCGCCCGGGATCGAACGGATCGTCCGGACCACGGCGGCCGCCCTCTTCCATCAACCGCCTCGCGCGCCGCGCGCGCGCGGTGGCGTCGATATTGACGACGGCAGGATTCATGCGCGCCGCGATGTCGGCGAAATTGATCGACGCCGGCGCGGGTGGGCGCACGTCCGCGACCTCGGTCACCGGCGCGGCGCCGTCCTTGTCGGCGACGGCGGCAACCGGCGCGGGATCCGACGAATGGCGCTCGGTTTGTAACGACAGCAACACGCCGAGCAACACGCCGATGATTCCGGTCAGCGTCGCCGTCGTGATGACGTAAAGCCGCGTCATGCGTCCATTATAAGTGCCAGAAAGCCGGCTTCATCGAGCGTCGCGATGCCCAATGCCCGCGCTTTCTCGGACTTGCTTGCGCCCGGAGCGGCGCCGACGATCAGCGCGGTGGTTTTTTTGCTGACCGACCCCGTCACTTTCGCGCCGAGCGCTTCGAGCTTCGCCTGCGCCTCCTCGCGCGACATCGCCGCCAGCTCGCCGGTGATGACGTAGGTCTTGCCGGCAAGCGGCTGCGGGCCTTCCGGCGCGACCTTCTTCTCGCCGACGAGTTTCACGCCGGCCTTGCGGAATCCTTCGATCAGCTCGCGATTGCCTGGCTGATCGAAAAACGATCGCACCGATGCCGCCAGCACCGGGCCGATCTCGCGCACCGCCTCGAGCTCGTCGAGCGTGGCGTTGGCGATCGCGTCGATCGACCCGAAATGATCCGCGAGCACCTGCGCGCCGCGCTCGCCGACGTGGCGGATGCCGAGCGCATAGAGCAGCCGCCAGATGTCGTTGGACTTCGACTTCTCGATCTGCGCCAGCACTTTGGCGGCGGACTTCTTGCCCATGCGCGGCAGCGCTTCGAGCTTCGCGGCATCGAGCTGATAGATGTCGGCGTAGCTGTGCACGAGATCGTGCTCGCACAGCAGGCCGCACAGCGACTCGCCGATGCCCTCGATGTTCATCGCACCGCGCGACGCGAAGTGCTCGAGGCCGCGCCGCAGCTTCGACGGGCACGAGCTGTTGTCGCAGCGCCACACCGCTTCGTCTTCCGGCTTCTGCAGCTCGCTGCCGCAGACCGGGCAGGTCGTCGGCATCACCCAGCGCGGCGTATCGCGTGCCGGATCGGTGTTGACCGGCCCGACGACGCGCGGAATGACGTCGCCGGCTTTCTCGATGATCACCAGCTCACCGGGACGAATGTCCTTGCGAATGATGTCGTCCGGGTTGTGCAGCGTCGCCATCGAGATCGTCGAGCCCGCCACCACCGTCGGCTCGAGCATCGCGAACGGCGTGGCCGCGCCGGTGCGGCCGATGTTGACCTCGATGCGGTGCAGCATCGCGGTCTTGCGCTCGGCGGGAAACTTGAAGGCGGTGGCCCAGCGCGGAAACTTCGACGTGTAGCCAAGCCGCTCGCGCTGCGCCCGATCGTTCAGCTTGATCACGACACCGTCGGTCTCGAACGCCAGCGAGTGCCGCTTGTCGCGCCACTCTTCGCAAAACGCGATCAGCTCGTCGATGCCGTCGCACTTCTTCCAGTGCGGCTCGACCGGCAATCCCCACTTCGCCAGGTCCTTCAGCATCTCGGCGTGCGATTCCACCTTCGCGCTTCGCGCTTCGGTGGACAAGTCGAACTCGGGCTGGACGAGTTGGTAGGTCCACGCGGACAACCCGCGCTTTGCCACCAGCGCCGGATCGAGATTGCGCATCGTGCCGGCGGCGGTATTTCTCGGGTTCGCGTAGAGCGGCAGCCCCGCGGCTTCCTGCTCCCGGTTGATGCGCTCGAAGTTCTTCTTCGGCAGATAGACTTCGCCGCGAATCTCGACGCGGCCTTTCGGCCCGCCCTTCAGCGTCAACGGGATGGCGCGCACCGTGCGGACGTTTTGCGTCACCTCTTCGCCGCGGATCCCGTCGCCGCGCGTGGCGCCGCGAACCAGCCGGCCGTCCTCGTAGGTCAGCGCCATGCTGAGGCCGTCGATCTTCAGCTCCGCCACGTAGGACGGCGACTGCTCGATCGACAAACCCTTCCGCACGCGCTCGTCGAAGGCGCGCAGATCCTCCTCGTCGTAGGCGTTGTCGAGACTCAGCATCGGCTGCAGGTGCTCGACCTGCGCGAAGCCTTCGGCCGGACGTCCGCCGACGCGCTGCGTCGGTGAGTCAGGGGTCTGCAGGTCGGGATGCGCGGCCTCGAGCTCCTTGAGCTCGTTCATCAGCGCGTCGAACTCGGCGTCGCTGAGCTCAGGCGCGGCCTGCACGTAGTACAGCTCCTCGTGCCTGCGAATCTCGTTGCGGAGAAACTCGATACGGTCTGCGGGCTTCATGCGGGGCCGCTGGAGGCGGCGCGCGATCTACCGATCGCGGAGGAGGACGTAGTCGGCGAGGCCCATCAGCGCTTCGCGTTCCTGGCTTGGCGCAAACAAGCGCAGCTGCCGCTTGGCGGTCTCGCCGAACTCCACAGCGCGCTGATACGCGTACTCGATCGAGCGATGCTCGTTCAGCAGCGTCTTGAGGCGCGCCCACTTCTCGGGCGAAATGTCGCGATCGCGGACGGCGTTGCGAATCAGGTCGCTGGCTTCGAGGCCGCCGTGATTGAGGAGGTGAATCAGCGGCAGCGTGATCTTGCCTTCGCGCAGGTCGCCGCCAATCGGCTTGCCGAGCGCCTCGGCGGCGCCGGTGAAGTCGAGCAGGTCGTCGACCAGCTGGAACATGATGCCGAGGCTGAAGCCGTACTCGCGGAGCGCGTCCTGCTTCTCCGTTCCGACCTCGCCCAGCATGCCGCCAATCTGCGCGCAGCCGCCGAACAGGTAGGCGGTCTTGCGGCGAATGATCTCGAAGTGCTCTTCCTCGGTCAGGTCGACGACGCCGTTCTTGGTGAGCTGGTAGATTTCGCCTTCGATCATCCGCAGCGTCACGTCGCACAGCAGGCGGACGATCTCGAGCGTGTCCTGCGACAGCGCCATCGCCATCGACTTGATGTAGAGGAAGTCGCCGGCCAGCACCGTGACGTCGTTGCCCCACTGCGAGTGCACGGCCTTCCGTCCGCGCCGCACATCGGCATCGTCGATGATGTCGTCGTGGACGAGCGTGGCGGTGTGGATGAACTCAACGACGGCGGCGTTCAGCACCGCGCGCGGGCCGGAGTAGCCGCACAGGCGCGCGCTCATCAGCAGCACCGCCGGGCGCACACGCTTGCCGCCGCTCTTCAGCAGGTAGTTGCCGATTTCCGGGATGACGTGGATTTGCGACTGGACCTGCCGCGCAAACTCGCGCTCGACCGCCTCCAGATCCTCGCGGACGGGCTCGAATAATTGAATTAGATCCGCCTGGGTCCGGGGTGCGGCGTTAGACACGTGCGTAGATCACACCATACGGGCCGCGCACTGTCAACGAGCGCGGGCCGCTTAATGCTTTGAACCGCAAAGCCTTAGCGCCCTCAGGGCCGGAAGAGCCGGTCGAAATTGTGATCGGTTTGGGCGCCGATGTCGGCGGCGGCAACACCGCGCACGGCGGCGAGTTGTTCGACCACCCGCGCCACATAAGCAGGCTCGTTGCGCTTGCCGCGGTAGGGAATTGGCGCGAGGTAGGGGCTGTCGGTCTCGACCAGCAGCCGATCCGCCGGCGCCGCCGCGGCCGCCTGGCGCAAGGTTTCGGCCTTCGGAAATGTGGCGACACCGGGAATCGACAGGAAGAAGCCGGTCGCCAGGGCGCGATCGGCAGCGGCCTGATCGCCGGTGAAGCAATGAAAGACCCCGCGCAGCCGGCCCTGCCCTTCCTCGCCGATGATGCGCAGGGTGTCCTCCTCGGCTTCCCGGGTGTGAATCACGATCGGCAGATCGCGCTCGAGCGCGAGCCGGATCTGCGCGCGAAACACTTCGTGCTGCACCTCGCGCGGCGAAAAGTCGTAGTGATAGTCGAGACCGATCTCGCCGATCGCCCTCGCCGCGGGCTGTGCGTCCAGCCGCGATGCCACCGTGTCGGCTGCCGCCTGTGGATTCGACGCGAACACCTTGGCGTGATGCGGATGGACGCCGATCGCGAACCGACATTCGGGCCACGCCGACAGCACCGTCCCGGCCCGCGCGAATTCCGCGTCGTCTTCCGCCGCAAGGATTACCAGCGCGCGTGACACGCCTGCGGCGCGAGCGCGCTCGACGACGGCATCCAGATCGCCGGCGAACTCGTCGCCGGCGATGTGGCAGTGACTATCTGTCAAGGCTCAGGGCGCAACCGCACCCGTCACCTGGAACTGGTAACGGCTGCCGAACTCCGCGGCCTTTGGCTGCGCGTGCGCGTGCTCGCCTGCGGCCTCTTTGGCGTGGGAATCGCCGCCGCCGATCTTCACGAACACGCCTTCAGCGCTTGCCTTCTGGCCCTTCAGAGAAATCGGAAACACGATCTTGCCGTCGTGTTCTGCCTGGAACCGCACCGCTTGATCGGGATTGTCGGCGGCGCCGATCGCCATCCAGCATCCCATTTCGGTGCAGACCGAAGTTACGACGCCGTCGACGCGAACTTTCTTGCCGACGAAGCTCTCCGGCGAGGCATACAAGTCCTTGATCGGCGTCGCCGTGGCGAGCGTCACGCCGGCGCCGTATTTCGTGTCCGCGAGCAGGCTGGCGCCGAACACCGCGGCCGCCAGGGTGATGACGGTGAGCTGACTGATCATGCGAAACATCTGGCTTCTCCTCGAGATCAACGAACCTTCGTGCCCGGCGCCGCCGGTTCCGAATTCAACACCAACGCCTTGCCGCCATCCGGGCTGGCGGCAAGCACCATCCCGTTCGACTCGAGCCCCATCATCTTTCGAGGGGCGAGGTTGGCGACGATGACGATCGACTTGCCGATCAACTGCTCGGGCTCATACGACTCGGCGATGCCGGCCAGGATCGTGCGCGGCTCCGCTTCGCCGGCATCAACCTTCAGCTTCAAAAGACGCTGCGACTTCGGCATCTTCTCGGCTTCCAGCACCTTCGCCGTGCGCAGGTCCACCTTCGCAAAATCGTCGATCGTGATGAGCGAAGGTGGCGTTGCCGATGCCTGGGCCGCTGGCGCGGCCTGTGCCGCGGCGGCATCCGCCTGCGTTGCATGCGCAATCTGCGCACCCTGTGCATCCTGCGCACCCTGCTTCTGTTCTTCAGTCACATTCACCGGTCCTTTTTCCGCTTCGATGCGGGGCCACAGTGCCCCGGCATTCAGAATCTGTCGGTCGCCTGACGATCGCCAGGACGCGTCGACGTCCAGCCGCCGCTCTTTCAACGGCCGATCGTCGCCGAGACGGCGCAGCACTTCGGTCGAGGAAGACGGCATGATCGGCGCCAGCAGCGTCGCAGCGATGCGGACGGCCTCTGCCGAGTCCGCCAGCACGCCGTTCAGTTGTTCCGAGTTCGCCGGATCCTTCGCGAGCGACCACGGCTGCTTCTCGGCGATGAAGTTGTTCGCGGCGCTGACCAGCCGGAACGCCGCCGCGGCGCCTTCATGCAGTGCGTGCACGTTCATCGCCGCCTGGTAGGCAGCCACGCTGTCCGCGGCGATGGAAGCAAGCGCGCCGCCACCGGTCGCGCGGATGCGCCCCTGCTGGTATCGCTCCGTCATCGACGCAACGCGATTCACCAGGTTGCCGAGGTTGTTCGCGAGGTCGGCGTTGTACTTCTCCTCGAAACGCTCCCAGGTGAAGTCACCGTCGCCGCCGTAGGGAATTTCCTTCGCCAGGTACAAGCGCAGCGGATCGGGACCAAACTTGTTGGCCGCATCCAGCGGATCGACGATGTTCCCCATCGTCTTGCTCATGCGCTCGCCCTTGAAATACACCCAGCCGTGGCCAAAGACCTGCTGCGGCAATGGCAGCCGCGCGCTCATCAGCATCGCCGGCCAGATCACGCAGTGGAACCGCGTGATGTCCTTGCCGACGACATGGAGATTTGCCGGCCACCACTTCTCGAACAGCGCATCGTCCCAGCCGTAGCCGACGGCGGCGGCGTAATTGATCAACGCGTCGAACCACACGTAGACCACGCTCGTAGGATCGAACGGCACCGGAATGCCCCAGGACTGTCCGGCGCGGCTCATCGAGATGTCTTCGAGGCCGGTTTCGACCAGCCGAAGAATTTCGTTGCGGCGGATTTCGGGCTCGATGAACGAGGGGTTGTCGGCGTAATGCTTCAGCAGCGGCTGCTGATATTTGGACAGGCGGAAGAACCAGTTCTTTTCCTTGATCCACTTCGGCGTCGTCTTGTGGATCGGACACGTGCCCTCGACGAGATCCTTTTCGGGCTTGAACGCCTCGCAGCTCTCGCAGTACCAGCCTTCGTAGGCGCCCTCGTAGATGTCGCCGTTGTCCAGGCAGGCTTGCGCCATCTTCTGGACGGCGGGGAAATGCCGCTGGCGATCGGTGGTGCGAATGAAGTCGTCGAACGAGAGATCGAGGCGCTTCCACACGTCCCGGAACACGCCCTCCATCTCGTCGCAGTAGGCGAGCGGATCCTTCCCCTGCTCCGCGGCCTTGCGGAACACGTTCTGCGAATGCTCGTCGTTGCCCATCAGGAAATGGGTGTCGTAGCCGGCGAGCCTGCGGTAACGGGCAATGATGTCGGCCGTGATCTTTTCGTAGGCCGTGCCGAGATGCGGCCGGCTGTTCACGAAATCGATCGCGGTGGTCAGAAAGAACTTCATCGTTCGAGCCACGCCTTGTGCGCGAGCGCCTGGACGTCCTTGATTGGGATGCCCCGCTCCGCTGAAAGTTTCGCCAGATCTTCGAACTCCGGCTGCGCGTTGAAGACGCGCCCATCACGCCGCGCCACCTTGAACCGCACCGGTCCAACACTGGTCGCGACCGTCACCATTTCGCGATCGAGACATTCGCGGGACAGCTCCTGGTGCCGGACGCCGATCGTCGTCGATTCGCGGAACACGATCTCGGTCATCTTCTCGCGATCCTCGGGCTTGGCGACGACCGTCATCAAAGTGCCCGGGCGGTTCTTCTTCATCTGCACGGCGGAGTAGAACACCTCGAGCGCCCCCGCCGCGTACAACTTCTCCATCAGCACGCCGAAGATCTGCGGGTTCATGTCGTCGATCTCGCATTCGATGACAGACACCCGATGGGCTTTCGGGCTTGGGGCTACGGGCTTGCCGCTCTCAGCTTCGCCGACCAACACCCTCACGACATTTGGCGTTTCTTTCAGCTCGCGATCGCCGGCGCCGTACCCGACTCTCTCAATTTTCATTGGCGGAATTGGGCCGTATTCCGTCGCAAACTCCGTCAGGATCAGCGCGCCGGTTGGCGTCAGCAGCTCGGACTGAATGCCGCTCGAATAGACCGGCGCATTTTTCAAAAGCGATACCGTTGCGGGCGCGGGCACGGGAAACACGCCGTGCTCGGTCCTCACCATGCCGCTGCCGACGTTGACCGCCGACACGACGATCCGATCGGCCTTGAAC
>DASUSZ010000076.1:0-8289 GCA_036374815.1 Vicinamibacterales bacterium | reverse complement strand
GCCTGCGTGCGGACCTCGCTGGTGAATACGCATGGGCGTGATATTCCCGCGAGCGAGGCGATGTACCTGTCGTTCGAAGGTCCGCAGCCGGTCGTCCCTTTGGAAGAACGCGGCAAACAGTTCGAAGACCTGACGACGGCGGCGGGGCACCGATTGGTTGCGGCGCTCGACAACATTGCCGCGGGCCGGTATCCATCGCGGCCCGAGACGAAGAATCTCTGCACGATGTGCGCGTTCGTCGCCGTGTGTCGAATGCCCGGCGGCATGGAAGACGAGCTTGGCTGATCAGCCCCGGTTCGACTTCGGCGCTTCATCAACCGAGCCGGCCGAAACTCCCGACGCGCGCGCGCGGCGGCTCGCGATCGATCCGCTTCGCAACGTCGCTCTCGAAGCCTCGGCGGGCACCGGCAAGACGCGCGTGCTCGTCGATCGCTACGTGCGCCTGCTCGAGGCCGGCGTCGCGCCGCGCAATATCCTCGCCATCACCTTCACGCGCAAGGCCGCCGCGGAAATGCGTCAACGCGTGATGACGACGCTGCGCCAGCGCCATCGCGAAGGCAGCCTGCCGCCGGCGCGCTGGCGCGAGATTCGCGACGCGTTCAACGAGATCGGCATCAGCACCATCGACGCGTTCTGCCTGTCGCTGCTGCACGAATTTCCGCTCGAGGCCGGCGTCGATCCCGGCTTCGATCTCGCAGACGAGACCGAGACGCCGCGCTTCGTGGAGTCGTCGCTCGACAGCGCGCTCGCGATCGGGCGGGCGATCTCGCTCGACGATGCGGACGTCGCGCTGCTGTTTACCGAGCTCGGCGAGCCGCGGCTCCGCAAGGCGTTGACGGCGCTGCTCGACCGCCGCCTCGTGGCGCGCGACGCGCTCAATCGCTTCCTGCGCGGCCGCGACATGACGGTCGATGCCGCCTGTCATCGGCTGATCCACTCGCTGCGCGGCGGAGTGTCTTCGATTGGTCCGCGCGCCATCGACGCGTTCGTTGCCACCGGCCCCGACGTGCCCGGCTTCGATCTGCTGGCGCGTGAAATGCGCGAGCTGATGACGGATCCACCTTTGCCGCCGGCTCGCTTGCGGGGCGTGCTCGATCGACTGTCGGATCTCGTGCTGACGAAACAGGGCGAACCGCGCAAGCGGCCGGCCAACGTCAAGTCTGAATTCCGATCGCCAGGCGACTACGAGCGGCACAAAGTGATCGTGGCGGGGCTCGGCCCGCACGTGCAGGCGGCGACGGCCGCGTTCAGGCGCGACATCAACCTCGTCCTGGCGCGCGGCGTGCGGCGGCTGTTTGCGATCGCGCAGGATGAATACCGGCGCACGCTCGACAAGCACGGCGTGCTCGATTTTGCCGATCTGCTCGAGCGCACGCTCAGGCTGCTCGGCCAGATGGACGAATTCTCGCGCAGCCGGTACCGCCTCGAGTCGCGGTACGAGCACGTGCTCGTCGACGAATTCCAGGACACCAGCCGCGCGCAGTGGCGGTTGGTACGCGAGCTGGTGCGCGCGTGGAGCGCCGGCGAAGGCCTCAACCACGGCCCGATTCCACCGTCGATCTTCATCGTCGGCGATCGCAAGCAATCGATCTACGGATTCCGCGACGCCGAAGTGTCGGTGCTCGATGCGGCCGCTGAGTTCATCGACGCGCTTCGGCCGGACGCGCCGGCCCGGGCCGCCATCACGCGCAGCTTCCGATCGGTGCACGAGCTGCTCATGTTCGTGAACGACGTGTGCGCGGCGATCGAGAAGGCGCCGGATCGCGCTGATGCGTTCCGCTATTCCGAGACCGATGCCTTTCCGGCCATCGCCGGCACGCCGACGCAGGCCGATGCGATTGGCATCGTCACCGCGGATTCCGATGCGGCGCAGGCCGAAGCTGTCGCCGACGAGATCGCGCGGCTGTTGATCGAGGGCGCGACGATTCGCGATCGCGATACCGGCGTGCGCAGACCGATCGGCCCGGGTGACATCGGCATCCTGTTCCGCACGCGCGAGAGCCACCGCGTGTTCGAAGCGGCACTGGCGCGACGCGGGGTGCCGTTCTACGTTTACAAGGGACTCGGCTTCTTCGACGCCGATGAAGTGAAGGACGTGCTGGCGCTCGTCGCATACCTCGCCGATCCCGGATCGAACCTGCGCGCCGCCGCCTTCCTGCGATCGCGCATCGTGCGGCTGTCGGATGAGGCACTGAAACTGCTCGCGCCGGGACTGGCGAGCGCCCTGACCGGCGACGTGCCGGCGTCGATCGATAAGCTGCGCGAGGACGATCGCGAACGGTTGGTGCTGGCGCGAGAATCAGCCGCGGCGTGGATTGAGGCCGCCGACCAGGTGCCGCCGGCGGAAATCGTCGATCGCGTCCTCAGCGAATCCGCGTATGCGGTAGAAATCGGCGGCGCCGGTTTCGCGCAGGCCCGCGAGAACCTGAAGAAGATCCGCGGCTTGATCCGCCGCATCCAGAATCGCGGTTACGCCACGCTGGCGCGGCTCGCCGACTATTTCGATGGCCTCGCCGCGGGCGGCGACGAATCGAACGCGATCATCGATGCCGCCGACGCCGTCAACCTGATGACCGTGCATGCCGCGAAAGGCCTCGAGTTCCCGGTCGTCTTCATCGTCAACATCGGCAAGGGCAGCGGCGGCAATCGCGGCGACATCCGGATCGCTCCGGCGCCTTTCGTCGACGACGACGAGGACGGCGACCCGTCGGTGACGATCACCGATCACGAGAGCGCGGCCGATCGGGATGACGATGAGAAGGAGAACGAGGAGACCAAGCGCCTGTTATATGTGGCGCTGACGCGCGCGCGGGATCGGCTGTATCTGGCGGGCACGATCGCCAACGGCAAGCTCACGCTGCAGCGTGGTTCGATCGGCCGGGTCTTGCCGGCCACGCTCACGGCCGCGATGGCCCTCGCGGACGGCCGGGAATCGATGGCATGGGCCGGATCGGCCTCCACGCATTCGATCCGCCGCGTCCCCGCCGCCGGACCGAGCCCGGTGACCTGGCGGGCGCGCAGCGAGGGCCGGAACCGGCTGAACGATCACGCTCCCATCCCGATCGAGGGTGAAAAACCCTCCCCTTGACCGCGCGGGGCTGATTTACATTGCGTCCCCGTCTGGGCTCCCATACAATTTCGTAGGTTCAAGGAGCCTTTGCTGAGTGCCATTGACGTGTCCGAACTGCGGCAACGCCCGCAACTTCCTCGTAAAAACGCTGCAGATGCACGTCGTCCAGCTCGACGACAGCCGGGTGGAAGTGTCTGAAGAGAGCAAGCCCGGCGTGATCGAAGTGCTGTGCGATGAATGCGAGACGGCGCTGAACTTCGAGGACGCAGAGGAAGCCATCCGCAAGGAAGTGCTCCTCACCCTCGGCGCGCGCTAGGCGATTTCAGACGCCTCGGCGTCCTCGAAGAAGTCGCACTCCGGACAGACCCACTCGCGCACTTCCGTTTTCACTTCCTGCTGCGTGCCGGGCAAGCGTGACACGCTTTCGCGCGTCACCAGCTTCATGAACTCGCCGCACATCGGGCACTCTTTCGGCATGGGCGCATCTTAACGCCGAAGTCAATCAGTTGTTGCACTTCGATCCGTTCGCGGCATTTTCTTGACAAGGCGGAGGGGCGCTTCTATCGTGGCTCCAAGGTGTTTCGTCCTCGCCGATCCGACGCGTCGCGAGTAGCGCTCGAAACGCTCGTGCCTCACGAGCGCGCGTATCGGCGCTCGTTCGCCGACGAAGTCGCGATCGATTTTCCGTCTTCGCGCGCGGCGATCGAATTCTTCCGCCGCGATCACGTCGAGCCGGAGTCGTCGGGCCTGACCGCGCAGGCGCAGATCGCCATCACCGCGGGCCAGGCCGTCGCCGGCGCGATGGTGTCGCTCGAGGTGCACGTGCCGCGCACCTGCGCGTGCTGCGGCGGCCGCGGCGAGGTGTGGAGCGAAATCTGCGAGCCATGCCACGGCAAGGGCCAGGAGCTGCTGCCGCAGCGGCTGACCGTGGCGGTGCCTGCCGGCGTGTCGAACGGCGATCGTTTCAGCTTCACGCTGTGGCTGCCGCGCGGTCCGCGCACGCGCGTCGATGTGCGCGTCGCCGTCACCGCGTAAACTTCCCGAGTGAAAAGGCACGTTGATTTTCTCGCCACGCTCTACGTGGCGTGGGGCTTGATCTTCGCGCTGGTGGCGGTGGCCGGCTTCGCGCTGGCCGGCGGCGCGTTCGCGATTGCCGAATCAACCGGCCCGGTGCGGTTCGGCTCCGAAATGGCCGCGCGGCTGACCGGCATCTCGATCGTCATCATTTCGCTGATCGCGGCGATCTGGGCGGTGCTGCATGTCTTCGTCGGGCGGCGTCTCAGAAAGATGCTGCCGTCAGCGCGCCTGATGGCGCTCGCCCTCGGGCTCGGGAACCTGATCTTGTTTCCGTTTGGGAGCGCCCTCGGTGGTTACGCGCTCTGGGCGCTGCTCAAGGATGAAGGACGTCGTCTGTTTGAGCCTTGATACCTTCGGTCATCAGGTTCCAGGGTTCCAGGGGTTCCAGGGGTTCCAGGGGCGTGGTTCTAACCGGATTCGGACGGGTCTTGCCGCTTAGGCGGCCTGGACTTCTTCTTTGGGCGCGGCGGGTCGGGCGTTGATTCGAGATGAATGATCAATCCCGTCACGGCTTTCAAAGCTTTGCGCGCCGTGCGTTCTGTGGTCACGCGTTCGCTTGATGAAATGAGTTTTTGATCTTCGAGATCAATCAGGTGATTGATCACCTCGACCTCGGACCCTTTTGCGATGCGCGAGTACCGCGCGAATTCCTTGTTACCGAATTTTCCAAAGCCCTCCGCAATGTTGCCGGGTCCCGATCGCGCCGCGCGGTAGAGGTCTCTGTACGAGTCGTAACGTTGCATCACCTCAGTTCGCCTTAAAAACACATCCACCTGAAGCTTCAACTCTCGCGCGTACTGCCACGCTTTGATCTCACGAAAATCTTTCCATCCGGCCATGCGCCATGGAGAAGCAACCGGCAGGCCGAGGCCGAATTCGAGATTTCGCTCGGAAATGAAGAATCAGCTGCTTCGAAGCGATCAGAAATCGATCGGCGACCGGCCGATGTATGCGGCAAAAACTGAAACTTCGAACTCGCCCTTGGAACCCGTGGAACCCCTTGGAACCTGTGGACCAACGGAACCCGCTTGACCTACGGAACCTGGTCGACTGTGCCCGCCGGCGTCCACGGTCCACACCGCAGCACTCGCTTCGCTGCGAGATAACCGCCCTTAGCAACGCCGTATTTCTTGATTGCTTCCTCGCCGTAATGACTGCACGTGACCGTGAACCGGCACTGCACGCCGAGCTTCGCGTAGAGCGGGGAGAGCGTCGCTTGATACAGGTGAATCGAGCCGACCGCGGCGGCGGTGGTCCACTGCGCCGACGGTGGGCGGCGCAGATCGAGCGCGACCGCGATCATGATGATCGCGATCGCAGCCAAAGCGCGCTTCTTCATTGCAATCGCGTCAATGCGGCCGCGACAGCGTCGCGGCCGGCGGGGTGTTAGAACTTATCGGCAAATTCGCTGAGGCCGGGGATGATCAACCGCTGGCCGTTGATGCCCTTCACGATGCACATGATGTGAAGAATCAACTGGCCGAGCGCGAGCAGCGGCGTGAACAGCGCGGCGATGCAGCCAAAGATCCCGAGCGGGCCGATCACGATGCTGATCACGATCCACAGGAACAGCTCGGCGACCATCAGCACCAGGCCGTGCTTGGCGTGCCACTGCACTTCCTTGTCGTCCTTCTCCGTCAGCAGCGGCACCAGCGCCAGCAGCCAGAGATACGACAACAGGATCATCACATTGCGATTGCTCGACGGAGCGCTACCGGGCGTTGCATCGGCCATTCGTGTTCTCTCCTTCTAACGGACGTTTCGGGGGAGGAGTGTTTGGTGTGCGCCGAGTTTACCAATTTCATGCGCGTGGTAAGCTGAATTTCTTATGACCCCGCAAATGGTCCTGGATGCGCTGAAAGGCGTGACGGACCCGGACCTCGGCGCCGACGTGGTGGCGCTGAAGTTCGTCAAGGAGAAGGACATTATCGTCGACGGCGGGCGCGTGTCGGTCAACGTCGAGGCGCCAACGCCGTCGCCGTTGAAGCGGGAGGCGCTGGCGGCGCGCGTCCGCGAAGCGATTGCGGCGCTGCCCGGAGTGAGCGAGGTGGCCGTCGCGACGAGCTATGTCGTGAAGGCCGTGTCGGCGCCGGAGCACGGCAAGCCGCCGCTGCCGGGCGTCAAGAATGTCATCGCCGTCGGCGCGGGCAAGGGCGGCGTCGGCAAGACGACGGTGTCGGTCAATCTGGCCGTGGCGTTGTCGAAGAGCGGCGCGCGCGTCGGCGTGCTCGATGGCGACATCTACGGTCCGAACGTGCCGATCATGTTCGGTCTGCAGGCGCAGCTCGAATCGGACGGCAAGCAGATCCGGCCCGCCGAAAAATACGGCATCCAGGTCGTGTCGATGGGCTTCCTCACGCAGGACGAAGCACCGGTGATCTGGCGCGGCCCGATGCTGCACAGCGCCATTCAACAGTTCTGCCGCGAAGTGGCGTGGAAGGATCTCGACTACCTCGTCGTCGACATGCCTCCGGGCACCGGCGACGTTGCGCTGTCACTGAGCCAGACGGTGCCCGCTGCCGGCGCGATCGTCGTCACGACGCCGCAGCAGGTGTCGCTCGCCGACAGCCGGCGCGCAGTGCGGATGTATCAGAAGCTGAAGATCCCGACGCTCGGCCTCGTCGAGAACATGAGCTTCTACGAGTGCACCAACTGCCACCATCACGCCGACATCTTCGGGCACGGCGGCGGCGAGCAGGTCGCGCATCAGCTCAATATTCCGTTCCTCGGCCGCCTGCCGCTCTATCAGCCGATTCGCGTCGGCAGCGATCGCGGCATCCCGCTGGTGATCGCGGAGCCGGACTCAGAGGGCAGCAAGTCGTTCATGAACCTGGCCGAGACCGTGATGACGCAGCTCGCCATCGACGCGCACAGGAACATCGCCGCTCACAAAGGAAAGATCCCACTGATCCAGGTGAAGTGAATGGCCTGGCGCATGCTGGGCGTCGTATCGCTGGCGCAGTTCCTCGGGATGACGCTGTGGTTTTCGGCCACGGCGGTCACGCCGCTCCTCATCGCTGAATTCGACATCGCGCCTGGCCAGGCCGCGTGGCTGACCATGGCGGTGCAGGCGGGGTTCGTGGCCGGCACGCTCGTCAGCGCACTGTCGAACATCGCCGACATCCTCAATGCGCGCGTGTTGATGTTCGTCGGATCGCTGGTCGGCGCGTGCGCCAATGCCGCCGTGCTGGTCGCCCCCGGACCGGCCGCGGTGATCGCGCTGCGGTTCGTGACCGGTGCGTCGCTCGCGCTGGTGTATCCGCCGGCGATGAAGATTGCCGCAGGCTGGTTCCGCGACGGCCGCGGCTTCGCGCTCGGATTGCTGATCGGCGCGCTGACGCTGGGTAAAGCGTTTCCTCATCTATTGACGGCGCTCTTCGGCGGGGAGTGGCGCGCGCCGATGCTGCTTGCGTCGGGACTCGCGCTCGCGGGCGGCACCCTGGTCGTCTTGATCGTGCGCGACGGCCCGTTCGTGGCGCCGACCGCGCCATTCGATCCGCTGGCGATCAGAAAAGTGCTGGCCAGTCGTGGCGCGCGGCTTGCCACATTGGGTTACCTCGGTCACATGTGGGAGCTCTACGCGATGTGGACCTGGGTTGCCGTATTCGCGACGGCAAGCTTTGCCGCCTCCGGCGTCGCCGCCGCGTCGAGCGCCGGTTCGCTCGCCGCATTTGCGGCGATTGGCAGCGGCGCTGTGGGCTGCGCGCTGGCCGGGTTCATCGCCGATCGCATCGGCCGAGCTCGCGTCGCGATGTGGGCAATGTTGTGCAGCGCCGCCTGTGCCGCGCTCACGTTCATCGTCTACGGACGCGCCCCATGGATGCTGTATGCGCTGATCGTGGTGTGGGGATTCTCCGTCGTCGCCGATTCGGCGCAGTTCTCAGCCTTAGTGAGCGAGCATGCACCGCGCGATCACGTCGGTACGGCGTTGACGTTGCAGACGTGCGTCGGCTTTCTGCTGACGATGGTGACGATTGAACTGCTCCCGCGTGTGGCGAGCGGCATAGGCTGGCAATTTGCATCACTCTTGTTGGTACCGGGCCCGGTACTGGGTGCGTGGGCCATGAAACGGTTGACGCCCCGACTGCCCGACGGCTCGACTGCCTGACCATGCAGATCCCCTTTTCCAAGCGGACGCTCTC
>DASUSZ010000075.1:0-29260 GCA_036374815.1 Vicinamibacterales bacterium | reverse complement strand
AAGTATTTTTAGCTCTTAATTCTTCACGTAGAGCTCGCCGCCGGTCTTCCGGAACTCCGCCGACTTCTCTTCCATCCCCTTCGCCGCTTCGGCGCGCACCTGCTGCGTCAGCTCCATGCTGCAGAATTTCGGCCCGCACATCGAGCAGAAGTGCGCGACCTTCGCGCCGTCGGCCGGCAGCGTTTCGTCGTGATACGCGCGGGCGGTGACCGGATCCATCGACAGGTTGAACTGGTCTTCCCAGCGGAACTCAAATCGCGCCTTTGACAGCGCATCGTCCCACGCGCGCGCGCGCGGATGGCCTTTCGCGAGATCGGCGGCGTGCGCGGCGATCTTGTAGGCAATCACGCCGGCCTTCACGTCATCGCGATTCGGGAGGCCCAGGTGTTCCTTCGGCGTGACGTAGCAGAGCATCGCGGTGCCGTACCAGCCGATCATCGCCGCGCCGATCGCGGAGGTGATGTGGTCGTAGCCGGGAGCGACGTCCGTGGTCAGCGGCCCGAGCGTGTAGAACGGCGCCTCGCTGCACCATTCGAGCTGCTTCTCCATGTTTTCGCGAATCAGGTGCATCGGCACATGACCCGGGCCCTCGTTCATTGTCTGGACGTCGTACTCCCACGCGATCTTGGTGAGCTCGCCCTGTGTCTTCAGCTCGGCGAACTGCGCCTCGTCGTTGGCGTCGGCGATCGAGCCGGGCCGCAGGCCGTCGCCCAGCGAGAACGACACGTCGTAGGCCTTCATGATTTCGCAGATCTCGCGGAAGTGCGTGTAGGTGAAGTTCTCCTGGTGGTGCGCGAGGCACCACTTGGCGAGGATCGAGCCGCCGCGCGACACGATGCCGGTCAACCGCCTGGCCGTCATCGGGATGTAGCGCAGCAGCACGCCGGCGTGGACCGTGAAGTAATCAACGCCCTGCTCGGCCTGCTCGATCAGCGTGTCGCGATAGATCTCCCAGGTCAGGTCCTCGGGGCGGCCGCCGACCTTCTCGAGCGCCTGGTAGATCGGCACGGTGCCGATCGGCACCGGCGAGTTGCGCAGGATCCACTCGCGCGTCTCGTGGATGTTCTTGCCGGTCGACAAATCCATCACCGTGTCGGCGCCCCACAGCGTCGACCAGCGGAGCTTCTCGACTTCTTCCTCGATCGACGATGAGACGACGGAGTTGCCGATGTTGGCGTTGATCTTCACCAGGAAGTTGCGGCCGATGATCATCGGCTCGAGCTCGGGATGATTGATGTTGGCGGGGATGATGGCGCGGCCCCGCGCCACCTCGTCGCGGACGAATTCGGCGGGCAATCCCTCGCGAGTGGCGATGAATTGCATCTCGGGCGTGATCTCGCCTTGGCGCGCGTAATAAAGCTGCGTGACGGGCTTGCCGGCCCTGGCATCCGCTCGGCGCGGTGCGATCCACGGCTCGCGCATCTTCGGCAGGCCGTGCCGCGGATCGTGTCCCTGCGGACCGCTCGTGTCGTAGAGGCGAATCGGCGGCTCGCCGCCGCCAAGCTTCACCTCGCGGAACGGCACTCCGTTCTCGTAGACCTTGGTTGAATTCGGAAATGCCTCGGCAAACGTGTGTGCCGTGGGCACCGGTGTGGACTTCGACATGGCCGCTCTCCCTCCGCCGGTGTGAACCGGATCAGGTTCCAGGGACTCTCTCAACTCACCGTGAATCGGCGAATACCCCTGGCGGCCCCCCTCCGCTAAAGCGTCGGGGGACAAGTAAGCTGTGATGATACTCCGTGACGCCCGCGCTGCCCGTTGATTCCTTCATCCCGCAAATCACCGCGGCGCTCGACGACACGCGCGCGGCGGTGCTGGTGGCGGCGCCGGGCGCCGGAAAAACCACGCGGGTGCCGCCGGCGCTGATCGATCGCGGGCGCGTGCTGCTGCTGCAGCCGCGGCGGGTGGCCGCGCGAGCGATGGCGCGGCGCATTGCAGAGGAGCGCGGTTGGACCGTCGGCCGCGAGATTGGCTGGCACATCCGGTTCGAGCGGCAGTTCGCGCGCGACACGCGATTGCTGGTCGTCACCGAAGGCATCCTCACCGCCTACCTGCAGCAGGATCCTCTGCTGAGCGACGTCGCCACGATCATCATCGATGAGTTCCACGAACGCAGCGTCCACGCCGACCTGGGACTGGCGCTTGCGAAACAGGCGTGGCTGGCGCGAAGCGATCTGCGAATCGTGGTGATGTCCGCGACACTCGATCCGCAGCCGGTCGCGCGATTTCTCGGCGGCTGCCCGACCATCACGGTACCGGGATCGCTGCATCCGCTCGCCATCGAGTACGCGCCCGGCGAATCGATCGCCGCCGCGCTCGGCTCGCTATTGCAGCGCACGCGCGGCAACGTCCTCTGTTTTCTTCCGGGCGCGCGCGAGATCGGCGCGGCGATCAACGAATCGCAAGCGGTCGCCCGGACACACAACGTCGATCTGGTGCCGCTGCATGGCTCTCTGGACGGCGCGGCGCAGGATGCGGCGCTCTCCCCCGCGTCCTCGAGACGGCGAGTGATCGTTGCGACGAACATCGCCGAAACATCGCTGACCGTCGGCGGCGTCACCGCGGTGATCGACAGCGGCCTGCAGAAGGTGGCGCGCTACGACGAAAGCCGCGCGATCGATTCGCTGACCACCGAGCGGATCACCATCGACAGCGCCGATCAGCGTGCGGGCCGCGCGGCGCGGCTTGGACCGGGCATCGCGCGCCGATTGTGGGACGAGCGCGATCGCCTCAGGCCGCATCGCGAGCCGGAGATCCATCGTGTTGATTTGACGGGGCTGCTGTTGGCGGTGCTGGCCTGGGGAGCGCGGCCCGAGACATTCGAGTGGTTCGATCCGCCATCAGCCGATCGCCTTGCCGCGGCGATGTCGCTGCTGCAGCAGCTTGGCGCCGTCGACCACGGCGCGCTGACGGAGGTGGGACGCCAGATGCAGCGGCTGCCCTTGAGTCCACGGCTCGCGCGAGTCCTGATCGCTGGTCACGGCTCCATCGAGGCTTGTAACGCATGCGCGCGGTTGTCCGAACCCTCGTTCGCCAAGGCTTCGGAGGGCAGGCCCGCGACCGCCGACCATCGCCAGGTCGAGCGGAATCTCGGCACTGCGGCAAAAAGTGTCCTCGGCGATCGCTATCGCCCGCACCTCGGCGACGAAGACCTGCGGCGCGCGTTGCTCGCCGGCTATCCGGACCGCGTCGCCAAACGCCGCGACCGCGACAACGTCACGCTGGCGAGCGGCCATGGCGCGGCGATCGCGAAGGATGGCGCCGGCGTCGATCACGCGCAGTGGATGATCGCGCTTGACGTGACGTCCGGACGAAAGACCGGGACAACGCAGGCGCTGTTGCGACTGGGGTCGCCAATCGAGCGCGAGTGGCTGTCGCCGACGCGAACGACGGTCGAACAGCGCATCAATGATTCAGGATCGGTCAGCGTGCGCGAAATCGACTGGTACGGCGAGCTGATCCTGGCCGAGCGTCAATTACCGGCGGGCGTCGACATGACCGCGGCCGTGCTCGCGGCGGCGTGGATGGAGCGCGGCCCCGACCAGCGGACCGCGCGGCTGCTGCAACGCCTCAAGTTTGGCGGGATCGAATTGAACGTCGCCGACGCCGTGTTGGCTGCCGCCGCGAACGCTCGCCGGGTGCAGGACATCGTGATCGAGGAAGGCTCGCTGCCTTGGGCGGTGCGCAAGCAGCTGGCCGCCAACGCCCCCGACACGCTCAAGGTGCCGAGCGGGCGCGACATGACGATCAGTTACGAGGCTGACGGCAGCGTGTCCGTCGCGGTCAAGCTGCAAGAGCTGTTTGGACTGGGCGAGACGCCGCGCATCGGCCCGCAACGAACGCCGATCACCTTCCACCTGCTCGCGCCAAACGGACGGCCCGTCCAGAAGACGCAGGACTTGAAGAGTTTCTGGGAGCGGACCTATCCCGAGGTGCGCAAGGAACTGCGCGGCCGTTATCCGAAGCATCCGTGGCCGGAAGATCCATGGAACGCGCCGGCCACGCACAGAACCACTCGAAGGCGGGACTAAAGTCCCGCCTCTACGCTCGTGTCTCTACGGGCGACCGTTCGCCTGCAGTACCTGCACGTTCACGTAAAACAATTCCGTCGCCACTTTGAACGCCTCCTTGCCCGCGCTCCACTCCATCGACTTCCAGTCGGCGGCCGGCTGGACTACCTGCCACTTCGACGGATCCCCGACCTTGATCGGCAGGTTGAAGCCGCGCTCATCGGCCTTCCACCGGTACCACACGCGCTTCTCCGCGTCGTTGAACGTCAGCTCGAGCACCGGCAGCGCCGCGCGGCGCAGATACTGATCGAAGATCGGCGTCATGTCCTGCTTCAGCTCGGCGCTGAAGAAGCGCACCAGGTCCTCGGTCATGATGTTCCGGTACTTGAACTCGTCGTAGGTGTCGCGCATCAGCTTCCACCACCGCGCGTCATCGTTGACCGCATTACGGAGCGTGTCCAGGAACAGCGCGCCCTTGAAGTACATGTCCTGGTTTGGCGTGCGGTGGATACCGCGCTGCGTGATGATCGGCTCGGCGTTGCCGACCTTGGACTTGTAGCCGTTGGCGTACTTGATCGCATCCTCGCGGCCGAACAGCGCCTCGACGTAGATGAATTCCAGGTAATTGCACCACCCCTCCTGGATCCACATGTCCGACACGTCCGCGGCGGAGATGGCGTTGCCGTACCACTCGTGCGCACTCTCGTGGATGATGATGAAGTCGAACTTCAAGCTGACGCCAACGCCGGTCCAGTCCCGCTCGAGATAGCCGTTGGCGTAGCGATTCCCGTAGGTGACGGCGCTCTGGTGCTCCATGCCTGAGTACGGCACCTCGATCAGCTTGAAGCCGTCCTTCGGGAACGGGTACTTGCCGATGTATTTCTCGAACGCCTCCATCATCGGCTTCGCCTGCGCGAACTGCACTTTTGCCTTCTCGAGATTACCGGGCAGCACGAAGTAATCCATGGTCAGATCGCCGTGCACCTCGGAGAAATGCGAGTACTCGGCGATGTTCAGCGACACGTTGTAGGAGTTGATCGGGTAGTGCACGCGGTAGTCCCAACGCGTGTAGCCGTCGCCGAGGTCGACCTTGCGCATGAAGCGGCCGTTCGAGACGTTGGTCAGGCCATTCGGCACGGCGACGCGGATGTCGGCCCCGTCATCGGGTTCATCGCGCCACTGGTCCTTGCTCGGCCACCACGACGCCGAGCCTTCGCCTTCGTTCGCGGTATTGATCCAGTGCTTGCCGTCGGGCGTGGTGCGAAACGCCAGCGCGCCGAACCGCCCCTGCTCGCGCGGCTGGCCAGAGTAGTGAAACTCGATTGAATAGGTGCGGCCGCTGCGCAGCGTATCGGGAAAGTCGACATACACGGTGTTGTGATCGCGCTCGTACTTCAGCATTTGCGCGCCCAACAGGATTTTCTCGATCGTGTAGTCGGGGAACAACTCGAGCTGGATGCGCGTGTCGTCCTTCAGCATCTTGAAGCGAATCGTGTTCTTGCCTGAGATGAACTTCTTCTCTGGATTCACCCTGATGTCGAGGTCGTAATGCAGCAGATCGTTGTTGGCGCGATAGCGGCCGTACTCGCCGCGGAGAATGTCGATTCGCGTCGGCGCTCGCAGCGTGGTGGGCGGTGCCGGTTTTGCCGTCTGCGGCGCGGCAGCCTGCTGCGCACCGAGCGGCGCAACCACGACGAGCACGGCGGCAACGATGCCGGCGATTTTCATTCGCATCCCCACATCATCCCCTACCTGGACAGCGGATGTTGCTTGAAGAAGTCCCACATCACCGTGGACGCGTCGATGTTGCGGTTCGTGGAGCCGACGAACCACGCCGCGATGTGGCCGCCGCCGGGCCAGGTGTGGCCGCCGCCTTCGAGGCGATACAGGATCACGGGCGCGCCCGACGCACAATCCTCGTAGGCAATCCGCGTCGCATCGCTCGCGGCGGAGGCGACCGCTGGCTTGCCGACGCAGCGGTTGCGCCTCGCCCAGCTCGCCATGAATGCTTCGACGTCCTGAAAGATCGGTCGGCCCACCGATACCCAAGACGATCCACCCTTGTACGGCGCCGCCTCGCCGGAGTTGCCATGGAACGCGATCATCGGCACCGGCCGATCGTCGCGGCACCAGCTCGCCGGCAGCGTCAACGCGGCGTCGACGAGGCCGACCGCCGCGATGCGATCGGACAGCGTGCAGGACAGCACGAACGACATGCCGCCGCCGTTGGAAAAACCGTTGGCATAGATACGGTGCGCGTCGATGTTGTAGCTGCGCGACACCTCGTCGATCAAATCACTGATGAACGTGACGTCGCGGCGATGGCTGGGACCCGCGGTGACCTGCCAGATCCGCGGGCCGCGGCCGCTGAACCCGGATGGGTAAGCGACGATGAACCCTTCGCGATCGGCAACCCGATCCCATTGACTGGTCCGCTGCTGCGCGGCCGGCCACATGCCCGCGCCGTGGAGGCTGATCACGAGCGGCGTCGGACGGCTCGCGTCATAACTTGCGGGGACATGCAAACGATATTCGCGCGTCACGCCGGAGGACTGCAGCGTGTGCGTGGAACGATTTGCCGAGTAGAAGGCGATCGCCTCGACGCCCGCCACGGCGGCCGGCACGCCAATCAGCGCGAGGACGATGATCAGTACCGATCGCCTGCTCATCGATGCCGGTTCCAGTCGAGCGCGATCGGCGCCGCGGCGACGCGAACGAGCGGGACGGCAAGGACGGCGATCAACGCCAGCAGGTGCGGCGGTATGTACGACATATCCACCCACCACACCAGAACGATGTGCAGCGCCAGCACGGTGGCCGCCCAGGCCGCGGCGCCCGTCACCAGCACGCGATCGCTGACCAGCCGCGAGCGAACAAGGCGCGCCGCAACCCAGACGGCGAGGGCCATTTTGACGACAACCAGCGCGATCGGAACGAACAGTATGCCGTCCCAGATCCAGCGATCGGCGTCCGGCAGATCGAGGATCCACTCGATCGCGGGGCCGATCATCATCACCACCACCAGCGTGATCATTCCGATCGTCCGCACGATCCACTGCCGGCCGGTCAAGCCGATGAACAACCCCTGCACCAGCATCGTCCAGGTCACGGTGATCAGGCCGGCCAGCACCAGCAACACCGGGACAGCTGCCCGCACGGTGCCGACGCGGCGAGCGAATCGATCCGCCCATTCGATCAGCACGTGGTCGGCGCCGGACCACATGAAGCCAATCGCGGTGAATGCCAGGACGACCACCCACGCGGCGACAGTGCTGATTGCCGCCATTCGCAGCTTTGCCGCGATGATCTGCGCGGTGGTGAGAGGCTTCGCGGCGGTAAACGGCGACACCCCGTAAACCTCGCGGGCAAATGGATTGGCCTTGCTCACCGCTGCGGCGGCAAACGCGGCCATCAGAATCGGCGTCAACATCACCGCGCCGAACACTTTCGCGACGAACGCGTGCGATCCATAGCCGCTGATAAACAGCACGGACAATTCGAACGGCGCCACCAGTGCGACAAGCGCCGGCAAGGTCCAGCCATGACGCCGCCATTCGAACCAGAGCTGCGCGGCGGCGATCGACCGGAATGGCGGCAGTGTTCGCGAACCGCCCGGTCGGACACGCGACATCGACCAGTCGGGAACGCTGCCGCGGCGCGCCCGAGCGACGGCAGCGTAGGCGCACGCGTACGCCACCGGCAGCTGCGGCGCCAGGACCGCGATCAACGCCCCTTCCGGCCACTCGAGCTCGATCGCCGTGAACACCACGGCGTCCAGCGCGATCAACACGGCCACTGCAGCGATGACGCGAATGCCGCGTAGTCCGTAGGGCATCCACGTGAACACCTGAATCCACGCCAGCACCACCGCCGCCAGCAATCCCGGCCACAGCCACGGCAACTCGACTCCCCACGGCCAGCGTGCCAGCAGTGTGGCCGCCATCCACAAGGCGACCATGACGCTGCAGCCGTACAGCATCGGCCAGCCGGCGAGCGCTGCCGTCCCGATCGGCAATGTGAACAGGCGCGGCGGATAGATCGATTGCCTGGCGGCGAGATCGCCCGTCAGGCCGAAGGTGAACACGCCGATCAGATAGAAAAACGTGACCGTGAAGGGCACCACCGCGAAGGCGGCGAAGCCGTCCGGCGGATCGAAGCTCACCGTTGCATCGGGGCCGAGATACAGCGGCTTGATCAAGCCAAGGATCAACAGGTATCCGATCAGGCCGGCCACGTAACCGCGGTGGCGGTGGAAGAATTCCCAACCGAAGGCGGCAACCGGCGTTCGCATCACTCCCTGGCGCCGACCAGCGACACGAAGATCTCGTCGAGGGATTTATCGCTGTGGGAGCGCTTGATGTCCTCGAGCGGCGCGCTCATCACGATGTTGCCGTGACGAATCATCGTGACGTGATCGGCGACCTGCTCGACCTCATCGAGGAGGTGCGACGAGAAGAGCACAGTGCGGCCTTCGTCCGCGATCGTCCGCATCACCGCGCCGAGAATGTCGCGCCTTACGATCGGATCGAGCCCCGACGAAGGCTCATCGAGCACCAGCAGCTCTGGCCGGTAGGCCAGTGCCGCGATCAAGCCGGCCCGCGACTTCTGTCCCTTCGACAGGTCCTTGATCTTCGCGGACGGATCGAGCGAGAAGGCCTCGCGCAACTCTTCCGCGTAGCGGTCATCCCACGTCCTGTAGAAGGCGCGCGAATATCGCAACAGCTCGCCGACGCGCATCCACCCTGGCAGGTCGTTCTCCTCGGACAGATACCCGATGCGCGACAGCACGGCGACCGGCTCGGCGACCGGATCGAGGCCGAAGATGCGCACCGAGCCGCTTTGCGCCTGCAACAACCCGAGGATGTGCTTGATCAGCGTGGTCTTGCCCGCGCCGTTGGCGCCGACCAGGCCGTAGACCGCGCCGCGCGGCAAGGAAAGGCTGACGCCGTTCAACGCGGTCGTCGCGCCGAACCGGCGGGTCAGGTTGCCGATATCGATAACCGGCTCAGCCACGGCGAAATCATAAGACCAAACGCCCCGGAGCGCGCAGGCCGCCTTGGTATGATCGAACCCGTGAGATTTATCAGACTCGTTTTTCTGGCCGGCATCGTCGTCGGAATTCTTGGCGGCATCGTGATGTATTACATGGCGGGACGCGAAGCAGGGCCGTCAATCACGATTCACTCACCGCAGAAATACATCGGCCGGTCGACGCCGGTCGCCGTCGCCGTCGCGGGGCAAACCGAGCTCGCCACCGATACGACGATCACGCTCGAGCAGAACGGCAAGCCGATTCCACTGCAGGTCAGCGTCGAAATGCCGAGCGGCGCGCAGGCCAACGCCACCGCGACGATTGGCCGGGAAGGGCTGGTCAATGGACCGGCGCGGCTCACGGTTGACGCAGGGCGGAAGGTGTTCTTCGGCCTGCGCACCGTGCGCACCACGGAATCGCGCGAGCTCGAAGTCCGGCTCGATCCGCCGCGCGTCGCCGTGGTTTCGATTCACCACTTCATCAATCTCGGCGGTGCGGAGTTCGCGGTGCTGCGGGCGACGCCGCCGGACGTGGAAGCCGGTGTCCAGATCGGCGACACGAAATATCCCTTCTATCCCGGCTCGGGCGTCGGGCTGTCCGATCCGGCGCTGCGGGTTGGATTTTTCGCGCTCCGCCACGACCAGGACATCACCACGCGCATGTCCGCTTACGCGCGTGACGCCGCGGGCAACGAAGCGACGACGCCGCTGGAGCACCGGCCGTTCGTGAAGAAGTTCGTGCAGTCGAAGATCCCGATCGATCAGCGGTTCCTCGATCGCGTCGTGCCGGCGATCGCGTCGAACACGCCGGACCTCAAGGTCGATACCGGATCGCCGGAGGGGCTGCTGAAAGGCTTCCTCGAAATCAACGGCAACCTGCGCAAGAAGAACGGCGACTTCATCGCGTCGCTGGCGCAGAAAAGCGAGCCGCGCATGCTGTGGACCGAGGCGTTCGCGCAGATGATGAACTCGCAGGTCGAGTCGCGTTTCGCCGATCGGCGGACCTACTTCTTCGAAGACAAGGAGATCGACAAGCAGGTCCACCTCGGATTCGATCTCGCGACCGTGCAGCAGGCCCCCGTGCACGCATCAAATGCCGGCAAGGTGCTGTTCGCCGATTACCTCGGCATCTACGGCAACTGCGTGATCCTCGATCACGGCCTCGGCGTGCAGTCGCTCTACGCGCACCTGTCGTCGATCGGCGTGAAGGTGGGCGATACCGTGACGAAGGGCCAGGAGCTGGGCCGCACCGGCGCGACCGGACTCGCCGGCGGCGATCACCTGCATTTCACGATGCTGCTGCAGGGCACGCCGGTCAACCCCGTCGAGTGGTGGGACCAGCATTGGCTCCAGGATCGCGTGTTGCGGAAGATCACCGAAGCCGGCGGCAAGAGCTAGGGTGCCTGGGTGCCTTAGTGCCTGGGTGTTTCAGAAAAGCAGTCGATGCTCGGCCAGGAACGCGTGGATTTCCTTCCATGGCCGGGGGCAGTCGTTGTGCCCGCACGGCATCCACTTGAGCGTCGCCCGCGGCGCTGCCGCCGCGATGTCCGCGCCGTGCTGCGGCGGAACGATGTCGTCGTTCGACCCGTGCAGCACCAGGATCGGCGCTTTGAACGCGCGGACGCCGGACAACGTGTCGAACCGATCGCGAATCAGAAAATCCGGCGCCCAGAATCCTCTCGCGAATGCCGCCACGCTCGAGAACGTCGATTCCAGGATCAGCGCCGGCGCCGATCGCTGCGCGGCCAGCGCCATCGCCGCGCCGCCGCCCAACGATCGTCCGTACGGAATGATGCGATTCGGATCGATGCCCGGCTGCGCGCGCGCCCAATCGTGCGCCGCGAGCATCGTCTCACCGATCGATCGTTCGGATGGATTGCCCTCCGATCGTCCGTAGCCAGGATATTCAACGAGCAGCACGCCCATGCCCCACTCGCGCGGCGGCTCGAACTCGCTGGGCCAGAAATCGATCAGCTCGCCGTTGCCGTGCGTGAACATCAACAATGGTGCGCGAGTGCTCGCTGGTGCCGCGGGCGGTAGGTACCACGCCTCGACCTTGCCGAATGAAGTCGGCAGCCACACCTGCTCAGCGCCCGGCGGGGGATCGAGTCCCAACGCGGCCGGCGGTTTCGGAAACAGCATCGAGCGCTGAGCGAAGAACAGCAGAGTCCAGTATGCCGCCACGACCACCACGGCGGCGATCGCGATCACAACGGCGGTCTTGAGGATGACGCTCTCCTACTGCGTGGTCGCGGGGCGGACCGTCACGCTGACGTCGTGCGGCGTGTGGATGCTCGCGTCTTCGGCGTAAGCGCGCAGCACGTAGTTGCCCGGCGTGTCGAACGTGATCCTGGTGGTGGCCTTGCCGTCGACGACGCGAATGACGCGCGGCTCGAATCTGGCGACGCCGGGCCCGCGCCACTGCACCCAGCTGACCCTCAGCGAATCATTCAGAGGCCGCACTGCCGGTTTCGCGGGCGCGCCGGCCACGCTGGCGCCGCGATCGACGCGCGGGCGCGGATTGCCGTCATCTTCGACCGAGAGCGTCAACGTCAGCGGCTGGCCGGCAATCGCTTCCTGCTTCGGAGGCGGGTTGACCACGCGCGGGGCGGCGTTGGGCGGCTCGTCGAAATCAACCGCCGTGCGGCTGCCGCGATTCGCCGAGATCGTGCCTTGATCGACTTCCCACACCGGCCACAACGATCCGACTGCCTTTTGCGTAACGCCGTTCGCGGTCACGCTCCACACCAGGTCGCGATCCTTTGGAAAGTTCGCGGGCACGACCACCTTGAACGCAAAGCGCGAACGGCGCGGCTCGAACACCTCGGTCTGGCCCATGTCCTCGCCGTTGAAGCCGTTGTTGGCGCCGACCGGAATGTTCAAGCGCTCTTCGTAGTTGCGATTGAGGTAGCCGAACCACATCGAATACGTGCCGTCGGGGTTCTTTTCCCAGCCTTCGAACACGGGCTGCACGCTCTGTCCGCGCGCGTAACGAACGGTGTTGTTGTAAATCTCGGTGCCGGCGGCCGACGTCGAACCGATCGGCGGCGCACCAACCGGCTGCTGAGCGCGGGCCGCCGAACCGGCGGCCGCAAGCCCAACGCATACGCAAGTGACGAGTGAGAGTCGCATCGTTACTGTTGCTGTGATGTGGTGGCGCGCGCTGCAGCGCGCTCGGCCACCATCTTCTTGTAGTCGGCCTCGTCGAGATAGGTCCACGTCACCCACGAAAACGCCATCTCGTCCATCGTGCGTTGCCCGTAACCAATCCAGTTGCGCGGGTCCGGATTGCTGCGGTTGTTCGCGGTGTTGTCGTGCCACAGGATGGTGTGCAACACGGTGCCTGCCGGCAGCAGCGGCGTTGCATCATCGGCGTAGTTGTAGACCTTGTGCCAGTTGAAGTCGAAGTACATGCAGTTCAACGTCTGGGCGCGGCCGTTCGGAAGAATCGCCTCGACGCACATGCGCTTGCCGCGATTGTGCATGTGCGCTTGCAGCGCCGTGACCCGCGCCGGCTTCGTGAACGTGTAGTAACCGTCATGCCGCGTGATCGTATTCGCCGGGATGTCCAGCTCCTCGTGCGCGTTCGCGATCTGCAACGAAATCTGGTGGTACTTCGGCTGGTAGCCTTTCGGATAGAACTTCAATCCGACGCGGGCGCGATCGACGGTTTCCTTGCCTGACGGGTGATAGTGCAGGTTGAAGCGGATCTTCGAGCCCGCCTTGACCAGCTTCGCGGTGCCCTCGGGAAGGATGTCGCCGTTCTTGCCGACAGCGAACTCGTTGAGGAAGCTTTCGTTGTTGGTCGGACGATCGTCGAGGCGGCCGGCCAGCACTTCATCCTGATCGATGTCCTGAATCAGATACGTGAGCAGGTGATGCACCACGGCGCGCGCGCCGGGGCCCGGCTTGGCCTCGACCGCCTGCAGATAACGATCCTCGGTCATGCCTGAATCGGCGATGTAGTCGATCCACAGATCGCCGCCCGAGGCGGGGACGACGTGGGGCTTCGGAATCTCGACGATCAGGTCGGGCGTGCCGATGTGCCACGCTTCATCGTCCGGGAAGGTTGGCGCCGGCGGCATGTCGGACGCATTCCCCCGCGGCGCGCCGCCATCGACCCATGCCGAGATCGTCGCAATCTCCTTGTCGCTCAGCGACGGATCATCCTTGAACTGCTGGATGCCGACGTTGCGCTCGATGTGCCAGGGCGGCATCAACCGCTGCGTGACCTTGTTCTTGATCGCGCGCGCCCACGGCCGCACGTCTTCGTAGGTCAGCAGCGACATCGGCGCGTTGGTGCCGGGCCGATGGCAGGTCTGGCAGGAGCGCTGCATGATCGGCGCGACGTCTTTCGCATATGTAAGAGGAGACGTTGTGAGGTGCGTCGCCGGCGGCGCGCTCTGTTGCGCGGTGACGTTCACCGGCGTCGCCACCGCCGTCAGCACGAAGATTCCCGCCGCTCCGACAACGAGTGATCTGGCGTTCATCAGCTCCTGCTTTCTATTTCTTTCCCGGGCGCTTGATCGTTTGCAGATCGAACGAGCGGGCGTCGTAGTTGTTCGAGAGCACGACCTCAGTGCCGGTGACCTCGACCTGCTGGCCGAGATACGGCAGCAGCTTCGCGTACTTGTCTTTGGTCGTCGCGCCCCAGATCTTGAAGAGACCGTCGCCATCGGTGAGGATGCCGACCTGCGCGCCTTTTTCGAGGATGCAGATCTTCGCGCAATCGGCGTGCGCCGCGCCGGTGCCGCCGGCCACGCCCTTCGCCTTGTAGCAGGACATGTCGACGATCTCGCCGGTCATCGTCATCGGCTTCGAGCGGTTGATGACGGGTTCCTGAGCAGACCCAGCGGCGGAGACGACGAACAGCCCGGCAATGAGGAGACGTCGCATGCGGGCTGTTATACGCCCGCGCCATGGAGATGTAAAGCCAGGGCCACAGAAGGCGCGGATGGCTCGAACGCCAATTTCGCCCGAAATCGGCGGCGCTCAGCGGATAGCGAACAAGTGCGTTCGGCTACGAAGATAAATCGTTCCATCGACGATGACCGGCGACGCGATAAAAGAATGGCCGTCGAAGGAATTGGTTGCCATCACGTCGAGTCGATCGCCCATCCGCAGGACGACGACGTCCCCCTCTTCCGTGGCGAGGTACACCTTGCCGGCCGCGCCAACCGGCGATGCCTTGAAGCTGTACGGCTTCGGCAATCTCGCCTGCTGATAGTGCGGCTTGCCGGTGGCCGCATCGAAGCAGCTGACCAGTCCAGTGTCGCTGACGACGTACAGCCGGCCATCGTGCAGCAGCGGCGACGGCGTGTACGACGCGCCACGTGCCGTCGACCACGCAATCGCGTCGGTGCCGGTCAGTGTGCCCGTGCGTCCCAGACGGATCGCCATCAGCATCTTGATGGTGTGGCCGCTCATCGCGAACACGAGATCGTTGTGCTGGACCGGCTGCGGAATGGTGTTTTCACCGAGGCCGGCGGCTTCCCAGATGAACTGCCCGGTCTCGAAGTCGTAGCTCCGCACGGTTTCGCCGCTGACGATGATCTGGCGGCGGCCGCCCTGCGTCGCAACGTACGGTGCAGCCCAGTTGTAGCGCTCGGTTCGTTTGGTGCGCCAGATCTCTCGGCCGGTCCCCGGGTCGAGCATCACCAGGAAGCCCGTGTCGAGGTGATCGAAGTGCAACAGCAGGCGGCCGTCGTGCAACGTCAGCGGCGTACCCTCGCCGAACGCGAGGTCCATGCGCATCTGCACGCCGAAGTCCTTCTTCCAGACGAGCGTGCCGTTCAGGTCGTAGGCATAGAGACCGCGGGAGCCGAAGAACGCATATACGCGCGTCCCGTCGGTGACCGGCGAGTTGGACGCGAAGCTGCCGTAGGTGCGGTGATAACCCTCGTGCGGCGTGGCCACGATTGCGGTGCGCTGCCAAAGCAGCTTTCCGCTGTTGCGATCGATCGCCAGCACTTCGAAGCGATGTTCGAGACCCGCGTCGGCGCCGCCGCCGGCTCGCCCTGAGGATCGCACGCCGCTGCTCTTGCCTGTCGGTATCGCCGTCGTCAGGAACATGCGATTGCCGGCAACGACGGGAGTCGAGTGTCCGCGGCCCGGGATCGGCAGTTGCCAGCGGATGTTGCCTGCGTTCCAACTGACCGGCGCATCGCCCGCGGCCATCCCGGTGTTGAACGGGCCGCGCCACTGCGGCCACTCGGTGACGGCGGTCGTCGCCTGTGAGAACACGAGGGCGATCGCGGCGACGGCGATCATCGCGAGCTGCATGCTTCTTACAATAGCGCGGCGATCACCTGACGCGCGCGCTCCGCATCCGATGCGCGCACCATGATGCGCACGCCGCCAAGCGCGGCGCCAAGAGCCGGATCGACACTCAGCGTGTGCTCGTCAGGGACAAAGGCATCGATCGAGATTCCTGACTGCTGCGATCAGCCGGTTCTTCGACATCGGCCAGGCACGGCTACTTGACCGCCGCCTCCAACGCTCGTGCGGCTTCGTTCACCTGCGCCGCCAGCGCGTTGATCGCCGCCGACACGGTGCGGACGCCGCCCTGCGCCTCGGTGAATCGATTTTCTTCGAGACCCTCGCGGATCTGCGGCATCGTCTTGACGCCGTAGCCGGTGTAGAAGCCTGGCGCGTAAATCTGGTGCTTGAACCAGTCGCGGCGCGGCAGGCCGTCGCTGTTGCCGAGCTTCTGCTCCGACGTCAGCAACAATTTGTTCAACTGCTGCAGCTCTTTCTTTGCGAGCAGCGCCCGCGAATCGGCCTTGCTCACCGACGCGTACGCCTTCTCGAAATTCTGGCCCGCCGCCTTCAACGCTTCCACGGCCGCGCGCACCGGTTTCATGTCGACCTTCGAATCCTTCTTGGTCTCGGCCAGCTTCTCGATCTCGACCACGTAACGCAGCAGCGTGTCCGCGGTGTCGGAGTACTGGAATGGCAGAACCGGCGCATCGGCGAGGCGCATGATCAGGGTTCCTGTCAGCTGCGACAACGTGCGGCCGTAGCTGTAGTCGGTGTCGGAGTAGGTCTGATACCACTTGATGGTGTCGTAGGCCGAGTGGTACACGCCGCCGGGGCTCTCGCCGCCAAAGCTCACGTTCAGCACCGACACCGTGAGGTGCTGCAGGAACGGCGTGAAGTCCGATCCCGATCCGAGCGGCGCGATGCGAAGGGCTGCGTCCGCTTCCGCGACTTTTCGATCGGCTTCCGGCTCGCCGAGAATGGCGCGGCGCCGCGCTTCCTCGAACACCGGCTTGCCGGTCCGCGGATCCATCACGTCCTTCGCCACTTCGCCCATGAACTGCTGCAGGCCATGCGAGCCGCCGGCGTTCAACCAGCCTTTGCCGGTGCCGTCGGTGTTGATGTAGACGGCGGCCTTCTGCTTCAACTCGGCGCTATGCTTCTCCGCCCATTCGGTCGATCCGAGCAGGCCCCACTCTTCGCCGTCCCATAGCGCGAGCACGATGGTGCGCGACGGGCGCCAGCCGGTCTTCAGCATTTCGCCGAGGCCGCGCGCGGTTTCCATCAGCGCGGATGCGCCGCTGATCGGATCGTCGGCGCCGCTCACCCACGCATCATGGTGGTTGCCGAAGATGATCCATTCGTCGGGCCGTGTCGTTCCGGGGATGCGCGCCACCACGTTGTAAAGCGGACGGTTCTTCCATTCGAACCGCAGGTTCATGCGCACGCGCGCCGGACCAGGGCCGACGTGATACGTGAACGGCAGCGCGCCCTTCCATTCGTTGGGCACCACCTTGCCTTTGAGCTGGCGCAGGATCGGCGCGGCATCGCCATACGAGATCGGCAGCACCGGAATCTTCAGGATCGTGACGGCATCCTCGATGCGGTTCTTCCGCCCACCGGCTTCGCTGCCCCATCCCGGCGTCAGCGGATCGCCGGCGTGAATCGGCATATCCATCACGCTGCCGCGCTGCGCGCCGAACTCGGGCCGGAACGGCCCCTCCGGATACACGTCGCCGGCGTAATAACCGTCGTCTCTCGGGTCCGAATAAATCAGGCAGCCGATCGCGCCATTCTCGTGCGCGACCTTCGGCTTGATGCCGCGCCAGCCCGCGCCGTAACGCGCGATGACGATCTTGCCCTTGACGTCGACGCCCAGCTCCTTGAGCCGCACGTAGTCCGCGGGCATGCCGTAGTTCACGTAAACCACTTCGCCCGTCACGTCGCCGTCGCCCGAATACGCGTTGTAGAGCGGCGTTTGATCGCCGGAATCCGGATCTTCCGGCAGCACCGGCTCCTTCACGCGCAGCGTGTACTTCTCCGGGCCGACGACTTCGACCGTCGTCTCGATCGGCCACGGCATCATCGCTTCGAACTCTTCGAGCTTCGCATCGAGGCCGAACGACCTGAATTTCGCGAGCGCGTAGTCGGCGACTTTCTTCGAAGACGGCTGGCCCGCGACGTGCGGTTCGCCCGCCATCGCTTCCATGTATTCCTTCAGCCGCGCGCTGTCCGGAATTTTTCGGAACTGCTCTTCACGCTGCCGCTGCGCCGCAACCGCGTCATCAGGGAATCCTCGAATCGGCCGTATCTGTGCGGTGGAGGAAACGGTCGAGATGAGTGCCAGTCCGGCAACGAGCAGAAGAGCTTTGCGCATGGCTCACTATAAAGGGTGATCGATAGTATTCTCACCGTCATGAAGACGATGCTCGCTGCTCTCGGATTGTCTCTGATTGTCTCTCCCGCGCTCGCCCAGACCGCGCCGCCGCCGAAGACCATCGTGCAACTCGTGCGCGATGCGATCGCGGAGAACGACTTCAAGAAGGCCGAGAAGCTCGTGCTCGACGACATGAACGCCAACGGCACCACGCCGATCGCGATCGAAGCGTTCTCGTGGCTCGGCCGCGGCTTCGTTGCGGCGAAGCGCTACGACGAGGCAATGACCTACGCCGCGCGCACTTACGAGATCGTCGAAGAGCAGCTGAAGACGCGCAAGCTCGATGACGAAGCAAGGTTGCCGATTGCGCTGGGCGCGGCGATCGAAGTAACGGCGCTCGCCACGGCGGGCCAGGGCCGCCGTTCGGAAGCCGTCTCATATCTGCAGCAGGAAATCGAGCGCTACAAGGACACCTCGATCCTGATGCGCCTGAACAAGAACCTGCACGTGCTGAGCCTCGAAGGCCAGCCCGCGCTGCCGTGGGCATCAACCGAATGGCTCGGCCCGAAGGCGCCGACGCCCGCGGAGTTGAAGGGCAAGCCGGTGGTGCTGTTCATGTGGGCGCACTGGTGCGGCGACTGCAAGAAGCAGGGCCCGATCCTCGATGCCATCGTCAACAAGTACCGCAGCAGCGGCATCGTCGTGCTCGCGCCGACGCAGCGATTCGGCTACGCCGAAAAGCGGCGCCCGGTCGGCCCGGCCGAGGAATTGAAATACATCGAGCAGGTCCGCGACGAGTTCTATCCGTGGATGAAGTCGGTGCCGGTGCCGGTCAGCGACGAGGTCTACTTGAACTACGGCGTGTCGACGACGCCGACCTACGTGATGATCGATCGCGACGGCAAAGTCTCGAGTTATCTGCCCGGACAGCCGACCGCGGAGCAACTCGAGCCGCTGATCAAGAAAATAGTAGCTGGTAGCTAGTAGCTAGTAGCTAGTAGCTAGTAGCTAGAAAATACACTGTTCTTCTAGCTACCAATTACTAGCTACTAGCTACTTCTTTTTCAGATACTCCGCGCGCTTCGCGAAAATCTCGCGCGCCAGGTTTTCCGAGAGCGGCAGCTTCATCGCGCGCTCGATCGTTTCAATCGCCAGGTCGTAGGCGCCGCGCACGGCGAGCGCCTCCGACAATCCCAACAAGTTCTGCGGATTGTTCGGCTCGAGCCGGACCGCTTCCTGGAAGTGCTCGAGCGCGTCGGCGTGCTCGCCTTTCACCAGCAACACGCGGCCAAGGTTGCCGTGCGCCAGCGCGTAATCGGGACGGCGCTTCAGTGCTTCACGCAGCGAGCGAATCGCGTCTTCGAAGCGGCCCGCCTGCGCCTGGGCGGTGCCGAGGTTGAAGTGCGCCGCGGCTGATTCAGGCTTCAGCAACGCCGACGCCTGGAAGTGGCGCACCGCGTTGGCGGCGAAGCCCATTCCAAGATACAGCAGCGCCACGTCGTCGTGCAGCTCCGCATCGTTGGGAGTCACCTTCAGCATCGTCTCGTAGCCGACGATGTCCTCGCCAGTCATCTTGGCGGTGATCTCATTGCTCATGCGGACGCGATCGGTCTCGTTCGATGCAACGAGCTGGAACCACAGGTCGCCCATTTCGTCTTTCGAACGCTGGCCCCAGAACACCCGCGCCGGCGGCAGCTCCGGATTGCGCACGTTGGATGCCGAATTGTCGTAGGTATATTCCATCGACAGTCGCGTCCCCTTCGGCAGCGGTATCGGCGTGGCGTGGCGATAGACGTGCTGCCAGCGAAAATCCCAATCCGCGATGTGCATCACGACGCGCGACGTGCCATCGGGAAACGTCGCGGTGCCTTTGATCTCCTTCGCGCGATAGTGCGCGTGCGGCTGGATCGCAAGCAGCTGCACGTCCGCCGGCAACACGTACGAGTCGCGAACCACGTAGTTCGATTCACCCGGCGGAATGTCGATCCCTTGCGAGCCAAGCCGCAGGATGGTCGGCGTTCGCTGCGGCGCGCGGTCCGTGAAATAGAAGCCAATCTCCGGCAGCACTTCTTCAACGGCGCCCGACGGTTGCATGTGCAGCTGCACGACCAGATCGCTGCCGGGCTCGAGCGTCCACGCGAGCTCGGGCTGCACCAGCGGCGCGATCTGTCCGGGCGTCCAGCCGAGGAAATGCCCCTCGGGATATTCCGCGGAACGCGGCATCAAACCGTCGTAACCGGGCAGCGGATCGGCCTCGTCAAGCCTGCGCGTTGCCGCGGTGCGATCGATGCGGATGTTGGCGTGATGGACGACACGCGCGTTGCCGGGATGAAACTCGATGCCGGTGACGTAGGTCCGCTTCGCGATCGGGACGCGGATGGCAAAGATCCGAAACGCGTCGGTCTGCAGCGCCGGCAGCGTGAACGCCGCTTCAGGCCTGACGATCAGATCGGGCTTGCCGAGCAGCCAGCCGTCGGCATGTTTCGGCAACGCCGGCAGATCGCCACGAGTGCCTTCGGCCGCGCCGCTCTTCGCCCACTGATCGATCAACGCGATTTCGCGATCGGTCAGCAGCCGCTGGCCAACGAAGTGTCCGACGCCGGGCGACACTTTCCACGGCGGCATGAAGCGCGACCGCGTCACTTCCGCGATCTGGGTCGCGCGGCGCCGCACTTCTTCATAGGTGGTTAATGGAAACGGGCCCGGGCCATTCGACCGATGGCACGAGACGCACGCGTCGAAAACAATCGGCGCGATGTCGCGCGCGAAGGTCTGCGCGCTCGCGGTGAAAGGCAGAAGGCAAAAGGCCAGAGGCAGAAGGCCAAAGGCAGAACGCAGAACGGAACGCCCTGTCATTTCACCAGGTCCGAGAGGATGCAGCCGACGGCGCGCGTTTCCTTGATCGCGATCGGCTTGCCCGCGATCGCAGCCGTCAACGCGTCTTCGAGATCACGCGTCGTTGGTTTCGGCCGCTCGCGCCCGAGCTCCACATACCGATCGTCGATGCGGCCGCGATACAGCAGCTTGTCGCCGTTCATCAACGCCACTTCGGGCGTCACGGTAACGCCCGTCAGCTTCAGCAGTTTGCGATCGGTATCGCGGATATGGTCGAGCGCGTAGCCGAACTTTTTCTTGTGCTCGCTGATGACCTGCGGCGTATCGGCCTCGACGGGATAGACGAGCACAAACTTCGCGTTGCCGCCGTACTTCGCCGCGAGCCGCTGAATCTCCGGCGCGTAGCGATTCGAGATCGGGCAGTCCGCCGTCGTGAAGACGAAGACGGTCAGCGTCAGGGCGGCGACCATGGTGATGGAGCCAGTATAGAAAAAAAGAAAGGCGGGGGTTTACGCCCCCGCCTCATGCATGTCTAAGACCCTAAGTTCTCAAGCCCGTAGGACCGTAAGCCCGTAAGCCCGCTACCACCGCACGTCCGCGCCGACGCGAATGATGCGGCCCTGCAGCACGACCGAGGGACGCATGTAGGTGGCCGCGCCGAACTGCGTCGACACCACGCTGGTGTAATCGTCCGAGTTGAGCGCATTGAAGATGTCGAGCTTCGGCGTCACGCGGATCGCGCCGAACTCGATGCTCTTGCTCGCCGAGAAGTCGAACTGGTTGATGCGCGGCGTGTACTCGGTCTCAGGAGCAACCAGCGGCACGCTGATCGAAGCGACGCCGCTTGCCGACATCGCCGGCAGCACGAGCGCGCCCGGCGTGCACGATCCCGTGCAGTTGGCCGCGTAACGAAGCGTCGGCGTCACGAGCCAGAAGGTGCCGAGGCCGCGCGGATTGTCGAAGCCGGTGCCGGCCGTGAAGCCGCCGTAGGCCTGCGCAGCGGTGCCCGACAGGTAGCCGTTGAGGCCCTGATAGGCGGCGCTGACCGAGATGCCCTGCCACGGCAACGGATAGACGACCGTCGCCTTGACCTGCTTCTGCCACGGGATGCCGCTCTCCGCCTGGTTGCAGTAGAGCGAACGGTTCGGATCGCTCGCCGCCGACACGCAGACGTCGTTCAACGACCGCTCGATGCTGAGGCCGCCGAACGCGCGAATGCCGCCGCGCATGCGCGCGTTGAACGACATGTCGAAGCCGTTGTACCAGCGCTTCATGTCCTCGCTGGTGCTGTCGATGTTGGCCACCTGCGAGGCCACGCCCGGCTTCGGCAGCCACACGTTGATGCTCTTGCCGTCGAGCGGGCTGGCTACCGTGAACTGATCGTAGCTGGCTGCGGTGCGCAGCGAGTTCTGACGCACGGTGATGTTCCTGAAATCGCTGCGTAAGTATTCAAACGACAGCGTCAGGCCGGTCAGCACTTCATGCGTGACGCCGGCGTTGAACGCCAGCTGATAGGGACGCTTCAGGTCCGGATCGAACTGCGCCAGCGAGCGCACGCCGAAGTTCGACGGCAGGCCGGCGAAGTTGATCTCGCAGCCGGCCGTCGGGTACCCGACGCAGCCACGCTCGCCGTCCGCGATGTCGTTGCCGTTGACGTCGGTCCACGCCAGCTGCTGCGTGGTCAGCGCCGTCGGGTTGTACAGCTGCGCGAAGCCGGTGGTCTGCGCCGTCACGAACTTGTTGTAGCCGACGCGAACCGCGGTCTTGCCGTCGCCGCTCAGGTTGTAGACCGCCGACACGCGCGGCGACACGTCCTTCCACGTCGGCAGTTGGATGTCGTCGTACGCCGCCACGTTCGCGAAGCGTCCCTGCATCGCCGGCTGGCCGACGATGTACTGGTTCAGGTAATCGAAGCGGAGGCCGTAGTTCAGCGTCAGCTTGCCGAGGTTCCACGAGTCCTGCGCGTAGATGCCGAAGTTCGCGCCGAGGTTCTCCTGGACTTCGAGCGGCGTGTTCAGCACGGTGACGCGCAGCGGCACGCCGTTCTGGTAGGTCTGGTAGAGATCGGCGTTGGCGTTGTTGTAGCGGCGGTAGTAGCCCCACTGATCCATCACGCCGACCTTGAAGTTGTGCGCGCCGGTGACGTACGACAGCGAGCCCTGCACGTTGTAGCGATCCGGATAGTTGCCAAGCTGCGCGCTCGACGCGTTCCACAAAAAGCCGGTGCTGGTGTCGTCCTTGCGCACGTTGCGATACCACTCCGGAGTGCCGCGCTCGGCGAGGACGCCGGGCTGATACAGGTTGTCGTAGCGCTCGCGGTTGAACGAGGTGCCGACTTCGAGCAACAGCTTCGACGACAGCGTCGAGGTCCACTTCAGCGATCCGGTGGCGAACGTCGGCGTGTTCCAGATCACCGACGCGGTGCGCGGATCGGTGAGCGAGCCCATCGCGTGGCCGCGCAGGCGCAGCGCGCGGTCCATGTAGACGGCGAGCTTGTTGCGCTCGGACGCCTGCCACGTCAGGCGCAGGACCGGGTTGGCCATCTTCTCGTCGGAGATGCCCTGCTCGCACGAACCGGGGTTCGCCGCGCAGCGCGCGTAGGCCTGCGGATACGGCAGGCTGCCGTCGGTCATGAACGTGTTCGCAATCGGCTTGTCGTAGTAGGCCTGGCGGAACGCACCGAAGAACCACAGCTTGTTCTTCATGATCGGGCCGCCCTGCTCGACGTTGAACTCCTCGAAATGATCGATGCGATCGACGCCGGTCACGCCCATGCTCTTGAGGCGATCGGTCAGGTTGTTGCCCTGCCACGATTCCGGCGACCGCGCCCACTTCGCGCCGCCGCGGAACTGGTTGCCGCCGTCTTTCGGCACGAGGTTCATGGTGATGCCGCCGGTCAGCGTCTCGGCCGCGCCGCCCGCGGTCTGGTAGACCATTTCCTGCGACATCGCTTCGTTGTGATACGCCTGCACGGCGCCGTCGCCCATCAGGCCGTTGGTCATCAGGCCGTCGACCAGCACCACCGACTGCGCGCCGCCGGTGCCGCGGATCGCGAAGTAGGTCTGCTGCATCGCGCGCGAACCGCCGACATCAGGCGAGTTCAGCGTGACGCCGAGCACCAGCTGGCCAAGGCCCTGGATGGTCTTGGCGGTCGGCACCGCGTCGAGCACTTCACGCGACAGCACCTGCTGCTTGACGTTGCTCTGCACGTCCACGACCGGCGACGCGCCCGAGACGGTGACCGACTCCTGCAGCGTGCCGACGCTCAGCGCCACGTCGATCGTCGCGGTGAAGTTCGACTGCAGCTCGATGCCTTCGCGCGTCTGGGTGTTGAATCCAGGCAGCGTGAACGTGAGCGAGTAGACGCCGGGACGAAGATCGACGATGCGGTACTGGCCGTTTTCGTCGGTGATCGCCGACTTCACTTTTTCGATCAGCACCGGGCTGGCGGCTTCGACCGTGACGCCGGGCATCACCGCGCCCGACGTGTCTTTCACCGTGCCCGTGAACACGCTCTGCGCCGCCGCCAGCGCGGGGAGCAGAACGATGCTTGCGAGTCCAAGCAGAAACGTCCGTACAACAAACTTACGCGCCATCTGTTTTCCCCCAATCAAACGAACCACCACGCCTGCCGCTAAGAGGCGCCGGCTCGCGTAAAGCAGCCATGAAGGTAACGTTGTGCATCGAGGCAGTCAACGCCGAAAAGAAAAGCCGCGATCCACTTTCGTGAATCGCGGCCATGTTTCCTGGTGCGAACAACGTTTACGCTGGTCCGTTATTTCGCGGTCGATGCCCCGCCCTTGATCACGGCCTTGATGTAGGCGGTGGTCCAGCAGCACTGGAACCCGCCGCCGCCCACGCCGGACGAATCGTTGCCTTCGATGCGGATGAAGTACTCACCCGGCAGCGAGAACGTGGCGGTGGTGGTGACCTTGTTCTCCTTGAAGTCGATGTCCGGCGTCGAGTCCGCGAAGCGGATGTCGCCGGGGCCGCGGTACTTCGAGAGGATCGTGCTGAGACGCGGACGGCGCGGCGGCGCATTCGCGCCTCCCGGCGGCGCCGCCGCGGCCGAGCCACCCGTCGGCGGCTCCTCATGGCCATCGTCGCTGATCCAATACGTCAGCGTGACAGGCTCGCCGGCAACGCCATTGACGACGTGCGCCTCAGACAAGGGCGCGGGCGGTCCCGTCAGTTCCTTGCCGGTCGGGCTGAACTTGATCGTCGGCGGCTTGTTGCCCATCGCCGCATCGAGGAACGGCTCGATCTGGTAGCCCTTGGTGAGGCCGAGCGGCGTCGACACGGTCTTGCCGTTGGCGGTGAGCGTCCAGGTCAGCTTCTTCTGTCCGAAATCCTTCGGCACCTTGATCGCAACGGTGCCCCAGCCGCGGCCGACGAGGAAATGCGTCGGCTGGCCCTGATCGGGGCCACCGGGCTCGATGCGGTTTTCAGGACCGATCGGAATGTCGAGAATCTGCTTCTTGTTGCGGTTGTAGTAGCCGACCAGCAGCGTGTAGGTGCCGTCGGGGTTCTGGTACCAGCCTTCGAACGCGGGATAGACGTTGAGGCCCGCGTCCTTCAGCGGCTCCATCACCAGTTCCTGCTGCGCGCGCGGCGTCACGCCTGCCAGACACGCGAACGCAACGAGCGCCGCGGCGAGGCGCCCGATCTTCCCCTGAATTTTCATGCGTGGCTCCTGCGAAAAACAAAACGCCGGGACGTTTTCAGCTGCTGGCCGAAAACCAATCCCGGCGTTCGATAACCCGTGTCCTTACTGCTGCTGGCGATCGGTCGTCGTCGCCGCGAGCTTCTGCTTCCGAGCTTCGACTTCCTTGTTGAAGTCGTCGTCGTTCATGTAGGTGATGTTGATCCAGAGGTGCGCCATCTCGTCGACGGTGCGATCACCCCAGCCGACCCACTGATTCGGATCGGGATTGTTCTTGTTGGCGGCCGTGTTGTCGTGCCACGAGGTCACGCGCAGGATGGTGCCCTTCGGCAGCAGCGGCGCGTAGTCGTCGGCGAACACGTAGTTGTTCATCCAGTTGAACTCGAAGCGATTGACGTGCCCGAGCACCTGCGTCTGGCCGTTCGGCAGGATTGCTTCGAGCATCTGCGCCTTGCCGCGGAGGTGCATGTGCGGCTGGAAGTTTTCGATGCGCCCCGCCTTGCGCATGACGTGGAAGTTCTGCGTCACGCTGACGGTGTTCGGCGCGATGTCGAGGGCGCGGTTGCCGCCCTGGATGCCGCTGTAGAGCGACAGCATCGTGCGGAACTTCGGCTCCTGGCCTTTCGGATACAGGTAGATGCCCATCTCGACGACGTCTTCGATGTCCTCACCGCCGTCGCTGTAGTGAATGTCCCAGCGGAACTTGGCGCCCGGCAGCAACAGCTTGCCGGTGTTCGGGCGCATGATCTCGCCTTCCTTGTTCACGGCCCATTCCATGAAGAGGCCGGCGCCGCTGTCGTTGTCGGCGCTGATCAGGCCCTGCTTGACCGCTTCGCGATCGTCCTGCAGCAGGTAAGCGAGCGCGTGATGGGTGATCTTGCGGCCCTTGATGGTGCCGGGACGCATTTCGATGGCGCGGACCCAGCGCGGTTCGGTCAGCGGCACTTCGCTCACCGGCTTGTACCACGCGTCCATCGCGCCGCCCTTCTGCTTGTACTTCGGCGAGCGGATGATCAGGTCGGGCGGTCCGCCGAACTTCTTCTCGTAGTTCCAGCCGTTGGCTTCGGCCCACTTGATCGGGGCGGGCATGTCCTTGGGATCGCCCTGCGGCGCGCCGTTCGAGGCCCACTTCACGATCGTGTCGATTTCCTTCTGCGACAGCGAGCGATCGTTCTGATAGTGCTGGATGCCGACGTTGGGATCGATGTGCCAGGGCGGCATGTTGCGCGACGCGACGCGATCACGGATCGAGCGCGCCCACGGGCGTGCTTCCTGATACGTCTGCAGCGACATCGGCGCGATCGAATCAGGCCGGTGGCATGACTCGCACTTTGCCTGGAAAATCGGCGCGACGTCCTTGGTGAACGTCGGTACGACGGCGGTTTGCGCGGAAAGCGTGGCAGGCAGAGCCAGGAGGCCCACTGCGCCCACCGCTCCGATCACGAACCGGCCGACGAAACGATTGACCATCTTCCCCTCCGAAAGTCTTACGGATGTGTCCGAAACTACTGCGGTTGGGGAGTTTATCAAGCCCCGGAAGGACCTGTCACTCCAGAAACCTCTAATGGCTACCATGACTTACGCGTATGCCGTCCCGGGCGTTTATCCGTGTCCCGGACCTTTAATTTTACGCTAACTTCCTGAGAATAAAGCTCTTCAGGTAATAGGTTTCCGGAACGCCCAGCAGCACCGGATGGTCGCGGCCCTGCATGCGCTTTTCGACCACTGTGACCGGAACATGGGCGTCGGCGGAGGCGTCGAAAACGGCCTCGGCGAACATCGCTTCATCCACGTTGTAGGAGCAGCTGCAAGTGACCAGGTACCCGCCGGGGTTCAGCAACCGCAGCGCGCGGAGATTGATCTCCTTGTAGCCGGCCATGGCGTTGGGGATCGACACCTTGTTCTTGGCGAAGGCGGGCGGGTCGAGAACGATCGTGTCGTAGCGGGCGCCGTCGCGCTCGAGATGGCGGAGCTCGTCGAAGACGTTGGCTTCGCGGGCCGTGAGGTTGGTGATGCCGTTGGCGGCGGCGTTGGCGGTAATGCGCTCAACGGCGTCGGCGGAGACGTCGAGCGCCTCGACCGAGTCGCATTTCGACGCCAGCACCAGTCCGAATCCGCCGTTGTAGCTGAAACAGTCGAGCAGCTTGCCGTGCGCGTAACGCGCGGCCGCCTCGCGGTTCTCGCGCTGATCGAGGAACAAGCCGGTCTTCTGCCCGTGCCACGGATCGACGCTGTAGGTGATGCCGGCTTCGTAGACGTTGATCGTTTCCGGCACCTCGCCGTACATCACCTCCACTTTCTGATCGAGGCCTTCGAGGCGGCGCACTTTCGGATCGTTGCGCGCGAGGATGCCCTTGACGCCGGTGAGGTCGGCCAGCAGCTTCACGAGCGTCGGCGCCAGGCGATCCATGCCCTGCGACAGCGTCTGCATCACCAGGTAGTCGTCGTAGCGGTCGACGATCAGCGAGGGCAGCAGATCGGCCTCGCCGTGCACGAGGCGAAATGCCGTCGCGTTGATCTGGAGGCTGTCGCGGAAGCGAATCGCCGCCTCGAGCCGCGCGCGCCAGAACGCGTCGTCGATCGGCGCATCGCCTCGCGAGATCATGCGGATGGTGATCTGCGATTGATCGCTGAAGAGGGCGTGCCCGAGCATCTTGTTGCGCGCGCCGCGCACGTCGACCACCGCGCCGGGCTCGGGATCGACGACGTCGGCGATGTCGGAGCGGTAGACCCACGGATGTCCGCCGCGGACGCGCTCCTCGCCGCGCGGTTTAAGAATCGCCGTCGCCATTTGTAACGAAGACTGACATCGCCACCCCCGATTCTGATGCAGTTTCTACGTACGTGGAACAACGTGTCGCAGAAAATGAAACAAAAACGGCTGATGCGATGTCAGTCTTCGTTACAATCGCGGCGATGAAAGTCGCGATTGGGGCGGACCATGCCGGCTTCCAACTCAAGGATTCGTTGAAGAAGCTGCTCGACGAATTGGGCATCGCCTACCAGGACTTCGGCACCTCGAACGCGCAGTCGGTGGACTACCCGGATTTCGCGAAGGCGGTGGCCGAAGGCGTGGCCGGCGGCTCGTTCGATCGCGGCATCCTGGTGTGCGGCACGGGCGTGGGCATGGCGATCGCGGCCAACAAGGTGCCCGGGGTGCGGTCCGCGGCGATCGTCGACAGCGACACGGCGAAGCTGGCGCGCGAGCACAACGATCTCAACGTGCTGACGCTCGGCGCGCGCATGCTGCCGGAGTCGCGCGCGCGCGAGATCGTGAAGACCTTCCTGCAAACGCCGTTCGAGGGCGGACGCCACGCGAACCGAGTGTCGAAGATTCACGCGCTCGAGCCGTGACGCGGTCCGCCTGAGGGCGGATCCTCACAAGGATTCACGGGACTGCTAAACTGTGAAATCCGCATGTCCAAATCCCTCATGTCATTGACGCTCGCGCAGTCGGATCCCGAGATTGCGGCAGCGATTGCCAACGAAACCGAGCGGCAGGCGCACGGGCTCGAGCTGATCGCGTCGGAAAACTTCGTCAGCTCCGCCGTGCTCGAAGCCGCCGGCTCGGTGATGACGAACAAGTACGCCGAAGGCTACCCCGGCAAGCGCTACTACGGCGGCTGCGAATTCGTCGACGTTGCCGAATCGCTCGCGATCGCGCGCGCGAAGCAGCTGTTCGGCGCCGATCACGTCAACGTGCAGCCGCACTCGGGCGCGCAGGCGAACATGAGCGTCTATCTGACGCTGCTCAAGCCCGGCGACACTGTGCTCGGCATGAACCTCGCGCACGGCGGACACCTCACGCACGGCCACCCGCTGAATTTCTCCGGCAAGCTCTACACGATCGTTCCGTACGGCGTCCGCCGCGACGACGAGCGGATCGATTACGAGGAGTTCGAGAAGCTCGCCGATCAGCACAAGCCGAAAATGATCATCGTCGGCGCCAGCGCGTACCCGCGCGTGATCGATTTCGCGCGCATGAGCGCCGCCGCCAAACGCGTCGGCGCGCCGTTGATGGTCGACATGGCGCACATTGCCGGCCTCGTCGCCGGCGGCGTGCACCCGAGCCCGGTGCCGCATGCG
>DASUSZ010000074.1:0-6943 GCA_036374815.1 Vicinamibacterales bacterium | reverse complement strand
GCCTACAAGGTTTCAGGCGGTCTGCACGGCGTCGGTGTGTCGGTCGTTAACGCATTGTCGGAGCGCCTCGATCTCGAGATCTGGCGCAACGAGCAGACGCACCAGCAAAGTTACGAACGCGGCAATCCGGTTACCGACCTGACGGTGACCGGTACGACCAAGCGCCGTGGCACCAAGGTCACGTTCAAGCCCGATCCGCAGATCTTCGAGATCACCGAGTTCAGCTTCGACACACTGGCCGGCCGGTTGCGCGAGCTCGCGTTCCTCAACGCCGGCGTCACCGTGACGCTCGACGACGAGCGTGAAACAGGCAAGAGCCATCACTTCCACTACGAAGGCGGCATCGTCTCGTTCGTCGAGCACCTCAACAAGAACAAGGGTGTGGTGAACGAGAAGCCGGTGTTCATGACCGGCGATCGCGACGGCATCAACGTCGAGATCGCGATGCAGTGGAACGACGGCTACAACCCGCAGGAATTTTCGTTCGCCAACAACATCAACACGCACGAAGGCGGCACGCACCTGTCGGGGTTCCGCGCCGCGCTGACGCGCACGGTCAACGCGTATGCCACCGCGAACAACCTCGCCAAGGATCTGAAAGACACCACGATCAGCGGCGACGACATTCGCGAAGGCCTGACCACGGTCATCAGCGTCAAGATTCCGCAGCCCCAGTTCGAGGGCCAGACCAAGACCAAGCTCGGTAACACCGAGGTCAAGGGCATCGTTGAATCGATCGTCAACGACCGGCTTGGCGCGTTCCTCGAAGAGAACCCGGCGATCGCGCGCAAGATCGTCCAGAAGTCGGTGGATGCGGCGCGCGCCCGCGATGCGGCGCGCAAGGCGCGCGACCTGGTGCGACGCAAAGGCGCGCTCGACGGCAGCTCGCTGCCCGGCAAGCTTGCCGATTGCCAGGAGCGCGATCCGGCGCAGGCCGAGATTTACATCGTCGAGGGCGAATCGGCAGGCGGTTCAGCCAAGCAGGGCCGCGATCGCCGCTTCCAGGCGATTCTGCCGATCAAGGGCAAGATCCTGAACGTCGAGCGGGCGCGCCTCGATCGCATGCTCAGCTCCGACGAGATCAAGACGATGATCGCGGCGCTTGGCTGCGGCATCGGCGTCGAGGATTTCGACATCGACAAGCTGCGCTACCACCGCGTGATCATCATGACCGACGCGGACGTGGACGGCTCGCACATCCGCACGCTGCTGCTGACGTTCTTCTACCGGCAGATGCCGATGCTGGTCGAGCGCGGCCACATCTACATTGCGCAGCCGCCGCTGTTCCGCGCCAAGCGCGGCCGGCAGGAAACCTACATCAAGGACGAGCGCGCGCTCGAGAACTTCCTGGTGCATCGCGCGGTTGAAGCGCGGGTGATTCGCACCGCCGAAGGCAGCGAACTGTCGGGACCGGAGCTCGAGAAGCTCCTGCATGGACTGATCGCGTATCGCAACGTCCTGTCGACGGTCGAGCGCCGCGGCCACGCGCGCGATATCGTCGAGGCGCTGCTCGATCGCGATGCCCGCGGGCGCGCCTTCTTCGACAATCAAGCCACGCTGCAGGGCCTGGCCGATCAACTGACGACGCCGGTGCGCGATGTCACCATCCTGCGCGACGAAGAGCACAACGCGTGGTCGCTGAAGGTCGACGATCGCGCCGGCGGCTACTCGCGCATCGACACGATCGGTCCCGAGTTCCTGGCATCCGGCGAATTCCGCACGCTCGTGGCGAGCTACGCCGAGATCGCCTCCGTCGTCCGCTCGCTGCGCAAGGGGCCGATCGAGGTGACGGTCAGCGGCGGCGCGGCGCAGCCGGTCGAAGAGGAAGCAATCAACGAAGAAACCGGCGAAGAGCTGTCCCAGGACGAGAAGGATGCGCTGAACGCGATCGGCCTGGCACCGGCGCCGGGTACGCAGGGTGCACCACGTGCACCGGGTGCGAAGGGTGCTGCGCAGCTGAAGTCGATCGACGAGTTCATCGATCACTTCATCGCGCTCGGCCGTAAAGGCGTGGCAATCAACCGCTACAAGGGCCTCGGCGAAATGAATCCCGAGACGCTGTGGACCACGACGATGAATCCCGAGGTGCGGACGCTGCTGCAGGTGCGCGCCGAAGATCACACCGAAGCGGATTCGATGTTCACCACGCTGATGGGCGACCAGGTCGAGCCGCGGCGCAAGTTCATCGAGGATAACGCCCTCGAAGTGAAAAACCTCGACATCTGATGGACGTCAACGTCAATCGAACACCGGTAAACATCGAAGACGAGATGAAACGCTCGTACCTCGATTACGCGATGAGCGTAATCATTGGTCGAGCGCTGCCCGACGTGCGCGACGGCCTGAAGCCCGCGCACCGCCGCGTGCTCTACGCGATGCGGCAGATGGGGCTGGCGTCGAACCGCGCGTATCGCAAGTGCGCGAAGATCGTCGGCGAAGTCATCGGCAACTACCATCCGCACGGCGACGCGCCCGCCTACGACACGCTGGTCCGCCTCGCGCAGGACTTCAACATGCGCAACACCCTGGTCGACGGCCAGGGCAACTTCGGATCGGTCGACGGCGACCCGCCGGCGGCCTACCGCTACACGGAAGCCAGGCTCGAGGCGCTTGCCGAAAGCCTGATGGACGATCTCGACAAGCAGACCGTCGACTTCCAGCCGAACTTCGACGAGACGACGACGGAGCCGACGGTGCTGCCGGCGCCGTATCCGAACCTGCTCGTCAATGGATCGACGGGCATCGCGGTCGGCATGGCGACGAACATTCCGCCGCACAACCTCGGCGAGGTGTGCGACGGCGTGATCTGGTTCATCGAGAACACCCTGATGGCTACCGCCGGTGCCACCGGTTCCACAGGTTCCAGTGGTTCCACGGGTCAGGTTCTGTCGCGGGAACAGAAGCTCAAAGAACTCATTCGCCTGATTCCGGGCCCCGACTTCCCCACCGGCGGTTTGATCGTCGGGCGCCGCGGCATCCACGAGGCCTACGTCAGCGGCCGCGGCTCGATCCAGGTGCGCGCCAAGGCGGAGATCGAGACGACCAAGAAGGGCGATCGCGAACAGATCATCGTCACCGAGATTCCCTACCAGGTGAACAAGGCACGCCTGCTCGAACGGATCGCCGAGCTGGTGCGCGAGAAGACGATCGAGGGCATCTCGGATCTTCGCGATGAATCCGATCGCGACGGCATGCGCATCGTCGTCGAGCTGAAGCGCGGCGAAGTTGCGGAAGTCATCCTCAACAATCTCTACAAGCACACCCAGCTGCAGCAGACGTTCGGCATCATCACGCTGGCGATCGTAGCCGGCCGGCCGAAGGTGCTGAGCCTGCTCGAAGTCGTCGAGAACTTCGTCGACTTCCGCCGTGAAGTCGTTCGCCGGCGCATCGAGTTCGAGCTGCGCAAGGCCGAAGCGCGCGCGCACATCCTCGAAGGCCTGCGCATTGCGCTCGACAATCTCGACGCGGTCATCAAGCTGATTCGCGGCTCGAAGAACCCGCCCGAAGCGAAGACGGGCCTGACGACGAATTTCGGGCTGAGCGACATCCAGGCGCAGGCGATTCTCGACATGCAGCTGCAGCGCCTGACCGGCCTGGAGCGGCAGAAGATTCTCGACGAGCTGGCGGAGCTGACGGCGCTCATCACGAAGCTGCGCGGCATTCTCGCCAGCCAGCGCCTGCTGTTGCAGATCATCGTCGACGAGCTGAAGGCGATCAGGACCAAGTTCGCCGACGCGCGGCGCACGCAGCTGGTCGACGAAGAAGGCGACTTCAGCATCGAGGACCTGATCACCGAGGAAGACGTCGCGGTGACGGTCACCGATACCGGCTACATCAAGCGCACGCCGATCACCACGTATCGCACGCAGAACCGCGGCGGCAAGGGCCGCATCGGCATGCGGACGCGCGAAGAGGACGTCGTCAACCACCTGTTCGTGGCGTCGACGCATTCGTACGTGATGATCTTCTCGGATCGCGGCCGCGCCTATTGGCTCAAGGTCCACGAGATTCCCGACGTCGGCGCCGACGGCAAGGGCAAGTCGATCGCCAACCTGGTGCAGTTCGAGCAGGGCGAGAAGCTGGCGGCGATGCTGGCGGTGCAGGAATTCGACGATCAGCACTTCATCGTGATGGGCACGCGCAAGGGCACGGTCAAGAAGACCGAGCTGTCGGCGTTTGCGAACCCGCGCGCCGGCGGCATCATCGCGATGGGCATCGAAGAAGGCGACGCCGTCATCGACGTGCAGATGTCGGACGGCTCGAGCGAGATTTTCATCGGCACCAGGGACGGCAAGGCGATCAGGTTCGTCGAAGGCGACGTGCGCCCGATGGGCCGCACCGCCTACGGCGTCCGCGGCATCCAGCTGCGCGAGAACGACGAAGTGGTGGCGATGCAGGTGGCCAAACCCGGCGGCACGCTGCTGACCGTCACCGAGAAGGGCTACGCCAAGAACACGCTGATCGACGAGTATCGCGTCACCGGCCGCGGCGGCCTGGGCGTGAAGAACGTCGAGGTCACCGACAAGAACGGTCCGGTGGTGGCGATTGCGCAGATCCACGCCAACGAAGAGTTGCTGGTGATGACGGAGTGGGGCAAAATCCTGCGCACGCCGGCGAACGAGATTCGCACCATCGGACGCGCCACGCAGGGTGTCCGGCTGATGGAGCTCGAAGGCGAGGACAAGATCGTGTCGGTCGCGCTCGTGGAAGCCGCGAACGGAGACGAACCGCCTGACGCCGCGGGAGGACTGAAGTCCTCCCCTACGTCCGATGAAAATGGCGGCGAGACACCCGAATCGGGCGGGACACCGGAATCGTAGGGGACAACTTTAGTTGTCCCGCGGTTAGCGAAACGTAGGGGAGAACTTTACTTCTCCCGGGGAGAAGCGAATGAAGAAGGTTGTCGCAACAGCTCTCTTGATCGTCCCGTCGATGGCATTCGCAATCGGCTGCTCGCGTCCGCCCGAGCACCAGTTCCTCAACCAGTTTTTCCGCGCCGCCCGCGGCCGCGACAACACCACCGCCGGCCGCATGTCGGCGGTGATCATCGATCCGCGCGAGCAGGGATCGGTCGAAGACTTCACGATCGAGAACGTCGGACCTGAAACGCGCACGCCGCTGACGTTCAAGCCGCTGTTCGAGGCCGAGGCGAAGGCCGCCGAGGAAGAGAAGGCATTCCTCAAGACCAAGATCGAGTATCAGAACGCGAACATCAAGGCGATCGAGGAAGTGCTGAAGCTCGAGGCGCAGCCCGACGCGAAGTTCACGCCCGCGCAGCAGAAGATCAAGGCAGAGTGGGACAAGTGGCGCGAGGGCATCGCGTCGCACGCGCGTAACACGTCGGCGGCAACCGCCGCGATCAAGCGCGCCACGGGAGTCGCCGAAGCGTCGCTGACGCAGCCGGGTCAGCCCGCGCTCGATCCGAAAACGTTCGAAGGCGAGACGATCAAGAAGGACGTGACGGTGAAGGCGGACTTCAAGACGCCCGACGGCCAGACCACGGAGAAGACGCTGGTGATCACGATCGAGCGCGTCGCCGGCGGCGGACGGGAAGGCCGGCCCATCATTACCAAGATCTCCGGCTTATAGACACGCCGGAAACACGAAGGCACGAAGGTACGGAGGCACGAAAACAAATCTTCTAAACGCCAGCGCCCCTAAGCAGCACTGGTATTTAACTGTTTTGTCTTCGTATCTTCGTGCCTTCGTGTTATCTCGCTGTGAGCTTGGCGTACTTTGCCCGTAGCGTCTTTGTCCCAACGCTCACGAACTTCACTACCAGCTTCTGGTCGTCCTCGATGTCCTCGACCGAGACGACGGTGCCCGGCCCGAACTGGGCGTGATTGACGCGTGCTCCAGGACGGAACCCGGGCGTTTGATCCTCTTCCTCGTAGCGGAAGTTCTGCGTCGCGACCTTGCCGCCGCTTTCCTCTTCGCTGCCGCGGCGTGAGCCGTAGCCGCGCCGCGCATACGGGTTCGGGCGATAGCTCCAATCCGTTCCGCTGCTGTAGGCCGGCCGCTGGGGACGATCTTCTTCGATCAGGTCCGCGGGAATTTCGTCGATGAAACGTGACGGCTCGGTGTTCTGATACTCGCCGAACACGCGCCGCCTGGCGGCGCTCGTCAACACCAGCTGTTTCCGCGCGCGGGTGATGCCAACGTAGCAAAGGCGCCGTTCCTCCTCGAGCTCCGCTTCATCGTCACGCGATCGTGAGTGCGGGAACAGGCCCTCTTCAAGGCCCGCGAGAATGACCGTCGGAAATTCCAGACCCTTCGCCGAATGCAGGGTCATCATCATCACCTTCGGATCGGTCTTGCCCTGCTCCTTGTCCACGTCGGACAACAGCGACAAGCGATCGACGAAGCCGCCGAGGCTCGGCTCGGCCTCGCGCGTTTCGTATTCGTTTGCCGCTGACACCAGCTCCATCAGGTTTTCGATGCGGCCTTCGGATTCTTCGCTCTTGTCTTCGCGCAGGTCGCGCAGATAGCCCGACTGATCGAGCACCTTGCCGAGGAGAATTGAGACGCTTTCCCGGCGAGCGACATCAGCGAGCGTCACGATCAGGTCGCGGAAGGCGGCGAGCGACGCAACCTGCCTTGAAGACAGCAACCGGCCGTCGACCGCCGCGACAAGCTTCGTCCACAACGAATCCTGGGCGAACGTCGCCGACAGCCCGGCCAGCAGCGGCGGCAGGTTGAGATCAACCTGCGACACATCGACCGCCTCGAGCGCGTCCATCACGCCTTTGCCGATCCCGCGCGCCGGCACGTTGATCACGCGCCGCAGCGCGATGTCGTCGTGCGGGTTGAGAATCAGCTTCAGGTACGACAGCGCGTCCTTGATTTCCTTGCGCTCGTAGAAGCCGACGCCGCCAAGCACGACGTACGCGATCCCCGCTGCGCGCAGCGAGTCCTCAACCGCGCGCGACTGGGCGTTGGTGCG
>DASUSZ010000073.1:0-12771 GCA_036374815.1 Vicinamibacterales bacterium | reverse complement strand
GGCGGCGCGCGCCGCCAGCTGTGGATTGACGGCGCCGAGCGCCGTCATCGCCGCGATGCGCACGTGCGGCGCCGGATCGCGGCGTGCCAGGGTTGCCAGCGCGTCGTCATCCTTGGCCGATTGCCGCTCGCCAAGCGAGGTGGCTGCGTAATACCGCACCCACGCATCGGCGTCCTGCAACGCATCATGCAGCGCCAGGTCGGCGCGCGGATCGTCCACCAGTCTCAACGCATGCGCGGCGGCGGCGCGATTACGAGGTGACTCCGCGGCCACCGCCGCGGCGAGCCGGCCCGCGGCATCCACTTCGTCCAGCACCGGCAGCTGCTCGATGGCGGCGCGCCTGACGTCCTCGACCGGATCTGCCAGCGCCGCAAGAATGACAGACGCGGTGTCGCGGAATCCGAAGTATCCGGCGACGCGAATGGCGCTCTCGCGCACGCGTGGATTCGCGTCACCCATGACCGCGCGAACGGCGGCGGCCGTCGTTGACGCGCCAATCGCATTGACGGCCGCGATCGCGCTCCGGCGGACAGTCGCGCTGGGATGGCCGAACAGGCCGACCAGACCATCGAGGGCGGCACTGTCACCAAGACCGCCAAGCGCAGCCGCGGCTGCCGCGGCGACGTCGGCCTCGGCATCGTCCAGGGTCCGGACCAGCGGCGCAATGGCCCGGCGATCGCCGAGCCGTCCGAGCAGCTCCGCCGCTGCGATCCGGGTGCGGCTGCTCGTCGCATCGAGCAGTTCGATCAGTGGCGCGACGCTGTCGGGGCCGGCAGCAATGACGCCCTCGGCGATCGAGGAGTGAAGCTGCTCGTCGCCGACCAGCGTGATCAACGCGTCCAGAGCGTCGCGGCCGAGCCAGCCGAGGACGCTCGCGGCGGCGACGCGATCGGTCTCCTTGCTGTTGACGATGCCGGCGAGGCGATCGCGCCCGCCCGCCGTCACGTGCTCGCGCACGGTCTCGATGATCACGGCGCCCGCGCCGAAGTTGTCGTCGTAGCGTTGATGGATGCTGACCAGCGCGGCGGCCAGCGCTGCCGCATCGCTGCCGCCATCGCCGAGCGCGCGCGCGAGTGCGGGCACGCAGTCCTCGTCGCCAATCGCGGCGAGCGTGGCGATGGCCGCCGGGCGCAGCAATTCCTGGTCGAGCAGCGAAACCATCAGCGGCGCGACGCGCGCATCATCGGTCTTGCTCAACGCATCGATGGCGGCGAACGCGAGGAAGAAATTGTCGGACGCCGCGATCTTCGCGAGCGGGTCGATCGATTCGGCGGCGCCGATGCGGCCGAGCGCCTCGATGGCGTGGAAGCGCACGTTCTCGTCGGGATCGTCGAGCGTCGAGACCAGCTCGGAAGTGGCTTCCTGCGCCCTGAGCTCGCCGAGCGCGAGGGCCGCGTGCATGCGCAGGTTGGCCGCCTGATCGCGCAACAGCTCGACCAGCGGCTCGACGACGGTGCGGCCGGCGGCGATCAGCACGTGCAGCGCGCTGTTGAGGACGTTGAGATTCTGGTGATCGCGATGCAGCGTGCCGAACAGGTGGCGCAGTTCGTCGACCGAGGCCGACTGCTTCAAATGCCGGACCGCCTGCGCGCGCACCTGCCAGTCGTCCGACGCCAGCGCCTGCGTCCGCGGCGACGCCGGATCGAGCATCGCCGCCAGGCTGCGCTCGCGATCGAGCCGGGCGGTGACGTCTTCGAGCGTGATCATCAGCCCGACCGAGGAATCGCCGGCCATCAGCGGGGCGATCGTGACGCGCTGCTGCATCTGATCGAAATGTTCGGACGGCGTGCGGGGCGCGCACGCGATCAGATAGTGATGGAACGCCGGCGCCAGCACCCGCGCGGATCCGGAATCGATGATCTCCGTGAGCAGGTCGCGGTAGAAGTCGGCGCGCTCGGGCGCGACAAACTCCAGCAACGAACGGCCGCTGACGTCGCCTTCGGCCAGACCGGTCGCTTCCGCCACCCACTCGTTCCAGCCGCGGATGACGAGGGAGCGGTCGGTGGTCACCACCCCCAGCGTTGGTGCGGTATTCATCGATCCGTTAACGACCGTTGCGCCCGTTGCGTCCGTTGCTCCCGTGCCGGCCGTTGGCCGGGCGAGCCGTCGACGTGTTCATCAGCCCCGTCAAGGCGCGCGCCTGCTCGAGCAGGTCGGCGGTGCCGCCGCGGGTCTTGCTGACGCCTTCGGCATTACGCTGCGTGATGCGGCGAATGTCGGCAATCTGCGACACGATTCGGGTGGTGCTCTTCGAGTGCTGTTGATTGCCCTTCGCGAGCGCGCGGATGTCGCGGGTCGACGACTCGGCGGCCTTCGCCATCTCCTTCATCGTGCGCGCCTGTTCGGCCGCCGCCCGCGCGGCCTGGTCGGCTTGCGCGCGGATGCCTTCAACGCTGGTCGCGAATTCCTTCGCGGTGTTGGTCTGCTCCACCATCGCCCGGCTGACCGATGCAATCTGGCGATTGAGGTGCGCCGATGCCTTGGTGATCTGCTCGGCCGCCACTGCCTGCTCGGAGACGGCGCGCGCCGTGGATGCCGCGCCCTTGCGGATCCCTTCGGACATCTGCGTCAGCTGCTCGGTGGTCTTTGCCTGCTCCGCGGTCGCCCTCCGCACATCAGCCGCCAATCGCGAGGTCGATTGCGCGGCTTTCATGATGTCGCGCGACGCCCGCCCTTGTTCGGTAACGGCCTTGGTTACTTCCTGCGCCACCTTTCGCATTTGAGCTGTGCCCTGCACGATCGATGCCGCGGCCGTCGTCTGTTGACCGGTCGCCTCGGCGATCAGCTTTGCTTGATCCGACGTCGAGGCAACGGCCTGCGATACGGTCTTCGCGGCCTGGCGATGTTCATCGGTCGCGCGCGCGATCTGCCCGACCAGATCGACCGTCTCGGTAATGCCACTAAGGATTTTGCGAAGGCCTGCGGCGCCCGTCTCCGCGATCGCGTTGCTGTCGTCGGCGACGCGCAGCCCTTCCGCCGACGCATGGATCGCGTCCTGCGCCACGTCCTGCAGGCTCTTGATGATCGCGCCGATGTCAGCGGTAGCCTTGGCCGAGCGATCCGCGAGATTGCGAATCTCTTCGGCGACGACGGCGAAGCCGCGTCCGGCATCGCCGGCGCGCGCGGCTTCGATCGATGCATTGAGCGACAGCAGGTTGGTCCGCTCGGCGATCATGTTGATGGTGGCGACGATCGACGTGATGTCGGTCGTGCGCTTGCCCATTTCCTTCATCACCGTCGACGACTGCGACATCGCTTCGCGCAGCCGGCCGATGCCCTGGATCGAACGTTCGACCGCGGCGCCGCCCTCCTGCGCATCCGCAGAGACGCGACGGGTCATGGCGTCGGCCCGCCCGGCGAGGCCCGCCACTGCTTCGATCGAGCGCTCCATCTGCGCTGCCGACGTCGCGGCGGTGCCGGCGGCCTCGGCGATCTGCCTGCCGCTGTGGGCCACACCCTGCGTTGACCGCGCCATCTGCTCGATCGCGGCGGAGTTCTGCTCGATGATCGTGGCGAGGTTCTCGCTCATCGCGCCGACTTCCTCGATCGACGCGGCCATTTCGTTGATCGACGAGGCGGTCTCTTCCGACGCCGCCGCAAGATCGTCGGCGTTGCCGGAGACGCCGCGGATCGAGGCGGCCATTTCGATCAGCGAGGCCGAGGACTCCTCGACTGACGTGGCGAGCGTCTCGGTGTCGCGGCTGACGCCGCGCACGGATGCGGACATCTCGGTGACCGACGTCGACACCTGCTCCGCCGCGGTGGCCATGTCCGTCGCGGTGCTGGAGACGGCCTGGATCGACGATGAGGACTGCTCGAGGGCGGTGCCCGTCTTGGCGATGAACGACGCCAGGCCGGCCATGTTGCCGGCGAGGCCTTCGATCGATGCGGCCATCTCGTTGGCGCCGGAGAGCGTTTCCTCGTTCGCGGTCAGCAGCGATTCGGCCAGCGACGCCGTATCGCCCAGCGACGTGGCGACCGACTCGAGCTCGGAGCTCACCTGGTCCAGCGAGCGTAGCTGCTCATTCGCGCCCTGCCAGACATCGTCGGCCGTCTGCGCGATGGTGTGCGCGACGGCCGTGACCTGTTCGGCCTGGCCGACCACGGACTGTGGATTGAACGGGTAAGCGGCGCCGTTAATTTCGCGTTTCTGTATAGCCATGTGTTTCTCCGGAGGATTGCGCAGGTGCCTGCCCGCCGAGCCCGTGTTCGGTCGAGCCCAACAGCCGTTCCAGTCCCAGCACCACGATCAGCCGATCACCGATGCTGGCCACGCCATCGACGTACTGCGCGCTCAGTCCCGCGAGCGCTTCGCCTGGCGGATGAATCGCCGATTCAGGGACGTTCAAAAATTCGCGGCAGGCATCGACCAGCAGGCCGACCGACCGGCCCTTGCTCTGCACCACCAGCAGCCGCGACGACACATCGAGCGGGGCCCGCTCGAAGCCGAACCGCGCGCGCATGTTGATCGCCGGCACGACCTGGCCCCGCGAGAACACGACGCCGTCGACGAACGCCGGTGAGTTGGGGACGCGCGTGATCGAATCGACCATCTCGACATGCGCCACGTCCTGGCTTGGCAGCGCGTAGGAGGTGCCTGCGACCGTGAAAAGAATGTAGTTGTCGGCGGTCATGCGATCTCCCGAACGACTGAAAGCCCGCGGCGGCTGTGGCGATCGCGCGCCGATCGCGCAATCGCGCCGGCATCGAGGATCAGCACCGCCTTGCCGTCACCAAGGTCGGTGGCGCCGGTGACGCCGTCGACGCGGATCAACGGATCCGCGGTCGATCGGACGACGATTTCACGATGGCCGACGATGCGATCGACGAGCAGCGCGACGGCGGCGGCGCCGCTGCCGATGATGAACGCGTGGAAGCGTTCGAGCGCCGGCCCGGTGATGTTGAGCGTTTTCGAGAGACGGATGACGGGCAACGGTGCGCCGCGGAAGTCCACCACTTCGGCGCCCTGCAGCGCGCGAATCGCGTGCGCGTCGATCTCGGCGACCTCGCGCACGGCGGCCTGCGGCACGGCAAAAATCTGATCGCCCACGCGCGCCAGCATCGCCGCCGTAATCGCGAGCGTCAGCGGCAGCTCGATGATGAACCGAGTGCCCTTGCCTGGTTCGGTTTCCAACTGGATCGTGCCGCCAAGCTCCTGCAGCGTCTCCCGCACGACGTTCATGCCGAAGCCGCGGCCGCTGACGCGATCCGACGCCTCGCGCGTTGAAAATCCGGGCGCGCTGATGATCTCGAGCAGCGCCACGTTGTCGATCGCGCCGGCCGGCAGCGGCAGCCGCGCCTGCTTCGCGCGCTCGCTGACGCGCTCCACATCGATGCCCCGGCCATCGTCGGCAATTTCGAGGATGACGGTTTCGCCCGAGGCGCTCGCGCTCAACCGCAACGTTGCCGCGGCCGGCTTGCCGGCCGCCTGGCGCTCCGCCGGCGTCTCGATGCCGTGGCTGACGGCGTTGCGGACCAGGTGCATGACCGGGTCCATCATGCGCTCGACGAGGAACTTGTCGATCTTGGTGTCCTGCCCGCTCAGCACGACGTTGACGGAGCGGCCGCTTTCGCGCGCGAGGTCGCGCACCACGAACGGCATGCGGCGGAAAATCTCGCCGACCGGGACCAGGCGGATGCGCATCACGCCTTCGCGCAGCTCGCGCAACTCGCGTTCGATCGCCTCGGTATCGTCTTCGATCTCGCGGTATTGGCTGGGCGGCAGGAAGCGTTCACTGCGCGCGACCGTGTCGGTCAGGCGCGACCGCATGATCACGAGGTTGCCGATCATCCGCATCAGCTCGTCGAGGCGCGCGAGATCGACCCGGACGAAATGGCCGGACGACAGAATCGCACCGGTCTTCTGATCGGCATCGGCGGCCGGAGCTGCCACTTCGGGAGCGATCGGCGCGAACTGCAGGCCGTCGCCCTGCCACTGCTCGAGCACCTCGTCCGACAATGCGGCGCTGACTTCGAATTGAAATGCGACCGCGCCTTGCGCGTTGATGATCGGCGCGGCGGAAATGATCTCGCCGTGCTCGCGCAGGCGCGCGCGAATCGCGTCGACGTTGATGCCGCGCGCCAGCAGCGCCGGTGACGGCGTGAAGATGCACGACCAGTTGCCGCGATCGCGGGCGGGCGGCACGGCGGCCGGCTGCGCGGCGCCGTCGCGTTCGATCAGCGCCTGGATCTCCGTCACGATCGGCGCGGTGTCGCGCGCTACTTCGTTGGCGCGACGCGCCGCGATCGACGCTTCGAGCGCGCCGGCGCCCTTGATCAGCAGGTCCATCCCGCCGGCGGTCAGGACCGCGTCGCCTTCGCGCAGCGCGCGCAGGTAGCTTTCGAGCTCGTGCGCCAGCGCCTCGGTCTCGCGGTGGTCGACCATGCCCGCGATGCCCTTCAACGAATGAAAGCTGCGGAACAGCTCCTCGAGGAGCGTGCCATCGAGCTGCGGCTGGCCGACGGAATGCTCGAGCGACAGCAGCGTGCGTCGAATCGACGCCAGGTGTTCTTCGGCCTCGGCGAAATAGTCGTCGAGGAAGTTGTCGAGGAAGTCGGTCACCGCGCGCCCTCGACGGCGCGTTCGATCATGCCGCGGGCTTCCGCGAGCAGGCCCGGCGCCGTGAACGGCTTGGTCATGTAGCCCGTCGCCCCGGCGTGCATCGCCGCCGCCCGGCTCTCGGGCTCGTTGCGCGTCGTCAAGACGAGCACCGGCAGCTGGTGAAATTTCTGGTTGGCGCGGACGAAGCCGAGCACTTCCAGCCCGTGCATGTCGGGCATGTTGAGGTCGAGGACCATCAACTGGATCGGTCCGAGCGCGAGGCGTTCGATCGCTTCCAGCCCCGAACCAGCTTCGATGAACTCAGCACCAAGCGGCGCAAGCGAAGCCTTCACCATGCGGCGAATTGTCGGGGAATCGTCGACGATCAGGATGTGTGACATGGAGCGCCGCGCAAGCTACCGATTATATCGGGATGGCTTCGACGACAGTCCATATTCACGGTCGATCTAAGGCAGAGGTGGGTTCACACGTTGGCGTGAAAAGGTGAGCGGCTGCCGCCGCGCCGCATCGGGCGTGCGGGCTTACGGGCTTAACGATCTGGCCAGGGGTTCGGCTCGTTGGCGCCGATCATCCACTGCAATACGCGTCCGCCGGTGGTCTGCGCCATCGCGCGCGCTTCAATAAACGCCTTCGGCCGGATCGAGGTGATGAAGCGGTCCTTGATCGTGTCGAGTCCTTCGCCGTCCTGAAGCACCCGGGCCACATAGACCAGGGACACCCCGGGCATCACGAGCACCACGACATCGCCGCCTCTTGTTGTCACGTTACTTGGATAGACGGCCGAGCTTCCGGAAACTATCAGCCCGTACATACGAAAGGCCCGGTTGCCCGAGCCTCTTTGCACTGATGCACCCAGGCACTTAGGCACCCAGGCATCTTGAATTGGTCGGGGCGACTGGATTCGAACCAGCGGCCTCTCGGTCCCGAACCGAGCGCTCTACCAAGCTGAGCCACGCCCCGCGGAATACTCAGTCTACCTTAAGAAAGGGTGCCTGGGGTGCCTAAAGTGCCTGGGTGCCTAGGTGCCTGGGTGCCTGGGTGCGGCGGATTCGCGCAGATACAGGAACAGCGGTAATCCCGCGGACACGCCGATTGCCAGACTCGCGGCGATTGGCGCCCATGTATGCGATACGCCTTTCCGCGGTCCTTCGAACGCGATGAACACCCACAACACAATCGCCGACACGATCACATCGAGCGCGAAGAAGGCGCTGACGCGATTGGCGAACAACTGCTCGACCATGAGCGGAATGTCGAGTCCGTGATCGATTAACCAGGGGATGAATGCGAGATACGGGACCACGGCGCCGACGACGAACAGCAGAAAGTAAATCGCCTTGCGTGACATGCGCGCCTCACCGGCTGAAATGGATGAAATGCTCCGATCGTCCGAACATGAAAAATCTCGCCAGCCGGCCGGCCCGGCGATCGGTGCCGCTGCCGATCTCGCCGCCGATCACCTGCGGATACCATTCGCCGCCATCACGAATCTTGACGGGTGCGCTCCAGCGAGTGGGATCCGAGACCGTCGGCGCGAACGAGACGTAGACACCCTCCTGGCCGAACACGTCGTTCTCCGCGCGATTCAACAGCATCACGTATTGATCGAGATACGTGTTCCAGTGAATCGATGCGCCCCAGAACACATCGCGATCGCTGGTCGGACCGTGAAACGGTTTCTGGCTGCGGACGAGCGGCGTGCCGATCGGATATGACCAGCCGTTTGAGGTGCGGGTGGCGGGCAGCCACGCGCCGTTGTTCCAGATCGCCGCCTTCCCTGCCGGCGCGTCGCGATCGGCCCACGCCATGCGCGCGGCCGCCACGCCTTGCGACGCACCATCGCGCACGTACTGACTGAAATAGAAATAGAGATCGTTGTGGCTGTGATCGAGCGCGACGGTCACGTCGCCGACGCCGCCGAGCACGAAGCGATTGTTCGAATCACACGCTTCCGATCCCGGCGGCGCGTCGAGAACGATGCCGAGGTCTTGCCATGTGTGGCCTTCGTCCAGCGATCGCATCGCGCCAATGCGCGGCAGTTGGCGATCCGGGCGCCCGCAGAAATCAGCCGGGCGCTCGTGATGGTAGTAGCCGTACCACCTGCCGGAGGTATCCGGCACGATCGCTTCCATCCACACGCCGTGGCCCGGATGCGAGATGAAGCCGACCGGCCCGTCGACGCGCAGCCGGTCGAGCGTCGTGCCCGACGCACGCACCGGCACTCCGCCCCACGAGCTGATCACGAAGAGACGATCGACCCCGCCATTCATCGACCACACGGCCGGATTACTGGAATCGATCTGCGCGGGTAGCCTGATTTCGGGCGCGGCGATCAGCCGCGCGGTTGGCGTGCGACGCGGCTCGGCGGCCGCGGTCGCGATCAGGCACAGCGACGTCGCGACGGCCAATAACGTTGACAGGTTGGCCGTCGTGACGTCCGCCCGCCGGAGGCGGGCCAAGCAAAATAGCCGTAGCGAGGCGAAGCCGAACGGCGCGCCAGGCGAAGCCTCGCTACTTGAGACGAGCAGCCAGCTTCTCGAGCGCGTCATACGCCGTCATGTCCGGCTGCAGCGGCGTCACCGAGACGTAGCCGTCCCTGACCGCTTCGTGATCGGTCCGGCCGCTGTCGGGGTGATACTCGTCGAGCGCTTCCTCGATCCAGTAGTACGGGTTGCCGCGCGGATCGGTGCGCGCGTTGATCTTGGTGACGTGGTTGCGCTTGGCCTGCGTGGTAACGCGCATCCCTTTCGGCATGCCCGCAGGCACGTTGATATTGATGAAGCCGCGCGGCGGCAGACCGTGCGCGAGCACCGCCTTCGCCACGATCGCAGCGGCCTCGGCCGACGGTCCGAAGTCATAGGTCGGCGTGCGCTTCACCGAGACGGCAATACCGGGCGGCCCCAGCAGCGCGCCTTCGAGCGCGCCCGATACCGTTCCCGAATACGTGATGTCGTCGCCGAGGTTCCAGCCCTTGTTGATGCCGGAGACGACGAGGTCGGGCAGCTTGTTCTCCAGCAGGATCGCGATGCCGAGATTCACGCAGTCGGTCGGCGTGCCGTCGACGCCGTAAACGCCGCTGCGGATCTCCTCGATGCGCAGCGGCCGCCGCAGCGTCAGCGCGTGTCCGATGGCGCTCGCCTCCTGCAGCGGCGCGACGACGATGACGTCGCCAAGCGGGCGCATGGCCTCGGCCAGCGCGTGAATACCTTCGGAAGTTACACCATCGTCGTTCGTGACAAGAATTACGGGCATGGAAACCTTAATGTTAACGCAGTCGGTCTTTGAACCCTTGAACCAGCGGAGCCGTATCCCCATATAATCCCGTGCATGGAATGGTGGATGTGGCTCGCCGCCGGTCTCGTGCTGGTTGTGGCTGAACTCGCCACCCCGGGAGGGTTCGTCATCATTTTCTTCGGCGCGGCGGCGCTGATCGTCGGCGTCCTCGGTTTGCTCGGCGTGGTCACGTCCGCGACCCTTCAATTCCTGCTTTTCAGCCTGCTGTCGGTCGGCTCGCTGGCGCTGTTGCGGAAACGACTGCAGTCCAGGCTCCGCACACCGTCGGCGGCGAACGTCGATTCGTTGATCGGCGACCTGGCGATTCCACAGGAGCGGTTGTTGCCGGGCGTGGTCGGGCGCGTGGAAGTGCGCGGCTCGTCGTGGAGCGCGCGCAACACCAGCTCCGTCGCGATCGACGCCGGCCAGCGCGCGCGCGTTGCCGGCGTTGACGGACTGACTCTGGCCGTTGTCCCCGAATAACTGATGGCCTGATGGCCTGATGGCCCGATAAGGAGCGTCATGGAAGGCGGACTGATTTTTTTCGGTTTGCTCGCGTTCGTTGTGATCATCGTCTTGTACAAGACGGCAATCGTGGTGCCGCAACAGAGCGCGTTCGTGGTCGAGCGGCTGGGCCGCTATGCCGGCACGCTCGACGCGGGCTTCCACGTCCTGGTCCCGTTCATCGACGTCGTCCGCTACAAGCACTCGCTGAAAGAAGCGGCGCTCGACATCCCGGCGCAGATCTGCATCACGCGCGACAACGTGCAGGTGCAGGTCGACGGCGTGCTCTATCTGAAGGTGCTCAATCCCGAGCGTACGTCGTACGGCATCTCCGACTACATCTTCGCGATCTCGCAGCTGGCGCAGACCACGCTGCGCAGCGAAGTCGGCAAGATCGATCTCGATCGCACGTTCGAGGAGCGCACCAACATCAACACCGCCGTCGTCGCCGAGCTGGACAAGGCAACCGAGCCGTGGGGCGTCAAGGTGCTGCGCTACGAGATCAAGAACATCACGCCGCCGGCCGATGTGCTTGCGGCGATGGAAAAGCAGATGCGCGCCGAGCGTGAAAAGCGCGCGGTGATCCTGACATCCGAAGGCGTCCGCGACGCGGCGATCAACACGGCCGAAGGTGAAAAACAGCAAACGATCAAAGCCTCGGAAGCGCGCCGCCAGCAGCAGATCAACGAGGCGGAAGGCCAGGCCGCCGCGATCCTGGCGGTCGCGACGGCGACCGCGGAAGGCATCAAGCGCGTCGCGGAAGCGACACGCGCGCCCGGCGGCGCCGAGGCGATTCAGTTGAAGGTCGCCGAGCAGTACATCGCCGAGTTCGGCAAGGTGATCCACAACGCCGACACGATCATCCTGCCGTCGAACCTCTCGGACGTCGCGTCGATGATCACGACCGCGATGAACGTGGTGCAGCAGGCGCGCAAGTAAAGGCTTGCGGGCTACGGGCTTACGGGACGGGCTACGGGCTCACGGGCTCGCGGGCTTGGAAATACAAGAGGCCTGAAGCAAGAAGCGCCAGCGACGCGCCGGTCATGAACGCGACCGGCGCGCCGAAGAATTGCCACAGCAATCCAAACACGATGCCGGCAGCGAGGGCGCCGAAGCCCTGCACCGCCGCATGCCATCCAAACGCGGTTGCCCGCATTGATTCGGGAGTGAGGTCCGCAACCAGGGCCTTTTCGCTTCCCTCTACGGCCGCCGTGTAGATGCTGTAAACCATGAACCACGCGATCAGCGCCTGCATCGAGGTGCTGAACGCAAACCCGGCGTAAACGATCGCGTACACGATCCAGCCGCTGATGATCAGCGATCGGCGGCCGATGCGATCCGACAGCATGCCCGCGCGCATCGTGATCACCGCCTTGATCGCATGCTGCGCACTCCATAATGCCGTCAGTCCAATCAACGGCACGCCCGACTGCGACAGCTGCAGCAACAGGAACGCGTCGGAAGAATTTCCAAGCATGAAGATCGAGAGAATCCAGAGGTACTTGCGAAGCGGAACCGGCAACCTGACCTTTGGAACCCTTGGAACCTCTGGAACCTCTGGAACCGCGGGCGCGCTTTCGGGCACGCGAAGCAACGTGAGGACCGCGAGCGCTCCGGGAATAAAGGTAAGACCGAAGAGCAATCGGTAATTCTCAGGCGCGAAGTACAAAAACACCGTTGCAAGCATCGGCCCGATGGCAGCGCCCGCGTGGTCCATCGCCCAGTGGTAGCCGAACACGCGGCCGCGTTCGCCCGGCGGCGCGAGCGTGGCCAGCATCGCGTCTCGCGGCGACGAGCGTAGTCCCTTCCCTACTCGATCGGTGACGCGGATCGCGAAGACGTGCGCCCAGCTCGTCGTGATCGCGATGAAGGGCCTGACCAGCGATGACAGTCCGTAGCCGAGAAGCACGATCGGCTTGCGAACGCGCGCGCGATCGGACCAGCGCCCGGACACGACCTTGAGAATGCTGCTGGTCGCGTCTGCGGCGCCTTCAACAAGACCGAGAGCGACAGGCGGACCGCCGAGCACTTGCGTGATGAAAACAGGAAGCAGCGGATAGACCGCTTCGGTCGCGGCATCCGTGAGCAGGCTGACCCATCCGAGGAGACGGACGGGACGAGGTAAGCCCTTCGACTCGGATTGCGCGCTCATGTGAGCACGCAATCCTCGCTCAGGGCGGACGAACTCACCGCCCAGCCGCTGTCTTCACCGAAGGAGTGGCGGTGAGTTCGTCCGCGATCCAACCTGCCTTGTAGACGACGCGCAACGCTTCGAGCATGCCGCGGGCATCTACCGAGACCGCGCGGTTCACGGCCTCGTCGTAGACGAAGTAGCCGGGAAGCGACTGGATGTTGCCGTCGAAGATCAACCCAACCAGCTCGCCCTTCACGTTGATCACCGGCGAGCCGCTGTTGCCGCCGACGATGTCGTT
>DASUSZ010000072.1:0-19863 GCA_036374815.1 Vicinamibacterales bacterium | reverse complement strand
GCGCCCTCGCCGTTCTTGCCATGGCACGACGCGCACTTCGCGGCGTAGACTTTCGCGCCTTCAGCGACGGTGCCCGTGCCCTCCGGCAATCCCTTGCCGTCAGGACGCACATCGATGTCGATCTTCGCGATCTCATCGTTGGTCGCGACGCGGCCAATCCCCAGCGGTTTCTGCGCGAGGACGATGATCGGCGCGACGAGCGCGAGAACCATCGTTAGAACGATCGTTGGAACCATCGTTGGAACCATCGTTGGAACCATCGTCTGGAACCTGCGTGTGGAACCTTCGTGCGGCACGATCACAAACCCCCTCCGAATTTCACGGTTCCGTCGGCGAGCACCTTCCACGCTCGAATGTGATTGAAGTGATACGCGGTCGACGGACCGCGCGCCGCGAGCAGCACGTCGTAGGTTGGCTGCACGTAGCCTGTTTCATCCGTCGCGCGGCTCGCGATCACCGCTTCGCCGCCTTTCCATTCCCACGGCAGGCGGAATCGCGTGTGGCACTTCGGCAGCACCGGCTCGTCGAGCTTCGCCGGCTGCCACGTCCTGCCGCCGTCGGCGCTCACGTCGACGCGCGTGATCTTGCCGCGGCCGCTCCACGCGATGCCGCGGATCTCCCACCAGCCGGGGCCGGTGAGCTTGTCCGGAAACGACGGCTCGGTGATCAGCGATTTCGCATCCATGTCGAGGCTGAAGATGCGCGCGGTGCCGTCGGGCAGCGGATCGGTGTACTTCGCGGTTTCCTCGCGCGTCATGAACGGCTGGTCGCCGAGCTCGATGCGGCGCAGCCACTTCACACTGGCGTTGCCTTCGACGCCCGGCAGGAACAACCGCACGGGATAGCCCTGTTCGGGACGCAGCGGCTCGCCGTTCTGCCCGTAGGCAATGAGCGCGTCTTCCCACGCCTTCGCGATCGGAATGCTGCGCGTCATCACCGCGGCGTCCATGCCTTCGGCGAGAAACCACGTCGCCTTCGGCGACGCGCCGGCTTCGCGCAGCAGCGTCGAGAGCGGCACGCCGGTCCACTCGCTGGTGCTCGTCAGCCCGTCGATCTGCTGCGGCGTGAGATCGGTTTGACTGCCTTCGCGGCGATACACGCGGCCGCCGTTGCCCGAGCACTCCATCATCCGGATCATGGAGCGGCCGGGGAAGCGGCGCAGATCGTCGAGCGTGAAGACCAGCGGCCGATCGACCATGCCGTGGATGAGCAGCGAGTACTGCTTCGGATCGATCGCGGGCACGCCGCCGTGGTGGCGCTCGAAGTGGAGATCGCTGGGCGTGATGATGCCGTCGAGATCCTGCAGCGGCGTCAGGCTCGAGGTGCGGCGCTCGCCCAGCGACACGCGCTTCGGCCGCTCGAACGGCGAGCGTCCGCCGACATCCGACGCGAGCGGACCCTGCACCTTGGTGGGGTCGGCGGGCACCTTGGGCCGCGCTGCCTGATCGGGATTTTGACCGGCCACCGGCAGCGCCGCGCCGACAATTCCTGCTGTTCCGGCCGCCAAAATACGCCGCCGCGAGATGGATTTCGGACGATCCATGCGTCCTCCTTGAAGACGGGGAAGGGTAACACGACGCCGATCGACGGTTTCGGGCCGAAATCGGGGGGAAAGCGTGCGCGCCAAAACCTGAACGAACGTTCTACAACACTGTGACAAATGCTGACACAGAAATCCCCCTAAGTCGTTGATAATTCTGGTTGTTAGTGTTACAAAACGGCCGTGCTTAGCGGTCACGTAGGGGCCGAATGAAGAGACTCTTGTTCGCAGTTCTGTTCGCGCTCGTGTTGGGCGTCAGCCTGCGCGTTTTTGCCGACCAGAACAAACCCGCACCGGCGGCTCCGCCACCGGCGGCCGCGAAGCCCGCGCAACAGGCGGCGGGCGCCATCACGCCTGCGGTCGCGCACGCGTCAACATCGATCGCCGAATCGCAGACCGCGCTCGTGAAGCAGTACTGCGCGAGCTGCCACAACGATCGCAACAAGAACAACGCGGGCGGCCTGTCGCTGCAGGGATTCGATGCGGCCAGGGTCGGTCACGACGCGCAGGTGGCTGAAGTCGCGGAGAAGATGATTCGCAAGCTCCGCGCCGGCATGATGCCGCCGGCCAACGCGCGCCGGCCGGAAGGCAACGCGCTGGTGATGCTGGCCTCGTCGATGGAATCGCGCCTCGATCAGGCGGCGGCGCTCAACCCGAATCCCGGCCGCCGTCCGTTCCAGCGCCTCAATCGCGCCGAGTACTCGCGCGCGGTGAGCGCTTTGCTGTCACTCGACGTCGACGTCAACGCGTTCCTGCCGCCCGACACCATCAGCGCCGGCTTCGACAACGTTGCCGATGCGCAGACCTTCTCGGCGACGCTGATGGAAGGCTACCTGCGCGCGGCGAGCCGCATCAGTTCGCTGGCCATCGGCGATCCGAAGGCGAGCGCGTCGGAGTTCACCTACAAGGTGCCGCGCACCGGCTCGCAGATGCATCACGTCGAAGGCGCGCCGTTCGGCACGCGCGGCGGCATTGCCGTCGAGCACACGTTCCCGGCCGACGGTGAATACAGCTTCCGCATGCAGCTGCACTCGATTCCCACCGGCCAGCTGTTCGGCAGCACCGTGCGCGGCGAGCTGCTCGAAGTGTCGATCGACGGCGAGCGCGCCGCGGTCCTCGAGATCAACCCGCGCATGAGCGAAGCCGATCCGAACGGCATGAACATCGTCACGCCGCGGATTCACGTGAAGGCCGGCACGCATCGCCTGTCGGCGGCGTTCGTGCAGCGCTTCGACGCGGTGCCGGACGACCTGCTGCCGCCGATCGATCACAGCCTGGCGGATTCGCAGATCGGCGCGGGCTTCGGCATCACCACGCTGCCGCACCTGCGCGAGTTCGCGGTCAGCGGGCCGTTCAAGGTGACGGGCGTGTCCGAGACGCCGAGCCGCCGCCGCATCTTCACCTGCCGGCCGACGTCGGCGGCGGAAGAAGCCGCGTGCGCGAACGAGATCATTCGCAAGCTCGCGACCAGCGCGTATCGCGGCCCGCTCAGCGCACCGGATGTCGACGGGCTGATGAAGTTTTACGCGCAGGGCCGCAAGGACGGCGGCGACTTCGAATCGGGCGTGCGCATGGCGCTGCAGGCGATCCTCGCGAGCCCGCGCTTCCTGTTCCGCCTCGAAGAGGCGCCGGCAACGGTGCGCGCCGGTCAGAACTATCGCATCGGCGATCTGGATCTGGCGACGCGCCTGTCGTTCTTCCTGTGGGGCGCCGGTCCGGACGACGAGCTGCTGAAGATCGCCCAGCGCGGCACGCTGCGCGGCCCCGGCGTGCTGACGGCGCAGGTCAAGCGCATGCTGGCCGATCCGAAATCGGACGCGCTCGCCACGCGCTTCGGCGCGCAGTGGCTGCGCCTGCAGGACCTCGACAAGATCTATCCCGACGCGCTGCTGTTCCCGTACTACGACTTCAAGCTCGGCGAGGCGCTGCGCAAGGAAACCGAGCTGTTCTTCGACAGCATCGTCCGCGAAGACCGCAGCCTCGTCGATCTGATCACCGCCGACTACACGTTCGTCAACGAGCGCGTCGCGCGGCACTACGGCATTCCGAACGTCAACGGCGATACGTTCCGCCGCGTGACGCTGACCGACGAGAACCGCCGCGGCCTGCTCGGCCACGGCAGCATCCTGGCGCTGACCTCGGTCGCGGATCGCACCTCGCCGGTGCTGCGCGGCAAGTGGATCATGGAAGTGCTGCTGGCATCGCCGCCGCCGGCGCCGCCGCCGAACGTGCCGACGCTCGACGAGACGAAGGCGGAGTCGGGTGATGGCGGGATGCTGACGACGCGCCAGCGCATGGAGCAGCACCGCGCCAATCCGCAGTGCAACTCGTGCCACCGCGTGATCGATCCGCTTGGTCTTGCGCTCGAGAACTTCGACGTCACCGGCAAGTGGCGGATTCGCGACAACGGCAACCTGGTCGATCCGGTCGGCGATTTGTACGACGGCACGAAGATGACCGGCCCGAACGGCCTGCGCGCGGCGCTGCTGAAGCACCAGGACATGTTCTTCACCAGCTTCACCGAGAGCCTGCTGACCTACAGCCTCGGGCGCCGCGTCGAGTATTACGACATGCCCGCGATTCGCAAGATCGTCCGCGACGCGGCCAAGGACAACTACCGTTTCTCGGCCTTCGTGCTGGGAGTGGTGAACAGCCGCGCGTTCCAGATGGCGCGCGCGGAAGACGTGACGACGACTGAGAATCGCGCCGACCGTTAAAGGCAAAAGGCACAAGGCCGAAAGGCCGACGGCAAAAAGGGAGACCGTATGGAGTTTCTGACTAGGAAGCACATCTCACGCCGCACTATCCTTCGGGGCCTTGGTGTCACGATGGCGCTGCCGGTGCTCGACGCGATGTCGCCGGCCGCAACCGCCTTCGCGAAGACCAGCGTCGCGGCCAAGAAGGTGCGCCTGACGGCGATCGAGATGGTGCACGGCTCCGCCGGCGCCACCCAGTTCGGCCTCAGCAAGAATTTCTGGTCGCCTGCCGAGGTCGGCACCGCGTTCGACCTGAGCACCGGATCGCTCTCGTCGCTCGAGCCGTTCCGCGACTACCTGACGATCGTCAGCAACACCGACGTCAGGAACGCTGAAGCGTTCTCGCTGCCGGAAATCGGCGCCGATCACTTCCGCTCGAGCGCGGTGTTCCTGACGCAGGCGCATCCCAAGAAGACGCAGGGCTCGGATGTGCTCGCCGGCACGTCGCTCGACCAGCTCTACGCGCAGAAGTTCGGACAGGACACGCCGATTCCGTCGATGCAGCTGTCGATCGAAACCGTGGATCAGTCTGGCGGCTGCGCCTACGGTTACAGCTGCGCCTACACCGACAGCATCAGCTGGGCGACGCCTGAAAAGCCGCTGCCGATGGTTCGCGACCCGCGCGCGATCTTCGACGCGCTGTTCGGCGTCGGCGCCACCGCCGCCGAGCGCGCGCAGAGCCGCCGCGCCGACAAGAGCATCCTCGACTGGGTCAGCGCCGAGGTGTCGCGCCTCAGCAAGGACCTCGGCGCCTCGGATCGCCAGCGCCTGAATCAGTACCTGACCGAGATTCGCGAGATCGAGCGCCGCATCCAGAAGATCGAGGCGCAGAACAGCAGCGGCGAAGTGCGCGAGCTGCCGGACGCGCCGGTCGGCGTGCCCGATGATTTCGCCGAGCACGTCAAGCTGATGTTCGACCTGCAGGTGCTCGCCTACGCGTCGGACACGACGCGCGTGTTCTCGTTCAAGATGGGCCGCGATGGTTCGGCGCGCGTCTATCCGGAAAGCGGCGTGCGCGGCGCGTTCCACCCCGCCTCGCATCACGGCGAGCGCGAAGACCGCGTCACCGACTTCATGAAGATCAACCGCTACCACGTCTCGATGGTTCCGTACTTCCTGAAGAAGCTGAAGGAAACCCCGGACGGCGACGGCCAGAACCTGCTCGACAACACGCTGGTGATCTACGGCTCGCCGATGGGCAACTCGAACGTGCACAACCACAAGCGCTGCCCGCTGTTCTTCGCCGGCAAGGCCGGCGGCGCGCTGCGCGGCAACCTGCACCTCAAGGCGGCCGACGGCACGCCGATGGCCAACGTCTTCCTGACGTTAATGCAGGACCTCGGACTTGACCTCAAGACCTTCGGTGACTCTACTGGCCGATTTGAATTGAAGTCAGTCCCGTCGACCACTGCGGCTGCATTCTGACGAGGACACGGAGAAGTACGGAGAACACGGAGCACGGAGAGTGTATGCGTAGAGTATTCACGAGTGTCGTCGTCGCCCTGACGTTGGGTGCGTGGTTGACTGCGGCGGGTCCGGCGCCGGTGGCCGATGCGGCGATGAAGCGTGACGTGGAAGCGGTGCGCACGCTGTTGAAGGGCGGCGCCGATGTCAACGGCGCGCAGGGCGACGGCATGACGGCGCTGCACTGGGCCGCGCGCAACGGCGATGCGGAGCTGACGCAGATGCTGCTATTTGCGGGCGCCAACGTGAAGGCCGCAACCAGGCTCGGCGGCTACACGCCGTTGATGATGGCGGCGTCGCAGGGACACGCCACCGTGATCGCCACGTTGTTGTCGGGCGGCGCGGATGCGAAGGCCGCCAACGCGCTGGGCACCACGCCGTTGATGCTCGCCGCCGCGTCGGGCAACGCGCAGGCCGTGACGACGCTCGTCGAGAACGGCGCCGAGATCGAAGCGACCGAAAAGACGTTCGGCCAGACGCCGTTGATGTTTGCGGCGTCGAACAACCGCGTCGACGCGATCAAGGCGCTCGTCAAGGCCGGCGCGAACGTGAAGGCGACGTCGAAGGTCAACAACGTCGGCAATCTCAGCTCGCAGCAGCAGGAGTTCCTGGCCAGCGCGTCGGGCAGCGGCAACCAGGCCGGCGGCGACGGTACGGGGCGCGCCGGGCAGGTGGTGGCTCCCGGTGCGCAGGGTGCACAGGGTGCACAGGGTGCGCAGGGTGCGCAGGGTGCTGGGGGCGGACGGCGCGGTGGCGGCGGCGGACAGCCCGGCATCGATCGCGGTTACTTCTACAACGAACTGATCGGCACGCAGGGCGGTCACACCGCGCTGATGCTGGCCGCGCGCAGCGGCTTCACCGATGCGGTCAAGACGCTGGTGGCCGCCGGCGCGGACGTCAATCAAATCAGCCAGGGCGACAAGACCAGCCCGATGCTGATCGCCGCGATCAACGGCCATTTCGATCTCGCGAAGTGGCTGCTCGATCAGGGCGCCGATCCGAACGCGGCCGCCGACAACGGCGTGACGCCGCTCTATGCGGCGCTGAACGTGACCTGGGCGCCGCGCGCCCTCTACCCGCAGCCGCGCGCGTTCAACCAGCAGCAGATCACGTATCTCGACTTCATGAAGGCGCTGCTCGAGAAGGCCGCCGATCCGAACAAGCGCCTCACCAAGAAGGTGTGGTACTCGGAATACAACTTCGACCTGGCCGGTGTCGACGAGGCCGGCGCCACGCCGTTCTGGCGCGCCGCGTTCGCCGGCGACGTCGCGGCGATGTCGCTGCTGTTTGAAAACGGCGCCGACGCGCACATCCCGACGATGCGCCCGATCGGCCGCCGCGCGCTTGGCGATGCCGGCGCGGCGCGCGATGCCAGAGACGTCTCGGGCCTCGATCCGATTCCGCCGGGAGGCCCCGGTGTCCCGCCGCTGCAGGCGGCTGCCGGTGTCGGCTTCGGCGAAGGCTTCGCGGCCAACTCGCACATTCACTCGCCGGCGGGCTTCCTGCCCGGCATCAAGTTCATGGTCGAAGTGGCCGGCGCCGATGTGAATGCCGCCGATCACGACGGCAACACCGCGCTGCATCATGCCGCCGCGCGCGGCGACGTCGAAAGCATCCTCTATCTCGTGTCGAAGGGCGCCGACGTCAAGCGCGTCAATCGCGAGGGCCAGACCGTCGCCGACATGGCCAACGGCCCGGTGCAGCGCGTGCAGCCGTGGCCCGAAGCGCTGAAGCTGCTCGAGAAGCTGGGTTCGAAGAACAACCACAAGTGCGTTTCGTGTTGAGCCACAGATTAGACACAGCGAAATGAAGCGGATCGTTACTGCAGTCTTGTTCCTGGTTCCGGTCACCCTTGCCGCTCAACAGGCCGGGAAGACCGCCGTGCCGTCGGTGAGGCCGGCGGTGTCGCACGCGCCGGCATCGGCGTCGATGACCGTTGTCGAGCAGAACGCACTGGTCAAGCAGTACTGCGTCACCTGTCACAACGATCGCAACAAGGATCGAACGAGCGGCCTGTCGTTCCAGTCCTTCGACGCGGCCGCCATTCTCGAGCACTCGGAAACGGCGGAGAAGATGATCCGGCGGCTGCGGTCCGGGATGATGCCGCCGGTCGGCTCGAAGCGTCCGCCTCAGCAGACCATCGACGCGCTGGTCAATGCGTTCGAGACGCGCATCGATCGCGCGGCGGCGCTCAGTCCGAACCCGGGCTGGCGGCCATCGCAGCGCCTCAATCGCGCGGAGTACCAGCGCGCCGTCAAGGATCTGCTCGCGGTCGACATCGACGTCACCGCCTACCTGCCGGCCGACACGATCAGCGACGGCTTCGACAACATTGCCGATACGCAGACGATCTCGTCGACGCTGATGGAAGGCTACCTGCGCGCCGCCAGCCAGATCAGCCGGCTCGCCGTCGGCGATCGCAACGCGTCGGCCTCGTCGACGACCTGGAAGGTGCCGCGCACCGCATCGCAGATGCGCCACGTCGAAGGGGCGCCGCTCGGCACGCGCGGCGGGCTGTCGGTGCTGCACGTGTTTCCCGCCGACGGCGAATACTTCTTCAAGATCATGCTGCACATGGGACCGACCGGCGATCTGTTCGGCGGCCCCTATCCGGGCGAGCAGATCGAGGTGTCGATCGACGGCGAGCGCGTCGCGTTGATGGACATCAACCCGCGCATGAACGAGCAGGACCCCAACGGCCTGACGATGCAGACGCCGAAGGTGAACATCAAGGCGGGCCAGCATCGCGTGTCGGCGGCGTTCGTGCAGCGCTTCGACGGCCCGGCCGACGACCTGATCATGCCGATCGAGCACACGCTCGCCGACACCAACATCGGCGAAGTGTTCGGCACCACGGCGCTCACGCACTTGCGCGACTTCACGGTGACCGGCCCGGTGAACGTCACCGGCGTGTCGGAGACCGAGAGCCGCCGCAAGATCTTTACCTGCCGCCCCACCACTGCGATCGAGGAGTCGGCTTGCGCCGCCGACATCGTCCGCAAGCTGGCGGCGCAGGCGTATCGCGGCACGGTCCCCGCCGAAGACTTGAAGGACCTGATGGCGTTCTACGAACGCGGCCGCAAGCAGAGCGACTTCGAGGGCGGCATCCGCCTGGCGGTGCAGGCGATCCTGGCCAGCCCGCGGTTCCTGTTCCGCATCGAACAGACGCCCTCGACGTTGAAGGCGGGCCAGACCTATCGCATCAGCGACAACGATCTGGCGTCGCGGCTGTCGTTCTTCCTGTGGGGCTCGATGCCCGATGCGGAGCTGTTGAAGGCGGCCGCGCAGGGCACGCTGCGCACGCCGGCGGTGTTCGAGAAACAGCTCAAGCGCCTGATCAACGATCCGCGATCGGAAGCCTTGGCGACGCGCTTCGCGTCGCAGTGGCTGCGCCTGCAGGACGTCGACAAGGTCCGGCCCGATCACCATTTCTACTCGTACTGGGACACCACGCTGTCGCAGGCGATGGTGCGCGAGACGGAGCTGTTCGTCGACAGTTTGATCCGCGAGGATCGCCCCGTGACGGACCTGCTGACCGCGGACCACACCTTCGTCAACGAGCGGCTGGCGAAGCATTACGGCATCCCGAACGTGCTCGGCAATGAATTCCGCCGCGTGACGATCGCCGACGAGAATCGCCGCGGCGTGCTCGGCCAGGGCAGCGTGCTGCTGCTGACCTCGATTGCCGATCGCACGTCGCCGGTGCTGCGCGGCAAGTGGGTGATGGAAGTGCTGCTCGGCTCGCCGCCGCCCCCGCCGCCGCCCAACGTGCCTCTGCTCGAAGAAACCAAGGCGGTGGACGAAGGCAAGACGCTCTCGACGCGCGAGCGCATGGAGGCGCACCGCAAGAACCCGTCGTGCAACTCCTGCCACCGCGTCATCGATCCGCTCGGCCTGGCGCTCGAGAATTTCGACGTCACCGGCGTGTGGCGCATCCGCGACAACGGCGCCGCGGTCGATCCGGTCGGCGATTTGTATGACGGCACCAAGCTCGATGGCCCGATCGCGCTGCGTCACGCGCTGCTCAAGCACCAGGACGTCTTCATGCTCAGCTTCACCGAGAGCCTGATGACGTATGCGCTTGGCCGCCGCGTCGAGCCGTACGACATGCCGGCGATCCGGCAGATCGTGCGTGAGGCGAAGGCGAAGAATTACCGGTTCTCGGCGTTTATCTCGGGCGTCGCTAACAGCGCCGCTTTCCGCATGGCGCGCGTTGCGCCGGCGGAGTCCACAACAGAAGCAGGTCGGTAGGAGAGCGCATGGAGTTTCTGACCAAGAAGCACATTTCCCGACGCACGGTGCTGCGTGGCCTGGGCGTCACGATGGCCCTGCCGATGCTGGAGGCAATGACGCCTGCCTTGACCGCGCAAGCCAGGACCAGCCGCGTCCGGCTGGCCGCAATCGAGATGGTCCACGGCTCCGCGGGCGCGACCAAGTTCGGCCTGCAGAAGAACCTGTGGTCGCCGGCGGCGGTCGGCAAGGGCTTCGATCTTTCGGTGACGGCGCTCGCGCCGCTCGAGCCGTATCGCGACTACTTGACGATCGTCAGCAACACCGACGTGCGCAACGCCGAGGCGTTCGAGCTGCCGGAAATCGGCGGCGATCATTTCCGCTCGAGCGCGGTGTTCCTGACGCAGGCGCATCCGCGGCAGACGCAGGGCTCGGACGTCCGCGCCGGCGTCTCGCTCGATCAGATCTACGCGCAGAAGTTCGGGCAGGAAACGCCGATCCCGTCGATGCAGCTGTGCATCGAGGCGGTCGATCAGGCCGGCGGCTGCTCGTATGGCTACTCCTGCGTTTACACCGACACGATCAGCTGGGCCGACAAGGATCAGCCGCTGCCGATGATTCGCGACCCGCGTCTGGCCTTCGATCAGCTGTTCGGCGTCGGCGCGACGCCCGAAGAGCGCGCCCAGCGGCGCGCCGAAGACAAGAGCATCCTCGATTTGATTGCCGCGCAGCTGAATCGCCTGAACCGCGAGATCGGCGCCGCGGATCGCGTGCGCATCGCGAACTACCTCGACGAGGTGCGCGAGATCGAGCGGCGCATCCAGAAGGTCGAGGCCTACAACAAGAGCGGCGAGCCGCGCGAAATTCCGACGGCTCCCGTCGGCGTGCCGGATTCATTCGACGAGCACGTGCGGCTGATGTTCGACCTGCAGGCGCTCGCGTTCGCGTCGGACACCACGCGCGTCTTCTCGTTCAAGATGGGCCGCGACGCGTCGAGCCGCGTCTACCCGAACAGCGGCGTCACCACCGGCTTCCACCCGGCGTCGCATCACGGCGACCGCGAGGACCGCATCCTCGACTTCGCGAAGATCAATCGCTACCACGTCGGCATGCTGCCGTATTTCCTGAAGAAGCTGAAGGAGACGCCGGACGGCGACAGCAACCTGCTGGACAACACGCTGGTGATCTACGGCTCGCCGATGGGCGACTCCAACATCCACAACCACAAGCGATGCCCGCTGTTCTTCGCTGGCAAGGCCGGCGGCGCGCTCAAGGGCGGGTTGCACCTCAAGGCCGCCGACGGCACGCCGATGGCGAACGCGATGCTGGCGGCGCTGCACGGCATTGGCGTCGAAACCGATTCGTTCGGCGACAGCACGCGGACGATGGATCTCAACGAACTCCAGCCGGCGACGGTCGCGGCGGAGTGACGGACGTGGCCACAGAGACACAGAGGCACAGCGACAATGTGTTTTGGAGATCTCGAATGCGTCGGTTGATCTCGCTTGGGGTCGTTGTTCTCAGCTTCGCGGTCGTGATCGATGCGCAGAGTGGGGCGCCGATCGCCACCGCTGCTCAGAATGGTGATCGCGAGAGCGTGCGCGCGTTATTGAAAAAGGGCGCGGACGTCAACGAAGCGCAGGGCGACGGCTCGACGGCGCTGCACTGGGCGGCGATCAAGGGCGACGCCGAACTGGCGCGCATGCTCGTCTATGCCGGCGCCAACGTGCGCGCGACGACGCGCATCGGTGCGTATACGCCGCTCTATCTCGCCGCCAAGGGCGGCTATTCCGACGTCGTCGCCGTGTTGCTGACCGCCGGCGCGGATCCGAAGGCACCGACCTCGAACGGCACCACGCCGCTCATGATTGCCGCCGCGGCCGGCGATACGAAGTCGATCACCTCGCTGGTGGAGAACGGCGCGGAAATCAACGCCAGGGACACGGCCAAGGGCGAAACGCCGCTGATGTTCGCGGCCGGCTTCAACCGCGTCGATGCGGTCAAGCTGCTGTTGGCCAAAGGCGCCGATCACAAGGCCACCACCAAGGTCGTCGACCTGTTCGCGCTGACCGCGCCTGAAGAGGAAGCGATGCAGCGCGGCACCGGCGGCAACAGCTCCCGGCCGCAAAGCGCGCGGCCGGCCGACGTGGCCGGCGCGACCCGCGCGTATCGCTACAACGAACTGATTGGCTCGCAGGGCGGGCTGACCGCGCTGCTGTTTGCCGCGCGCCAGGGTTACACCGATGTCGTCAAGGCCCTGCTCGACGGCGGCGCCGACATCAACCAGGTGAATGCCGGCGACCGGACCAGCCCGCTGCTGATGTCGATCATCAACGGCCACTTCGATCTCGCGATGATGCTGATCGAGCGCGGCGCGGACGTGAATGCCGCCGCATTCAACGGCGTGGCGCCGCTCTACGGTGTGCTGAATATTCAATGGGCGCCAAAATCGCTATACCCGAGCCCGAAGGCCTATCAGCAGCAGAAGACGACGTATCTCGAGTTGATGCAGGCGCTTCTAAATAAGGGTGCGGATCCGAATGCGCGCGTCAGCCGTAAGGTCTGGTATCAGGCCTATAACTCAGACTATGCCGGGTTCGACGAAGCCGGCTCGACGCCATTCTTCCGTGCCGCCTACGCCAGCGACGTCGCAGCGATGAAGTTGCTGGTCGCCAACGGCGCCGATCCGAACATCGGCACCTTCAAGCCCGCGGGCCGTCCGTTCACGGGTGAAGGCACTCGGCAAATCACCGATACGTCCGGCCTGCCGCCCATTCCGTATGGCGGACCCGGCGTGCTGCCCATTCATGCCGCGACCGGCGTTGGCTACGGCGAAGGCTTCGCCGCCAACTCGCATCGCTATGCGCCGACCGGCTTCCTGCCCGCGATCAAATTCCTCGTCGAGGAGATGGGCGCGGACGTCAACGCCGCCGATCACGAAGGCAACACGCCCGTGCACCTCTGCGCGTCGCGCGGCGACAACGAATGCATCACGTACCTCGTTTCGAAGGGCGCCGATGTGACGCGCGTCAATCGCGAGGGCAACACCACCGTCGACATGGCGAACGGGCCCGTGCAGCGCACGCAGCCTTATCCTGAAACGATCAAGCTGCTCGAAGGCCTGGGCGCGAAGAACAATCATCGGTGCATAACGTGCTAAATAGATCGCTTAGTGTTGCCGCGCTTGGCGCGGTGTTATCGGTGACCGTTGCGGCCCAGTCCGCGAAACCTGTCGCGCCGGTGAAACCGGTGGCGTCGCATGCCGCCACCGCGACGACGATGCTCGCGAGCGAGCAGACGGCGGTCGTCAAGCAGTACTGCGCGACCTGCCACAGCGAGCGCGGCAAGGCCGGCAACCTGTCGCTGGCCTCGTTCGATGCCGCGAAGATCGAGCAGGACGGCGAGCTGACCGAGAAGATGATCCGCAAGCTGCGCTCCGGCATGATGCCGCCGGCCGGCGCGCGCCGCCCGGAGCCCGCGGTGATCCAGGCGATGGTGACGTCGTTCGAAGCGCGGATGGATCGTCATGCGGCGCTCAATCCGAATCCCGGCTCGCGCCCGTTCCAGCGTCTCAATCGCGCCGAGTATCAGAACGCGGTCCGCGATCTGCTGAATCTCGACGTCGATGTCTCGACGTATCTGCCGCCCGACACGATCAGCCACGGCTTCGACAACGTCGCCGACGCGCAGAGCTTCTCGCCGACGTTGATGGACGGCTACCTGCGCGCGGCCAGCCAGATCAGCCGCCTCGCCATCGGCGATCGCAATGCGTCGGCTTCGTCGGTGACCTACAAGATTCCGCGCGCGGCCTCGCAGCACCGCCGCGTCGACGGCGCGCCGATGGGCACGCGCGGCGGCACCTCGGTCGTGCACACCTTCCCGGCCGACGGCCACTACGTGCTCAAGGCGTCGCTCCACTACGAGCCGCTCGGCGGCCTCGCCGGCCGCAACACCATGACCGCGTACGACATCAAGGAGCAGGTCGAGTTCTCGGTCAATGGCGAGCGGGTCGCCCTGATCGATCTCAACACGCGCATGAGCGAGACCGATCCGAAGAACGGCCTCGAGCTGGTGACGCCGCCGGTCCACATCAAGGCCGGGCCGCAGCGCGTCACTGCCGCGTTCGTGCAGAAGCTCGATGGCCCGGTCGACGACTTGCTGATGCCGCTCGAGAACACGCTCGCCGACGTCAGCATCACCTGGGGCGTGACGATGCTGCCGCACCTGCGTGACTTCGTCATTCAGGGCCCGCAGGACGTGACCGGCGTGTCGGATACGCCGAGCCGCTTGAAGGTGTTCTCGTGCCGCCCGACCGCGAAGGCCGAGGAAGAGGCGTGCGCCACCGAGATCGTCAAGAAGCTGTCGACGCAGGCATTCCGCGGCGCGCCGACCGCCGCCGACCTGCAGGACGCGATGAAGTTCTACGAGCAGGGCCGCGCCAAGGGCGGCTTCGAATCCGGCATCCGCATGGCGGTGCAGTCGATCCTGATGAGCCCGCGGTTCCTGTTCCGTCTCGAACAGCAGCCGGCCGGCATCCGCAACGCCAGCTACCGGCTCGCCGACGAAGACATCGCGTCGCGGCTGTCCTTCTTCCTGTGGGGCACCGTGCCCGATGCGGAGCTGATTCGCGCCGCCAGCCTCGGCTCGCTGCGCACCAGCGCCGGCCTCGAGAAGCAGGTCCGCCGCATGCTGGCCGACAAGCGATCCGAGGCGCTGTCGACGCGCTTTGCCGCGCAGTGGCTGCGCCTGCAGGACCTCGACAAGATCTTCCCCGACTACCTGCTGTATCCGCAGTACGACGACACGCTGGCCAGGGCGATGCGGAAGGAGACCGAGCTCTTCTTCGATTCGATCGTGCGCGAGGATCGCAGCCTGATCGAGCTGATCACCGCCGATTACTCGTTCGTGAACGAACGGCTGGCGATTCACTACAACATCCCGAACATCACCGGCAGCGCGTTCCAGCGCGTCACGCTGCCGCCGCAGCGGCGCGGCCTGCTCGGCCAGGGCAGCATCCTGACGCTGACCTCGGTCGCCGATCGCACCTCGCCGGTGCAGCGCGGCAAGTGGGTGATGGAAGTGCTGCTGGCGTCACCGCCGCCGCCGCCGCCGCCCAACGTTCCCGAGCTGGACGACTCGGTCAAAGCCACCGCCGGCGGCAAGATGCTGTCGACGCGCGAGCGCATGGAGCAGCACCGCAACAACCCGAGCTGCAACTCGTGCCACCGCGTGATCGATCCGCTCGGCCTGGCGCTCGAGAACTTCGACGTCACCGGCGCCTGGCGCATCAAGGACAATGAAGTGCCCGTCGACGTGACCGGCGATCTGTACGACGGCACGAAGATGGAAGGCCCGGCCGGGCTGCGCGCGGCGCTGCTCAAGCACCAGGACATGTTCCTGACCGGCTTCACCGAGAGCCTGCTGACGTACGCGCTCGGCCGCCGCATCGAATACAGCGACATGCCGATGATTCGCGCCATCGTGCGCGACGCGGCGAAGAAGGACAACAAGTTCTCGGCGTTCGTGCTGGCGGTCGTCAACAGCAACGCCTTCAAGATGGGTTACGCGGATTCGGGGAAGAGTGAACGGCGCGCGACCGACGTCGCGGGTCAAAGGTAGGAGCCGACATGTATCTGAGTCAAAAGCAGCTGTCCCGCCGCACCGTGCTCAAGGGTGTCGGCGTCACCATGGCGTTGCCGTTCCTCGAGGCGATGGTCCCGGCGCACGCGTCGGCCCAGGCCGCGCGCGGCAAGATCCGGTTTGCCGCGATTGAAATGGTGCACGGCTCGGCCGGCAGCACGGCGTTCGGCATCAAGAAGAACATGTGGGCGCCGGCCGCGGTCGGCCGCGAGTTCGACCTGTCGCCGAGCAGCCTGAGCCCGCTCGAGCCGTTCCGCGAGCACATCACCATCGTCAGCAACACCGACGTGCGCAACGCCGAGGCGTTCACCGCGCCGGAAATCGGCGGCGATCACTTCCGCTCGAGCGCGGTGTTCCTGACGCAGATGCATCCGAAGCAGACGCAGGGCTCGGACGTGTTCGTCGGCACCTCGATCGATCAGTACTACGCGCAGAAGAACGGCCAGAGCACGGCGATTCCGTCGATGCAGCTGTGCATCGAGAACGTCGACCAGGCCGGCGGCTGCTCCTACGGCTACTCGTGCACCTACACCGACTCGATCAGCTGGGCGGCGCCGGACCAGCCGCTGCCGATGATTCGCGACCCGCGCACGGTGTTCGACGCGCTGTTCGGCGTCGGCGCCACGCCGGCGGAGCGCAAGGAGCGCCGCGCCGAGGACAAGAGCATTCTCGACTGGCTCGGCGACGCGGTCGCGCGCATGAACAAGAACCTCGGCGCCGCCGATCGCGCGCGGCTGGCCGATTACCTCGAGGACGTGCGCGAGATCGAGCGCCGCATCCAGCAGGTCGAGGCCGCCAACAGCACCGGCGAGCCGCGCGAGCTGCCGGGCGCGCCGGTCGGCGTGCCGGATTCGTTCGAGGAGCACGTCAAGCTGATGTTCGATCTGCAGGCGCTGGCGTTCGCGTCGGACACGACGCGCGTGTTCGCGTTCAAGCTCGGACGCGACGCGTCAAACCGCGTCTACGCGGAGAGCGGCTACAAGGCCGCGTTCCACTCGGCCTCGCACCACCAGGATCGCGACGATCGCATCACCGAGTTCGCGAAGATCAACAAGTACCACGTCAGCATGATTCCGTACTTCCTGAACAAGCTGAAGAACACGCCGGACGGCGACAAGACGCTGCTCGACAACACGCTGCTCGTCTACGGATCGCCGATGGGCAATTCGAACGTGCACAACCACAAGCGCTGCCCGCTGTTCCTCGCCGGCCACGCCGGCGGCCAGCTGAAGGGCGGCCTGCACCTCAAGGCCGCCGACGGCACGCCGATGGCCAACGTGTTCCTCTCGGTCGCGCAGATGCTCGGCCTGGAGCAGCTCAAGACCTTCGGCGACGCCACCGGCGCGTTTGATTTGAATACCGCGCCCGCTACGACGGTAGCGGCGGATTAGCGGATTGCGAGACGGACGTTCGCCACGGCGTGTCCTTCGTGGTTAGCGGTCGTGAACGGGAAGCAACTATGCGTAGATCACTTTCGATACTTGCCCTGATTGCCGCGCTGAGCGTCGGTGCGAATGCTTCGTTGGCGGACTCACCAGTCGCTGATGCGGCCGCGCGCGGGGATCGTGACGCGGTCAAGGCGCTGTTGAAGAATGCGGCGGACGTCAATGCTGCGCAGGGCGACGGCATGACCGCGCTGCACTGGGCGTCGATGAACGGCGACCTCGAGCTCGCGCAGATGCTGATCTACGCGGGCGCCAACGTGCGGGCGACGACCAGGCTTGGCACCTATACGCCGCTCTATCTCGCCAGCCAGCAGGGGCACGCCGGCGTGGTGCAGGCGCTGTTGAAGGCGGGCGGTGACGTGAAGGCGGGCACGCCGAATGGCACCACGCCGCTGATGGTCGCCGCGGTGTCGGGCAACGTCGACGCGGTTCGCGCGCTGGTCGAAGCCGGCGCCGACGTCAACGGCAAGGACGGCGTGCGCGGACAGACGCCGTTGATGTATGCCGCGGCCTCGAACCGCGCGGCGGTGATCGAATATCTCGCGTCGAAGGGCGCCGACGTCAAGGCCACCAACAAGGTGTCGGACCTCGCCAACCTGTCGCGCGAAGGCGCCGGCTTTGGCGGCAATCCGCAGGGCGGCCTTCCGGGCGGGCAGGGCGCGCCGGGGGCACAGGGTGCACCGGCTGCGCGGCGCGCGCCGATGGCGGGCGTCGATCGCAACTACAACCTCAATGAGCTGATCGTCGCGCACGGCGGCCTGACCCCGCTGCTGTATGCGGCGCGCCAGGGCTACCACGAGTCCAGTCTCGCGCTGCTCAAGGCGGGCGCCGACGTCAACCAGCCATCGGCGGGCGACAAGACCACGCCGCTGCTGATGGCGATCATCAACGGCCATTTCGATCTTGCCAAGGTGTTCCTCGACAAGGGCGCCAATGCCAACACCATGAGCCAGCAGGGCGTCACGCCGCTCTACGCGGTGCTCAACGTCGAGTGGGCGCCGAAGGCGCTTTACCCGCAGCCGCAGGCCCACAAGCAGCAGCAAACCGGCTATCTCGACCTGATGCAGCTGTTGATCGACAAGGGCGCGGACGTCAACGCCCGCACCAGGATGAAGGTCTGGTACTCGGGCTACAGCTTCGATCTCTCCGGCGTCGACGAGATCGGCGCCAGCGTGTTCTGGCGCGCCGCCTACGCCAGCGACATTGCCGCGATGAAATTGCTGGTGGCCAACGGCGCCGATCCGAGCGTGCCGACGATCAAGCCGCCAGGCCGCGCGCGCTTTGGCGATCAGACGGAAGCCCGCGAATCGGTCGACAAGTCCGGCCTGCCGCCGATCCCGATCGGCGGGCCGTCGGTGACGCCGCTGCACGCCGCCGCCGGCGTCGGCTACGGTGAAGGCTTCGGCGCCAACTCGCATCGCTATGCGCCGACCGGCATGCTCGCCGCCGTCAAGTACCTGGTCGAAGAGCTCGGCGCCGACGTCAACGCCGCCGATCACGACGGCAACACGGCGCTCCATCACGCCGCCGCGCGCGGCGACAACGAGATGATTCTGTACCTGGTGTCGAAAGGCGCCAACGTCAAGGCCGTCGATCGCGAGGGGAGAACGACGGTGGACATGGCCAACGGGCCGGTGCAGCGCATTCAACCGTTTCCCGAGACCATCGCCCTTCTCGAAAAGCTCGGCGCAAAGAACAACCATAAGTGCATTTCCTGTTAGCGGCGTTCTTCCTCTTCCTTCTCGCTAATCCGGCGGCGGCTCAGCAAAATGCTGAGCCGTCGTCTGTACCGGCGTCGATCATCGATGGACCCGCGCCCGCCGATCAGCCGAACGTGCTGGTGCGCGACGCGAACTTCAAGTCGACGATTCGCGCCATCAAGCTGCGCGCGCCGCTGCAGTTCGACGGCCGCCTCGACGACGAGGTCTACGGGCAGTTCCCGGGTTTCGGCGGCATGCTGCAGGTTTCGCCGCGCTACAACCAGCCGTCGACCGAGAAGACCGAGATCTGGGTGATGTTCGACGCCGACAACATCTACGTCGCCGCGCGCTGCTACGACAGCGCGCCGCCCGAGAAGTGGATCGCCAACGAGCTGCGCCGCGACACCAACCAGATGCGGCAGAACGATCACTTCGGCGTCGGCTTCGACACCTTCTACGATCGGCGCAGCGGCTACATGTTTTACGCCAATCCGATTGGCGGCTTCTCCGACTATTCGGTCGTCGACGAAGGCGCCCCGAACACCGACTGGAACCCGGTGTGGACGGCGAAGACCGGACGCTTCGACGGCGGCTGGACGATCGAAATGCAGTTCCCGTTCAAGTCGCTGCGCTACACCTCGGGCGCCGACCAGGTCTGGGGCATCCAGTTCCGCCGATCGATCCGTCACAAGAACGAGTGGACCTACTGGACGCCCGTGCCGCAGCAGATGTCGGGGCCGCAGGCGCTCAACCGCGTCTCGGCGTTCGGCACCGTCGTCGGCCTCGAGCTTCCTCCCGCCGGCCGCAACATCGAGATCAAGCCGTACGCCCTCGGCAAGATGACGACCGATCGGCTGACCACGCCGCCGACTTCGAACGATCGCGACGGCGAGGTCGGCGGCGATTTCAAGTACGGCGTCACCGCGAACCTGACGGCCGATCTGACGGTGAACACCGACTTCGCGCAGGTCGAGATCGACGAGCAGCAGGTCAACCTGACGCGCTTCAACCTGTTCCTGCCCGAGAAGCGGGAGTTCTTCCTCGAAGGCCGCGGCCTGTTCGACTTCGGCCGCGGCGGCGCATCGGGC
>DASUSZ010000071.1:0-10070 GCA_036374815.1 Vicinamibacterales bacterium | reverse complement strand
GATCTCGTCGCTGCTGTATCCGGCGTCCGCGAGCACGGTGTCGGTATGCTCTCCCAGCATCGGCCCGCGTCGTCTTGGATCGAGAGGTGTCTCCGACATTTTGATCGGCGTGCCCAGGGTGCGCAGCTTGCCGAGCGTCGGATGCTCGACGTCGACGGTCATTTCGCGCGCGATGGCCTGCGGCGTGGTCAGCGCGTGTTCGTAATCGAGGATCGGTCCGCACGGCACGCCGGCTTGTTCGAACTCGTTCAGCCAGAACGCCACCGGCTGCTTCATCATTTCCGCTTCGATCAACCGCGCCAGCTCGTCGCGATGCGCGATGCGCCGGGTATTGCTCGCGAACCGATCGTCGGTCACCCACTCGTGGTGGCCGAGCACGCGCGCCACTTTCACGAAGTTGCGATCGTTGGCGGCGCCGATCGTGATGTGGCCGTCGGCGCAGCGAAACGCCTGATACGGCGCGCTGAGGCGATGCGCGGTGCCGAGCGGCGCGGGCACCTCGCCGGTCGTGAAGTAGACCGCGGCTTCCCAGACCGAGAGCGCGATCCCCGCATCGACGAGAGATGTGTCGATGTGCTGACCGACGCCGGTGCGCGAGCGACGGTGCAGCGCCCCGAGGATGCCGATCGCCGCAAACAGCGCCGCGCCGAGATCGGTGATCGGCACGCCGATCTTGACGGGGCCGCTGGTCGGCGATCCGGTGACCGACATCAGGCCCGACAGGCCCTGCGCGATCAGATCGAATCCGCCTTTGCCCGCCCATGGCCCGCTTTGCCCATGACCGGAGATCGAGGCGTAGATCAGGCGGGGGTTTTCGCTCTTCAGCGACTGGTAATCGAGCCCGTGGCGGGCCATCACGCCCGGCCGGAAGTTTTCGACGAGGATGTCCGCCGAGCGGGCCAGGCGCTTGAACACGCTGCGGCCCTGCGGGGTGTTGAGGTCGATGACGGCGCCGAGCTTGCCGCGGTTGACCGCGTTGAAGGCGGCGCTGTCGTTGCCCTTCGCGCCGGCCATGCTGCGCGTCGAGTCGCCGTCGGGGGGCTCGACTTTAATGACGCGCGCGCCCATGTCAGCCAGTAACATCGCGCAATACGGCCCGGCCATTACCTGGGTCGCATCGAGAACCACTATGCCATCGAGCAATGTCGGCTGGGACATCAACGAATCCGTTGCCAGTGTGACGGTGAATCGCCCCGAAGCGCGCAACGCGCTCACGTGGGAAATGTACGACGCCATCGTCGAAGCCTGCGACCGGGCCGAGGCGGATCAGGACGTGCGCGTCCTCATCATACGCGGTTCGGGCGGCGCCTTTGCCGCCGGCACCGACATCAGGCAGTTTCGCGACTTCGCAGACGGCGAGGACGGCGTGGCCTACGAGCGGCGGCTGGATGCGGTGATCGATCGCATCGAGGGCCTGACGATCGCGACGATCGCCGAGATCGACGGCGCCGCGGCCGGCGGCGGCTGCGCGATCGCCATGGCGTGCGACCTGCGGATATGTTCGGAGCGCGCGCGCTTCGGCGTGCCGGTGTCGCGCACGCTTGGCAACTGCCTGTCGATGGCCAACACCGCGCGCATGGTCGATTTGATCGGCCCGGCGCTGACGCGCGATCTGCTGTTGACCGGCCGCATGATCGACGCGCGCGACGCGCACGCGGCGGGTCTTGCCAACGCCGTCTTTCCGTCGGAGGAACTGCAACAGGAGACGTTCAAGATCGCCGCGGAGCTCTCGACGCGCGCCTGCAGCACCGTCGCCGCTACCAAGAAGATGCTGACTCGCTTGCGGGACCATCGCCGCCCGCCCGCGGGTGCGGCCGACGACATCATCCGCGAGTGCTACGGGTCGAAAGAATTCAAGGAAGGCGTGACGGCGTTTCTCGCGGGGCGGAAACCCAACTGGTATTAGGATCCGCGGCCGGACTGCCTAGAACAGTATCCAGCAGATCACCGCGCCAACCAGCATCATCGACAATCCCCACCACAGCAGCTGGTTGAACAGCTTCTTCGCATCGGCCTCGTTGGGCAGCGCCGCGATGCACAGCGCGCCGATCGTCGAGAGCGGCGAAAGATCGACGAGGTGGCCGCCGACATACATCGATGCGGCGATCGACAGCGGCTCGACGCCGAGCCGGGATGCCAGGCCGGGCACGGTCGGCAGCAGCGCCGGCAGCACGACGCCGGACGTGCTGCTGTACACGGACACCGCGCCGGTGACGAGCGCGATCATGAAGGTGACCGTGGCCGGTGTCGCGATCCGCGCGAGCAGATCGGTGAAGAGATCCATGCCGCGCTGCGCCGACAGCACGCCGATCAGCACGGTGACGCCGCAAACCATGATGATCACGCTCCACGGCATCCGCTTGATCGCGTCCTTTTCGTCGGCGGCGCCCAGCAGCGACAGGATGGCCGCGCCGGTCATGGCCGCGAGGCCGACATGCGCGCGGAACTCGATCACCGAGACGACCATCGTGACCAGGATGACGAGCGTCAACCAGTGGCGGCGTTCGAACGGCTCGATGTCGATCGCCTCTTCAGTGGCGCGCGCGCCCGCCTGGTCGGACTGCGTCATCTCGACCGGCTTGACGCGCCGCCGGGTGAACAATTTCCACCCGCCGAAGATGAAGTAGGCCGCGAACGTCACGACGACGTGCGCCATCAGGTTGTTGAGATAGGTGCTGGTCTCGTAGCCACCCAGCCCGATCTTTTCCATGTTGGTGTTGACGATCAGCCCGGTCGGGGCGAACCGCGACAAGGCGCCGGCCTGCGCGCCGTTGCCGACCATCAGCGCCATCAGGAACGGCGGGATCGCCGCGCGCATCGCGACCGCCATCGCCATCGGCGCCATGATCGCCGTCGTGGCAATGTTGCCGGGCCCGATGCTCGACAGCGTCACCGCGATGACGAACAGCATGATCGGGATCACGCCGGCGTTGCCGCGGCACGCGCGCACGGCCCGCGCCGCGATGCGGCCGAGCGTGCCGTTGTTGTTGGCCATGCCGAACAGCAGCGTGATGCCGATCAGGTTGATCAACAGATCGACGGGAAAGGCGCCCAGCACTTTCGCGGGCTCCATGCCGCCCAGGTAGACGCCGACGATCCACGCGAGCGCCAGCGACACCACGCCGACGTTGACGCTCGTCACCATGCTCAGCGTGATGGCGACGATCAGCGCGGCCAGCGAGATCCAGGCAAGGTTCATCCAGTGGTGTCCTTTGACGGGTGTAGCAGCGACCGCAATAGTACCGCTGGATGCATTGCTTTGACGCCCGCGAAATCGGCGACCTGGTGCCGGCACGATGTGCCGGCCGCGGCCAGCACCGCATCAGGCGCCATCGCGCGGGCGGCGGGCAGCAACTTTCGTTCGCCGATCGCCCGCGATACCTCGTAGTGATCGCGTGTATAGCCGAACGATCCCGCCATGCCGCAGCAGCCCGCATCGAGGTCGACGACCGTCGCGGAAGGAATTCGCGACAGCAGCGATTTCGCCGGCGCCGCCAGGCCCATCGATCGCTGGTGGCAGTGCGGATGGAGCAGCACCTCCCTGGGACCCGCCTTCAGTGCCAGCGTCGCGCGTCCAGCCGAACACTCGGCTTCGAGAAACTCTTCGAACAGCACGGCATGATGAGCGATGACTCGGGCGCGGCGCTGCAACTCGCCGCGCAACAAATCCGGCGCATCCTCGCGCACCGCTGACAGGCAGCTCGGCTCGACGAACACGATCGCGTGGCCCTGGTGCGCCGCGTCGTAGAGCGCGTGGACGTTGGCGGCCGCCAGCTTGCGGGCTTCCGCTAGACGTCCCTGCGAAATCAACGGCCGGCCGCAGCAGCCATTGGCCGCGACGGACGTGTTGATGCCCGCGCCGTTGAGCACATCGATGGCCGCGAGGCCGATCTCGGGGTCCACATGATCCGTAAACGTGTCTGCAAACAGCAGCGCCTGCCTGGCTCCCGGCTCCCGGCTGCCGGCTCCCGGACCTCGCTGCAGCTGTTTCCGCAGGGTGTGGCGCGTCCACTCCGGCAACGATCGCCGCCGATCCATGCCGGTGAGTGCCTCGGCCGCCCAACGCGCGATCGGCAGATGCGCAATGCGATTCGACAGCGGCGCGAGACGGCTGCCCCAGACCGCGGCGGTGTGGGCGCTGCCAAACACGTGCGCGGCGACCGACATGCCGTGACGGTCCCAGTACCCCGAAAGGAACTCGCTCTTGTACCGCGCCAGGTCGACGCCGACCGGGCACTCGCTTTTGCAGGCGCGGCACTCGAGGCAGAGGTCGAGCACTTCGCACACGCCTTCGTCTGACAGCTTCGCGGCGCCGAGCTGTCCGGCCATCGCCAACCGGAGCGTGTTGGCCCGTCCGCGCGTGGAGTGCGCTTCCTCACGCGTCACCATGTACGAAGGGCACATCGTCCCTTCGCGCTTCTTCCGGCACAGCCCCACACCGCTGCACATCTCGACCGCGCGGCCGAATCCGTCGAAGTCGGAAAAGTCGAAGAACGTCGCGGGCGACGGTGTGGCGTAGCCGGCGCCGAAGCGCAGATGCGACGTGATCGGCGGCGTGTCGACAATGCGTCCGGGATTGAAGATGCCCTCGGGATCGAACGTCTGCTTCACCTGGCGGAAGGCCTGGTAAAGCTCGGAGCCGAACATCTTCTCGTTGAACGCGCCGCGCACCAGGCCGTCGCCGTGCTCGCCCGACAGCGCACCGCCGAACTCGAGCACCAGGTCGGCGACGGCGTTGGCGATGGCCTCGAACTGTGCCACGCCTTCGGCGGTCTTCAGATTCACGACCGGCCGGACGTGAAGACAGCCGACGGATGCGTGCGCATAGACGCCGGCGGTGGTGCGATGCCGGTGCACGATGGCGATGAAGCGTTCGATGTAATCGCGAAGCTTTTCCGGCGCGACGGCCGTGTCTTCCACGAAGGAGATCGCCTTGCCGTCGCTCTTCATCGCCGTCGACAGTCCGAGCGCCGCTTCGCGGAAGCTCCAGATGGCCTGCTGCAGCGCGGCGTCGGTGACCTGTTGCATGCTGCGCGGACGCATCGATGCGAGCGCGCGCTCGACGGCGTCCATCCGCGTCTTCAACTCGTCCGGATGATCCGCGTAGAACTCGACGCATAGCAGCGACGAGCCGTCCTGCGTGATCATCGCGCGCCGCTGTTTGTCGAGCCCTGGATGGCCTTTGGCGTGCGACAGGATGAAATCGTCCATTACCTCCACGGCCGACGGGCGGTGCTCGAGGATGCGTGGCGTCGCTGCGAGCGCGTCGAGCAGCCGATCGAACTCGATCGTCAGCACCGACTTGTATTTCGGCAGCGCGACGAGCCGGATCTTTGCATCGACGATGAAGCCGAGCGTGCCCTCGGAGCCGACGATGATGCGGGTCAGATCGACGGGCCTGGAGCGATCGACGAACGCATCGAGGTTATAGCCGCCGACGCGGCGGAGCACCTTCGGGAAACGGCGATCGATCTCGGCGGCGTGCCTGGCGCCCAGCTCCGGAATCGCGCGATAGGCGCGCGCCTCGATGCTGTCGCCGGCGCTTGCGGCCGCGAGCTGCGCGGCGTCGAGCGGCCGGAAATGCGCCAGCCGGCCGTCGGCCAGGACGACGCGTTGCTCGATCACGTGATCGATCGTCTTGCCGTACAGCACCGATCGCGCGCCGCTCGAGTTGTTGGCCATCATCCCGCCAACGGTGGCGCGGCTGGCCGACGATACATCGGGGGCAAATCGCAGGTTGTGCGGCCGCAGGGCCGCGTTCAGCTCGTCGAGCACGACGCCGGGTTCCACGCGCGCCCATTTCCCGTCGGCGTTGATCTCGAGGATGCGATTGAGGTGCTTCGACGTGTCGAGGACGATGCCCGAGCCGATCGATTGGCCGGCCTGCGAGGTGCCGCCGCCGCGCGGCGTGATCGGCACGCCGTATTTCGCGGCGAGCTCGACGGCGCGGATCACCGCCTCCGCCGACCGCGGCACCACCACGCCGAGCGGCTCGATCTGATAAACGCTCGCATCGGTCGAATACAACGCGCGCGAGACCTTGTCGAAGCGGACTTCGCCGTCGATGATCCCCTCGAGCTCGCGTTGCAGCAATCTGAAATCCGACATCCGAAATCCGAGATCCGAAATCCGAGATCTATTACTGGGACTTGCCGCGCGCGGCAATGGGCCAGACCGCTTCGACGCGATCGCCGCGCAGCGCGTAAATGTTGTCGTAGAGATTGACGGTCGGATCGACGTGCGGCGGGATGAACTCGATTCGATCGCCGAGGCGGACATCCCGCGACGCATTCGACACATCGAGGCGGCCGTGCTCGTCCCCTGCCCACGCGTAGTTGACGCCGTCGATGCCGACGGCCTTCGGCGTGAACGGCCGATCGGTCGAGAAGGCCTTGTAGCCGCCGTCGACGATCGCCAGGCCCGGCGATCGCGACACCACCGTCGTGACCACCGTCAGCGCGTTCTTGAAATCGCGGTACTCGCTGCCGTCGGGACCGCCGATCGTGCCGTATTCCATGTCCATGAAAACGAAGCTGCCCGGCTGCAGTTCGGTGATGCCGGGATTAGCGGCGTCGAATCGATACGTGCCGGTCGACCCACCGGTGACGAGCGGACACGCCATGCCGGCCCGCTCGATCATCGTCCTGGTCTCCACGGCCTTGCCCATGGTCATCTTCGTCCGTGCCGATCGCGCATCGAATGGCGTGGTGTGGGCGGCCGCGCCGTCGTACGACTGCAGGCCGGCGAACGCCACGTTGGGCAGGGAATCGATCAGCTGCGCGAGCTCCACGGCCGGCTGTCCCGGAGCAATGCCGGTGCGGCCGAAGAACAGGTCGACGGCCAGGTTGACTGGTGTGGACCGCTTGCCGGCGGCGTCGTTGATGTCGCGAACGTTCTGCCGATCGTCGACGACGAAGATGGTGTCGGGCGCGCGGTCGGCGAGCGCGATTGCGCGCGCGATCTTGTCCTTGCCGATGACGGCGGTCGTGACGAGCAGGCCGGGAATACCGGCCGCCGCGAACACCTCCGCTTCGCTCAAGCGCGCCGCGCAGCACCCGATCGCCCCGGCGCGAAGCAGCGCCCGCGCCACCTCGGGACACTTGTGCGTCTTGCCGTGCGGCCGGAACGCCTTGCCGTGCGACCGCACGAACGCCGCCATGGTATTGACGTTGTCTTCGAAGGCGTCGAGATCGAGAAGCAGGGCAGGGGTAGGGATGTCTCCGCGAAGCTGCATCGGAACGCCGATGCTAACACCGATAGCCGCCGCTGGACGAAGTGAGCGGCCGCGAATGGCCGCTCACCAGTCGACTATTGGCGCGTCAGCGTGAATGTATTCGCCGGGCAGCCGCTGCCGAACGCCACCGTTCCGGTCATCGTCGTGGCGTTGAAGGTTGCGGATGCGCTCGCCGGCCCCACCGTGTATGTGAACGTTGTTCCGTCGACGGTGCCATTGGAGATTGGACGGGTCTGTTCCATGCCGACGTCCGGCGGGTAGAACGATTCGAGAATCTTCCAGTACATCGTGCCGGTGACGTCAGTGCCGGTCTGCGTCAGCGTGAGGCGCATGAGATTGCGGTCTCTGCCACAGTTGGCGTTCGCGTCATGCGAAATCCACTCGCCCTCCCAGACACCTGTGACCGATGCGATCGCCTCGCAGCTGTTGCTGAAAACGGCAGTGCCGCCAGGCACCTGCCCGCCGGGCTGACCATCCCCGTGACGGAGATGCGCGGGCAATGCGTTGGCGCTGATCGACAGCAACGCGAACGAGCCATTGCCAAGCGCGTGACAGACTTGCGCGCTGGCCGACGCCGCGGAAACGGTTTCCGCGACAGCCGTTGGAGCAGTGATCAACGCCGCTGCGGAGGAGGATTCCATCGGGCGCGCGGTACACGCCGCCGCGCCTGCAATGGCGATGACGGCAGCCGAAACCTTCAAGACTTGCCTGCGGATGTATGACATCAGCTTCTCCTAGGGGGACCCGGGGTTGCCGAGCGGGACGGGCGGGAAGTGTAGACGAGGGGAGAAAGACCGGTCAATACAGCCGAGCTGGACGCTAGCGCTCCCAGTCGAAATCGAGCTTATTCTGCCGCAGCAAATCGCGGACGGTGCCGGGCAGCACGTTCGCGCGGCGCGCGTCGTTCAGCGCGCGCTGCATCAGCGATCGATATTCCCTGATCGCCCGTTCGATTTCGCCGTAGTACTCGCTGCAGCCGGCGGCGGCGTTGTTCGGCATGCCGCGCATCATCGCAAACCACTCCCGATCGTAATTGCCGGGAATCTGAGATTTGTAGCACTGGCTGCGGTACCGGCTCCAGGCGCCGTCGATCTCGCCGGCCGCTTTCGCCATCTGCGCGATGCGCGCGCGGAACTGCTCTTCGCCTTGTTGCTGCTGCCGATCCGACTCCGACGCGTTGCCGCTTTGCGACTGGATGTCGCTCAACCCGCGCGCGGACCCGACGATCGTCTGGCGGCCTTCGAGCAGATCGCGGACGTGTTCGATCGCGACGCCGAAGTTCAGGCCCTCGGCATCCTTGAAACGAAACGTCGTCACGCCAATCACCGAACCGGTGCGGTCGAGCATCGGCCCGCCGCTGTTGCCCGGGTTGGCGGCTGCATCGGTCTGCACCAGCGTGGCGCCGCCGGAGTTGCGCAAGCCGCTGACAATGCCGCGCGACACGCTGTTCTGCAGCGTGCCCAGCGCCGAACCGATCACGATGATTTCCTGTCCGGGCTTCAACCCGCGCGCGGTGCCCATCGGGATCACCGCCTGCGACACCGATGGCGTCGCCACTTTCAGGATCGCGAGATCGAGCGCTGCCGAGCGGGTCTCGACGCGCGCGCTCACGGTGCTGCCATCGCTCTTCTGCAGCGTGACGTAGCTGTCGCCTTCGACGACGTGTTCGTTCGTGATCAGCGTGTCGTGACGCACGAAGAAGCCGCTGCCGCGCCCCCCGGTTGCCTTGATCAGCACCACTGCCGGCATGACGCGATCGACCATCTCCTCGGTGGATGCCGAGAGCGGCATCGATGTTGGCGGCGGCGGCGGCGCAGCGGGCGTTTCCGCGGGAGTCGACGGGGTTGCTTCCTTCGCGTTCGCGGCGGCGTCCCATGCGCGGGCGGCAGCGCTCGGACCCGCGGACGTTGGCGCCGCAGCCGCTTCGGGTGCGTCTACTTCCTCGACCACCGCTGCAGTTTCCGGCGCCGCCGGGGCGGGACGCAGAAACAACCAGTAGCCTGCTCCGCCGAGCAGCAGCGCGCCGGCGAGGATCGCGGCGATCGCACCCGGACCGAAGCTTGATTCTTCGCGGACGGGTATCGCTGCGCTCGAGGATTCGACGGGAAGCTCTGCGCCGCAGCGGCAGGCGGCCACGTTGCGCGGCACCCGGCGCCCGCACGACGGGCAGACCCGGCTGAACGCCGTCTGATCCTGGCTTGCCCTGAGCGGCGTCGAAGGGTCAGGCATGAGTCATAATAAAAAGCTGAACCGCCGGTGAAACAGCCTCACATCCGAAACTTCTCGATCATCGCCCACATCGACCACGGCAAGTCCACGCTGGCCGATCGTTTCCTCGAGGTCACGGGCGCGCTGCAGGCGCGCGAAATGACCGCCCAGGTGCTCGACGCCATGGATCTCGAGCGGGAACGGGGCATTACCATCAAGGCACACCCCGTCAGACTCAGTTATCGGGCGGACGATGGAAATGTTTATGTGCTGAATCTGATCGATACCCCCGGTCACGTCGACTTCAGCTACGAGGTGACCCGCTCCCTGGCGGCGTGCGAAGGCGCGCTGCTGCTGATCGATGCGTCACAGGGTGTCGAAGCGCAGACGCTGGCCAATGCGTATCTCGCCGTCGAGAACAATCTGGAGATCATTCCGGTGATCAACAAGATCGACTTGCCGTCGGCGCAGCCGGAAGAAGCGCGCCGCCAGCTCGAAGAGATCATCGGACTCGACGGCAGCGGCGCCATTCTCGCCAGCGGCAAGAGCGGCCAGGGCGTCAAGGAGATCCTCGAAGCCATCGTGCATCGGCTGCCGCCCCCCGAGGGCGATCCCGATGCGCCGCTCA
>DASUSZ010000070.1:0-4716 GCA_036374815.1 Vicinamibacterales bacterium | reverse complement strand
CAACCGGACAGCATGCGCGCGATGACGCGCTCGAGCTCGCCGCGCCGTGCCGCTTCAACCTGGCGATGGATGGCCGTCATCACGCCGCCGCGCCGGCCGGATCTTCGAGCGGCATGCCCGCGGCGCACAACGGGCATTCGGGCTGCCGCCAGGTATCGAACGGCGCGCGGCCGGTAGTTTCGATGCGCAGGCCGCGCTCCTTGAAAAAATTCTCGCCGGTCGTGCCCAGCACCGCCAGCGCGCCGACGACGATCGGGATGGCGCCGTGCTGCTCGATCGCCGTCATCGTCGCGCGCAAGGACGACCCCGCGCTCATCACATCGTCGACGAGCGCGAGCCGCTTGCCGAGCAGCCGGTGTCCAACACCTGGCGGCAGCTCATAGCGGGCGCTGAATGCATCGCCGCCCTGTGACGAGGCGAAGACGGTGTAAAAAAACTCGCTGCCGAGAAGCCGCGCCACCAATTGCGCGAGGAACGCGCCGCCGGTAAGAGGGCCGCAGACCGCCTCCACGTCATAGCGCCGCAACGACTGCGCGAGCTTCGTCACGAACGGATCCAGCGCGGCCTGATCGACAAACGCGGTATCGAGATCGAACCATAGCGCGCAGTGCAGGCCGGATTCCATCTTGAAGTGCCCCCGGCGCGCCCGCGCGAGGTCGAGGAACGTCGACATCACGCGGACATCGTAACGCGACTCAGTCAAGATTCACTCGGCCCGACTGCCCGACTGCCCGACTACCTGACTGCCCAACTCCGACTGAGAACTGCGGACTGCGGATTCTTGACTGTTCACGCGGGCGCCTGTCCCACCGCCCGCACTTCAACCGGAAAGTTGAGCGGCTTGCCGCCCGGACCGGGCGTGGCCGACACGCGGGCCGCGAACTTGTAGGCCTCGTTGATGTCCTTGACGTCGATGATCCAGAAGCCGGCGATGAACTCCTTTGATTCGGCAAAAGGACCATCCGTCACCGACGGAGTGCCGTCCTGGTTTGCCGTCACGAGCCGCGCTTCTTCCGGCGACACGAGCCCTTCGCCCGACACCCACTGCCCCGCAGTGCGCAGGTCCTTGTTGATGTCGTTCATGTAGGCGACCATGCGCTTGACGTCTTCCTGCGACCAGCCCTGCATGTAGGGACCGCGCTTCACGTTCATCTGCACCATGAATTTCATGTTCCGTCTCCTTACTGACACGTCGGACGGGAATGCCGGAAATCGACAAGCTCTGCGGTAAAAATTGTCGGCGGTCAGGGATCAGCAACCAGCAACCAGCAATCAGCAATCAGGCTCTGGAATTCAGGATCATTGCCAGCAGTGCGTAATACCCGCAAATCGCAATGGCATCGATCGTCGCCTGTTTACCAAGCACGGCCTCCGTCTGTTGACGAAGTGCGGGCGACACGGCGCGGTCGCGAAGCAGCGCCAGGCACAGCTGATACAGCGCCTGCTGCCCGGCGTCGAGACCCGTGAGTGGGATGTGCGACCAGAGGTCGTCGATGACCTGTTGCGGGACGCCGGCCTGGAGCGCGATCGGCGCGTGGATGTCCCATTCGAACCGCTGCTGCCAGTGCGCGGCAGTGATCAGAATCGCGAGCTCGCTCAACCGCGGCGGCAGCGCGCTGCGATAGCGAAGGTACTCGCCGAGCGCGCCGACGCGCGTCATCAGTTCGGGGCTGGCGAGGAGATCGAGAAAGGGACCGAACGGCTCCACGCCGCGAAGAGCCTTGAACTCTTCGACGGCGCGTTGCTGTTCGGGTGTCATGACTGCTGACTGGTGACTGCTGATTGCTGATTGCTGATTGCTGATTGCTGATTGCTGACTGCCGTCAGGCTGTGGCCGGCAGTCCGTTCTTCAGCAGATCCTCCATCGCCGCCGTGAACGTATCGATCTCCTCGAGCGGCGTGTAGATATTCGGCGTGACGCGGATGCCGTTGTATTCCGGACGGTTGATCGCCGTCGTGATGATCCGGTACTTGTCCCACATGAACGCGTTGATGCGCGGCGCGGGGATGTCCTTGATGCCGACGCACGCGACACCGTAGACCTGGTCGAGCCCGGTGTGGATGATCACGCGCGGGTTGCTCTTCAGCTTGTTCGCCCAGCGCAGCGTCAGGTAGCGCAGGCGCGCGGCGACGCGCTCGGTGCCAATCGCCTGGTGGAAGGCGAGCGCCTCGTTGATGGCGGCCTTGGTCGCCGCCGGCGAGGTGCCGATCTCCTCGAACTTGCGGATGTCGTTGTCGCTGCGCTCCGGCGCCGCTTGCAACGGCCACGTTTTCGCGATGCGATCGCGGCGCACGTAAAGGAACCCCGTGCCCGTCGGCGCCAGCAGCCACTTGTGCAGGCTCGTGCCGTAGTAATCCATCTCGAGATCGCGCAGCTTGAACGGGAAGTGCGCGGCGGCGTGCGCGCCGTCGACGATCGTGATGATGCCGCGCGCGCGCGCCATGCGCGCCAGGTTCTGCACCGGGAAGATCTGTCCGGTCAGATTGGTGATGTGGCAGAAGTGCAGCACCTTGGTGCGAGGGCTGATCGCGCCTTCGAGAATGGCGTAGAGGTTCTCACCGGTGGTCGGCACCGGGAAGTTCACTTTCTTGATCGTGATCTTGTTGCGCCGCGCGCGCTGATCCCACGTGGTCAGCATCCGGCCGTAATCCTGCTCCGTCGTCACGACCTCGTCGCCCGGTTCCAGATCGATGCCGTTCTGCGCGATCTGCAGCGACTCGCTCGAATTACGAGTGATCGCCATCTCCTCGGGATCGCAGCCGAACTGATCGGCGAGGCGGCGGCGCACGACTTCGATGTTCCGCTCGATCAGGCCGCGGTGATACACCGGCGCCTGGTTCGAGTAATCGAGATAGCGCTTGTAGGCCTCGTGCACGACCGTCGGGCTCGGGCAGCTGTTGCCGTTGTTGAGATTGATCAGCGAGCGATCGAGCGTGAACGCGCTCTGGATGTCGCGCCAGTAGCTTTCGTCGGCGGCCACGTCTTCCGCCGTCCGATTCCCGAGCGCGCGAGACGCCTGCGCCACGAGCTCGATGCTGTTGTCCTTGAGCACAAACGCCGCCGCGCCGGCGCCGCCGGTAATCCGCAGAAAAGAGCGTCGGTTGGTCTTCATGCGCAAATACTACTCCTTTCCCTGACTGGCTACTGACTGCGGACTGGCCGACTCCGACTGAGAACTGCCGACTGCAGACTGCTGACCGTGTCACGGGTGTAGAATCCCCGCCATGAACAAGCTCTGTATCGCTCTCGTCGCCGCGGCGGCGGTCTGTGCCGGCGCATCCGCCCAAGAGCGCGTCGATTTCACCATCATCGAGAAGATTCGCGCCGAGGGCATGGAGCGCTCGAAGATCCTCGAGACCTTCGACTATCTCGTCACCTCGATTGGGCCGCGCCTCACCAACTCGCCCGCGCATCGCCGCGCGGTCGAATGGAGCGCGCAGCAGATGAAGGCGATGGGCCTCGACGAGGTGCACACCGAGCCGTTCCAGTTCGGACGCGGCTGGACGCTCAACAAGGTCTCGATCGAGATGGTCGAGCCGCGCTACATGCCGCTGATCGGATACCCCTCCGGCTGGTCGCCCTCAACACCCGGACGGGTCGTCGCGACGCCGGTGTGGATCCCTGGTCTCGACGAAGCGGGAATGAAGGCGCAGGCCGGCAAGCTGAAAGGCGCGATCCTGTTCACGAGCCCGATCCAGCAGTACGCGATTCGCGCCGACCGTCCTGCGGCCAGCGGCGATCTGAAGCCGCCCGATCCGCGGCCAGTAGGCCCGCCGCAGTTGAATGCCGAGCGCCACGCCGCGCTCAAGGCCGAGGGCGTTGCGGTCGCCATCCAGCCGAACATCGGCGAGCACGGCACGGTGTTCGTCACCGGCCGCGATCAGGGCGCGAACATGGTGCCGACCATCATCCTCGCGTCGGAGCACTACAACCTGGTGGCGCGAATGCTGCAGGCGAAGATTCCGGTGAAGCTCGCGGTTGAGATCCAGTCGACGTATCACGAGCAGGACCGCAACGCGTTGAACCTGATCGGCGAGATTCCAGGCACCGACAACGCCATCAAGGACGAGATCGTGATGGTCGGCGCGCACCTCGATTCGTGGCACACGTCAGAGGGCGCAACCGACAACGCCGACGGCAGCGCCACGGTGCTCGAAGCGATGCGCATCCTGAAGGCGCTCAACGTCCGCCCGCGCCGCACGATTCGCGCCGCGCTCTGGGGCGGCGAGGAACAGGGCCTGCTTGGCTCGCGCGCCTACGTCGCGCAGCACCTCGCCGGCGACAAGAACCGCGCCGCGCGCGAGAAATTCTCGGTCTACTTCAATCTCGACAACGGCTATCCGCCGATCAGCGGCTTCTACATGGAGAACAACGATCCGGCGCGCGCGATCATGGCGGAGTGGCTGAAGCCGATGGCCAACCTCGGCGCGATCATGCCGGCGCCCGGCCACATCGGCGCGACCGATCACCTGTCGTTCCTCGACGTCGGCGTCCCCGGCTTCCAGGCGGTGCAGGAGTACGTCAACTACGACGTGCGCACGCATCACACCAACGTCGACAGCGCCGAGCGGATCGAACCAAACGCGCTGAAGCAGGCAGCGACGGTGATGGCCGCGATTCTGTATCAGGCGGCGATGAGAGAAGGCACGTTCCCGAAACCGCCACCGCCCAAAACAGGCACAAAGTAGCGGCGCGAAACACGAAGGGCACGAAGA
>DASUSZ010000069.1:0-2500 GCA_036374815.1 Vicinamibacterales bacterium | reverse complement strand
GGTGCTCGACTTTGAGACGAGCCGCGACCACATAAAGTCGGTCGAGGCCAACGGCAGGCCCGTGGCGATCAATTACGTCAACGGCCACATCGTCATAGCGGCGGCCTCGCTCGGAAGGGGCGCGAATGCGGTTCGCATCGCGTTCAACGCCGGCGACGCGTCGCTCAACCGCAGCAACGATTTTCTCTACACGCTGTTCGTGCCGGCGCGGGCCCGGCTCGCCTTTCCCGTGTTCGATCAACCCGACCTGAAGGGGCGCTGGAAGGTCACGCTCGAGCACCCGGTGAAGTGGCAGTCCGCAGCCAACGGCGCCGAGACCTCGCGCACCAACAGCAGCGAGCGAACCACGGTGACGTTCGCGGAAACCGAGCCGCTGCCGACTTATCTGGTCGCTTTTATCGCCGGCGACTTCAAGATCGAGACCGCCGAGCGAAACGGCCGCACGTTCCGGATGTTCCATCGCGAGACCGACGCGGCCAAGGTGGCACGCAACCGCGACGCGATCTTCGATCTGCATGCGCGCGCGCTCGAGTATCTCGAGCGCTATACGACGATCCCGTACCCGTTCGGCAAGTTCGATTTCGTCGCGATTCCGGCGTTCCAGTTCGGCGGCATGGAGCACGCCGGCAAGATCCTCTACAACGCGTCGGGCTTGATGCTCGACGAGTCGGCGACACAGAACCAGCTGCTCGGCCGCGCCTCGGTGATCGCGCACGAGACGGCGCACATGTGGTTTGGCGATCTCGTGACGATGCGGTGGTTCAACGACGTGTGGATGAAGGAGGTGTTCGCGAACTTCATGGCGGCGAAGATCGTCAACCCGTCGTTCCCCGCGGTGAATCACGAGCTGCGCTTCCTGCTGTCGCACTATCCGGCGGCGTATGAAGTCGATCGCACTCCTGGCGCCAATCCGATCCGCCAGGTGCTCGACAACCTCAACGAAGCGGGCGGCATGTACGGCGCGATCATTTACCAGAAGGCGCCGATCGTGATGCGTCATCTCGAGGCGCTGCTTGGCGAGGACAACTTCCGCGATGGCCTGCGCGAGTACCTGAAGGCGCACGCGTTTGCCAACGCGACGTGGTCGGACCTGATCGACGTCCTCGATCGCCGCACGCCGCTCGATCTGCAGCAGTGGAGCCGCAGCTGGGTCGACATGCCCGGGCGGCCGTCGATCGAAACGGTTCTCGAAACGAAGAACGGCATCATCACGCGCCTCGCGTTCAGGCAGAAGGACACGTGGAACCGCAACTTGATCTGGCCGCAGCAGCTGCGAGTGGCGATCGGCGGTCACGCGCCCGAGCAGGTGATCAACGTCGAGATGACGGGCCGCGAAGTCGAGGTGAAAGCGGCGGTCGGCCGGCCGTCGCCGCGCTACGTGCTGCCGAACGGCAAGGGCTGGGCTTACGGCGGATTCACGCTCGACAATGCGACGCTTGCCTATCTGATGACCAACCTGCCGGACATCGCAGATCCGTTGACGCGCGGCAGCGCCTGGGTCGCGTTGTGGGATGCGCTGCTCGACGGGCAAGTGAAACCGGATGCGTTCCTCGACCTGACGTTCCGATCGCTGCCGCGCGAGAGCGACGAGCAGATGACGTCACGCATCCTGGGCTACGCATCGAACACGTGGTGGCGCTTCCTCGACGCGCCACAGCGCACCACGCGAGCGGCGCGATTCGAGTCGCTGCTGCGCGAAGGCCTCGCGTCGGCCGCGACCGCCAGCCAGAAGGCATCGTGGTTCGGCGCGCTCCGCAACAACGCGCTGACGCCGGCGACCGTGAACTGGCTGCGCCAGGTGTGGGAGAAGAAAGAGAACGTCGCCGGCTTGCCGCTCGCCGAGGCTGATTACACCTCGCTCGCGCTGGAACTGGCGGTCCGCCAGGTGGATGGTTGGAACGATATTCTGAACACGCAGCTGTCGCGCATCGAGAATCCCGACCGACGCGGACGCTTCCAGTTCGTGATGCCGGCGCTGTCCGCCGATCCCGCAGAACGCGAGAAGTGGTTCCTGTCGCTGCGCGATGTCAACAATCGCCGGCGCGAACCGTGGGTGCTCGAGGGCCTCGGCTACCTGCATCACCCGCTGCGCGCGGACGCATCGAAGAAGTATGTGCAACCGAGCCTCGAGTTGCTGTGGGAGATCCAGAAAACCGGCGACATCTTCTTTCCGAAACGCTGGCTCGATGCCACGCTCGGCGGCCATCAGAGCAAGGAAGTCGCAGACACCGTGGGCGCGTTCCTGAAGAACCTGCCGCCGAATTACCCGGAGCGATTGCGTAACATCACGCTGCAGTCGGCGGATGAACTGTATCGGGCTGCGGCGATCGTAAAGAAGTAGGCTTACGGGCTTACGGGCTTGCGGGCTACGGGTTTGCGGGGCACATCATGAAAAACATTCCGGGACTTCTCGTCATTGCGACACTGTCGCTAGCAAGCCTGAACGCGCAACCCGCAGAGCCGAATCTCGCCATCCGCGCGCGGCAAATCATCGACGGCG
>DASUSZ010000068.1:0-7655 GCA_036374815.1 Vicinamibacterales bacterium | reverse complement strand
CGTCTGGTGGGGAGCGATCATCGCCTTCGTGGGATCGATTGGCGGCGAGTGGCTCGGCTTCGAGCTGGCGCGGCGCTACGGCACGCGGCTGTCGGCGCGTTTCATCGGCGATGAAGCCGAGCGCCGCCGGCTCGACGCGGTGCTGGTCACGCACGGCGCCGCCGCCGTCGCGGCAACGCGCGCCCTGCCGGTGGTGATGGAGACGATGAGCATCGTCGCCGGCCTGTCGCCGATGCCGCGGCGCACGTTCCTGATCGCATCGGCGATTGGCACCGCGCCAATCGTGCTGGTGTATGCGTATGCGGGCGCGATGTCGAAGGAGACCGGCAGCCTGGTGCCGGCAATCGTGATCCTGCTCGCCGTCGCGGCGGCCGGGTGGATCTGGTATCGCGCCGCGCGCCGCTAGGTGTCGAGCAGCGCTTTCTTTCTCAGCGTCGCGCGGTTCAAGCCAAGCAGCTCGGAAGCCTTGACCTGGTTGCCATTGGTGATGGCCAGGGCTTCCTTGACCAGCGCCGTTTCCACCGCATCGACGATGTGATGAAACACCGACGCGTCTTTCGGCGCGTCGACGAGCCGTTCCTGCAGCGCGGCGCGCACCGATCGCTCCAGGCTGGAGCTGCCTTCAGTGCCGGCATGAAATACCGAATCGGTGAGAAAGGCGATGTCGTTGGCGGTGATGGTGTCGCCGCCGGCAAGAATGGCGGCGCGCGTCAGCACGCGCTCGAGCTCGCTGATGTTGCCCGGCCAGGCGTGTTCCTGCAGCTTCCTGGCCGCCGCGTCATCGACGCCCCGGATGTTGCGATTGAGCTTCGCGTTGATGGTGCGGATGAAATGCCGGATCAGCAGCGGCAGATCGTCGCGCCGGTCGCGCAGCGGCGGCAGATGGATGGTGATGAGCGAGATGATGTCGTAGAGGTCGCGGCGGAACGAGCCAGACGACACCGCGGCAACCAGGTCGGCCGACGTCGATGCGAGCACGCGCGCACGCAGCCGCTCGGTGGAATGCGCTCGATCGGCATCGCTGATGGCGCGCACCAGGCGTGTTTGCAGCGGCAGCGGCAGCGACTCGATGTCGTTGAGATGCAGCGTGCCGCTGGCGTCGCGGAACAACATCGACTCGATGTCTTCCGGCGGCAGCGTGCAGTCGATGTGCACCAGCGGCTCGTGGGCGCGGGCGCTGCTGTCGTGCAGCATGGCGATGGCGAGTGTCTTGCCGGTGCCGGGCTCGCCGACGAACAACGCGGGCACGTCGTTCTTCGACAGCCGCCCGATCATCTTGTAGAGCTCGACCATCGCCGGCGTTTCGCCGACCAGGTTCGGCTTGGTGACGCCGTCGGTGTCTTCCGCGGCATCAACAGCAGCGCTCGATGCCAGCGCGCGCGAGATCACGCGGCGCAACTGATCGAGATCGGGAGGCTTGGTGATGTAGTCGAAGGCGCCGGCGCGCATCGCGTCGATCGACGTCTGGCTGGTGCCGTAACCGGTCATCATCACCACGCACAGGCCCGGATGCTTCAGCTGCATCTGATCGAGGCCGGTAATACCGTCGATGCCCGGCATGCGGATGTCCATCAACACCACGTCCGGCCGGCGCTCGGCAATGGCCGCGAGGCCTTCGGTCACGCCGTTGACCACACGGCTCTCGTGCCCCTCGTCGTCGAGGAACCTCTTGAGAGCGCCTGCTACTGAATGATCGTCGTCGACGACCAGGATGTCGGCCATGGGCATCAGCTGTGGGTTGCCGGTAAGACGATTTTCGCACGCGTGCCGCGCGGCTGACGAGGCGTCAATTCAATGCGGCCGCCATGCCCTTCCACCACGGCCTTGGCGTTGACCAGCCCGAGGCCGACGCCTTCGGGCTTCGTCGAAACGAACGGATCGAACACGCGCGTCACCATCCCCGGGTCGATGCCCACACCGTCGTCGTCGACCTCGATGATCAGCTCCGGCCCGTTGGCGCGCGTGCTGATCGTCAGCGTGCCGCCGCTCGGCATCGCATCGATGGCGTTGACGAACACGTTGGTGAGCACCTGCGAGAAGCGCTCGGGATCGAGCATCGCCTGCGGCAGACGATCCGGCAGGATCGTGCTGGTCACCACCTTGCGGTGGGTGAGGCGCGCATCCAGCTGGCGGATCACGGCGCGGATCACCGCGTTGATGTCGGCGGGCACGAGGCGCAGCTCGCTCGGGCGCGCCAGCTCGATCAGGTCGCGAATGACCGACTCGACCTGGCTGATGTCGTGCAGCGTCGCGTTGACGAGGGCCGCGTTCTTCGGGTCGCGCTTGACCGCGGCCTCGAGCATCTGCGTGTTGATCTTCATCGAGGCGAGCGGGTTGCGGATGTCGTGCGCGACGCGGGCGGCAAACAGGCCGGTCAGCGCCAGCTTCTCGTTCCGCACCTTCGCTGCTTTTGATTCGTCGAGACGATCCAGCATCTGGTTGAAGGCGCGGCCGAGGCGGCCGACGTCGTCATCGCCTTCCTTGGCGCGGCGGCTGGTGCCGGCGCCAACATCCTGAGAGAAGTGGACGAGCTCGTCGATCGGCGCGGTGATGCGCCGCGCCACGACCTGGCTGACCAGCACGAGCAGCACGAGACTCGCGACCGCCGCCATCAAAATGGTCCGCGACACGGCGTCGACCGCCGCCGCGGACTCGGTCGATTCAGCAATGACCGCCACGATGGTGCCGGGACGATCCGCGATCGGCTTGTAGAACACAAAGCAGGGGTGCTCGCATGCGATGTTCTCGTGCACCACGCCCGGCGGCGCGCCGGCTGCCCCGTCGACGACGGCGCGAATCAACGCGGTTTGCGACGGATCGACAGTTGACGACACCACCGCGCCGGTGTCGTCGAAGGCGATCACGTCGGCGCCGGTGATCGCCTTGACGCTGCGCAGGATCAGCGGATTGAAGGCGAAGCCGGCAAAGCCAACCACGTCGGCGGTATTGCGCACTTGCGATCGCAATCGCGACTGGAATTCGCGCGACACCACCGACAGGGCGAGGAACGCCGACGCCGAGGTCGCGACCAGCGCGACGACCGCGAAGGGAATGACGATGCGGTGGTGGAGGCGCAGCCGCCAGGCAGTATTGGGGGACACTTCCTAGAATCCGACAATGCGATTGGCGTACTGGCCTTCGATGGCGCGCGCCGTGGTGACGAATTCCGCAGTCGCCGCGCCCGCTTCGCGCGAGGACAGCACGCCGCGATGCTTCTCGAGCAGCGCCGCCAGCTGCACGCCAAGGTATTTGCCCTCGCCCTCATAGATGTGGGTCGCGTGCTGCAGGCCCGCCTTGGTCTGCTCGAATTCGCCGCTCATCCGCTCGAGCGTCGCCGCGCGGTCGAAGTTGAAGTCGACGAACGCCTGGAGATCGCCGAGAAACGCGTGGAGCGGGTTCGATGGATCGAGAGCGATCTTCGCGGCCGCGGCGTCAGCAAGCTCGCGCTTGCTCTTGCCCTCCGCGATCAGCGCGAGTCCGACGGCGCGGTACTCCGGGACAAGCGGGGTCGAGCGCAGGAACAGCTCGTTGTGGAAGTGGTAGTTGTAGTTGCGATCGAGCACGTAATAACCGTCGAGCAGCTTTCGAAGGCTGTCGCCGTACATGCTCAGCGCGGTTGGCAGATCGTTGCCCTCGGGTAACGCAATCGCACCCGTCGGAATCGAGGTCTTCGACACGAAGCCGCTCTCCGGTTGCGACGGATCCATGTAGAAGCTCGGACTGCCCTGGTAGGCGCCCGGCCGATTCTTGAATCCCAGGTAGAGCGCGCCCGACGCCATCACTCCGCCGACGAGGACCGCAAGCGCAAGGGTGCGCCGGCGCGCATCGGCGCGCTCGTCCGGCGCGCGCTCGCGGCCGCCCGCGAACCACACCAGCGCGATCATCAGCAGCAGCGTGCCAATCATCAGCAGGCCGAGGAAGAGCTGCGCCAGCACCAGTTCCGATGCGAGCAGTGCGATCGTCAGGCTGCGCGACGCTCGAGGCGACAACGTCATCAGCCACTTCGCCGCATACACGATCACCGCGACCGGCATCGCGAAGATCGCCGCCAGCAGCACGTGCACGATGATGCGCATCCACGTGATCGACAGGTGGTCGATGATCTGATCGCCTTGCGTGATGACCGGATACAGCAGCCACGGGAACACCAGCGGCAGCGAGACGACGAGACGGCCGCGCTGATGCAGGTAGAGACCGGCCAGCAGGATGAAGCCGAGGCCCACGAGGCTCAGGTATTCGCCCTGATCGATCAGGTACTGGCCCTTGAAGCTGGTCTCGGTGACCGACATCGCGAGCAGCACCACCGCCATCGCGGCGGTCGCGATCACCAGCCACACTGGAGGGCGATCGGCCTTCGCGACGCCCACGTTCACGGTTTGCGGCCGATGATCAGCGTGTGCGGATTCGGCTTGGGCATGTCGTGGATCGCGATGTCGCGGAAACCATTGGCTTCCATCCATCGCGCCATTTCTGTTTTGGCGTGCGCGGAACCGTGATCGCTCGTCAGCATCATGTTGAGCGCGAACGACGTGGCAAACGGCGGCGTGTTCTTGCGGTCGTCGTCGAAGAAGACGTCGCTGACCATTACCTGCCCGCCCGGCTCGAGCGCGTCGAAGGTCTTGCGAAGCAGCAGATTGACGCCTTGTGCCGTTTCCCGATGCATCATGCCCGACAGCAGCGCGACGTCGAAGCCGCTGCCGAACGGCGTCTGCAGGTAGTCGCCCGGCATCAGCGTGACGCGATCGGCGAAGCCGGCGGCATCGATCAGCTCACGCGTCACTTCGAGGACACCAGGACGATCGAGCACGGTTGATGTGAGACCCGGTGTGTTGCGACACAGCGCGACGGAATAGGTGCCCGGTCCGCCGCCAACGTCAAGCAGCCGCTTGCGGCCCGACAGATCGATGTTGTGCGGCAACACCGAGCCGATGCCCTTGGCGCGCTCGTGCATCGCCATCACGAACGCGCGCGTCTTGGCCTTGTCTTCGCCGAGGATCGTCTCGGGCGGCATGGTCGGACGGCCCGTCTTCACCAGCTGCGTCATCGCGCCCCACGCCGGATACAAGTCGCGCGCGTACTTGAGGGAGTCGCCGAGATATGCGGGCCTGCCCTTGATCAAAAACGTTTCGGTCGTCGGCGTATTGCGGAAGCGATCGCCGTCGCGTTTGAGCAGACCCGTGTCGGCGCAGGTCTCGAGCACCATGCGCAGCGGCTCGGGCGCGGCGCCGCAGCGCTCGGCGACTTCCGCGGCGGTCAAGGCGTTGTTGCCAATGTGTGTAAACACGTCGAGATCGGATGCCGCAAAGAACACCGCGGACGCTCGATAGGCGAGCGCCAGCTGCATGATGAGTCCGGGATTCGGCCCGGCGGCTGCTGTTTCCATGTGGTGAGAAGTGTATCCTTAAGCAGCGCCCCGCATGCTAACCGTCGTCGAACGCGTGCTCACCGCCGCCCTTGGGACGGAACGGTGGCACGGTTCTCAGTCATCGCTCCTCGCCGCTTACGCGACCGCGCCGCAGCACGTTGGCCGCGACGCGCTGGCTCTGAGTCCGGCGGAGCTCGCCGAGCTGCGCGCGGCGGCGCCCGGCATCGGCTTCGAGCGATGGACCAGAGACGATGCGGCACGCGCGCTGCTGTTGATTGCGCAACGCCACAACGGCCGCACCGGCGACGCGTTTGTCGCCGATGCGCTCGAGTGCTTCGAGCAGGGCGACGCGCGCGAGCAACAAAGCTGGCTGCGCGCCGTGGCGCTGTGGCCGGAAGCAAAGGCGTTCCTGCCGGCCGCGATCGATGCATGCCGCACCAACATCATTCCGGTGTTCGAGGCGCTGGCCTGTGAGAATCCGTATCCGGCCGCGCACTTCCCCGATCGCAACTTCAACCAGATGGTGTTGAAGGCGATGTTCAACTCGATCGAGCTGGCGCGCATCTTCGGGCTCGCAGGACGGCGCAACGCCGAGCTCACCCGCATGGCGCGCGATTACGCGGCCGAGCGCACCGCCGCCGGCCGCACCGTGCCGGCCGACATCAACGCGGCGATTCACGACGCGTCCTGAGGATTCCCGATGAAGATCTTCGATCCCCACATCCACATGACGTCGCGGTCGACCGACGATTACGAAGCGATGGCGCGCGCCGGCATCCTGGCGATCGTCGAACCGGCGTTCTGGCTCGGCCAGCCGCGCACGCAGGTCGGCAGCTTCGTCGATTATTTCAACAGCATCATCGGCTGGGAGCGGTTTCGCGCCTCGCAGTTCGGCATCCGCCACTTCTGCACCATCGGCCTCAATCCGAAGGAAGCCAACAACCCGAAGCTTGCCGCCGAAGTGCTGGCGCTGCTGCCCCGCTTCCTGGCCAAGGACGGCGTCGTCGCCGTCGGCGAGATTGGCTTCGACGATCAGACGGATGAAGAGGAGGCGTGCCTGCATCGCCAGATCGAGCTGGCCGCCGAGTTCAAGCTGCCGATCCTGATCCACACGCCGCATCGCGACAAGAAGCGCGGCACCATTCGCACCATCGACGTCGTCCGGCGGGCCGGCTTTCCCGAAGAACGCGTGCTGATCGATCACAACAACGAAGAGACGCTGCCGATCGTGCTCGAAACGAAGTGCTGGGCCGGCCACACGATCTATCCGAACACCAAGATGGACGAGCATCGCATGGCGGCGCTGGTGAAGAAGTACGGCACCGATCGCATCATCGTCAACAGCGCCGCCGACTGGGGCATCAGCGATCCGCTGAAGGTGCCGAAGACGATCGCGGTGATGCGCGAGCAGGGCATTCCCGACGATCAGATCCAGAAGATCGTCTGGGACAACCCGGTGGAGTTCTTCGCGCAGAGCGGCCGGCTCAACGTCGCCGACCTCGAACAGCGGCCGGCGATCGATCGCACGCAGAAGTTCGAGACCAACTCGGTGCTTCGCGGCGATCAACGCTGAGCCACAGATTGAGCGCAGACTGAACGCAACGTGACGCCTACCGCGGTCATCAACGTCGTCGGACTGACGAAGAAGCTGCTCGGGCCCGACACGCCTCATCTCAACGCGCTGGCGAAAGACGGCTCGATGGCGCCGGTGCGCGCCATCACGCCCGCGGTCACCTGCTCGGCGCAAGCCACCTTTCTCACCGGGACGATGCCGCGCGACCATGGCATTGTCGGCAACGGTTGGTACTTCCGCGACCTCGCGCAGGTGATGTTCTGGAAACAGGCGAACCAGCTGGTCGCCGGCGAGAAAGTGTGGGAGACGGCGCGCCGCCGCGATGCATCGTGCACCACCGCGAAGATGTTCTGGTGGTTCAACATGTACAGCAGCGCGGAGTGGTCGGTCACGCCGCGCCCGATTTACCGCGCCGACGGCCTGAAGGTCGTCGACATCTACAGCCATCCCGCCGACATCCGCGATCGCGTCGTCGCCGAGCACGGCGCGTTTCCGTTCTTCAACTTCTGGGGTCCGCAGGCGGACATCGCATCGAGCCAATGGATCGCCGAGGCGTCGATGTCGGTCGACAAGTGGTACTCGCCGACACTGCTGCTCATCTACCTGCCGCATCTCGATTACAACCTGCAGCGTCTTGGACCCGACGATCCGAAGATCCGTGAGGACGTTCGCGCGATCGATGCGGTCTGCGGCAAGCTGATCGCGCATTGCCGCGAA
>DASUSZ010000067.1:0-8865 GCA_036374815.1 Vicinamibacterales bacterium | reverse complement strand
GGCCGAACCGCAGGAGTTTTTTCAGCCGCTCGATTACAGGAACGAACGGTGGCTCGAGCTGGCGCTGTTTGCCGATCGGCGCAACAACGGGCCGGACGATCCCAAGTTCGAGGAGCTGATGACCGAGCGCAACAACCTGTTCCGGAAGCATCCGAAGACGCGTTTCGTTGCGGCGCACTTCGGCTGGCACGCGAACGATCTCGGCAGGCTCGCGAAGCTGCTGGATGAATTCCCGAACGTGACGGTCGAAGCCGGCGCGATCCTCTATGACCTCGGCCGCCAGCCGCGCGCGGCACGCGAGTTCTTCACCAAATACCAGGACCGCATCATGTTCGGCAAGGATGCCTTCCAGCCGAACGAATATCCGTATTACTGGCGCGTGTTCGAGACGGCGGACGAATACTTCGATTACTACCGCGACTACCACGCGTTCTGGAAGATGTACGGGATGAACCTTCCCGACGATGTGTTGAAGAAGGTGTATTACAAGAACGCTGTGCGGATATTCAAAGGCATGCCGACCGGCGGCTGGCCGCAGTAGGCGGGTCTCAAGACCCGCCTCTACTTACAAGTGAAGCTGGCTTCGTCGTCGATGGAGCCGGTTCCCTTGTAGACCGCCTTCATCGGATACGCGCACAGCGGGCGCGTGCGCGTCGTCTTTCCCGAGACGATCTTCGACGCGACGATGCGATCGGGGGCGACGCCCTTCTCGACCCATTCGTCGATCACCGTATACCAGGGCACGAAGTCGGGACCGGGGCCGCCCTGGCAATGCGCGACGCCGGGCAGCATGAACAACCGCGTGAAACTGTCGGCTGACGGGTCGCGCTCCTTCACCGCCTCGTAATACTTCGTCGTCGCATTGGCGCTCAACGCGGCGTCCGACCAGCCGTGATACAGCAGCAGCTTGCCGCCGCGTTTCTTGAACGCATCGAGATTCGTATCCGTTGCGTTCAACATCGAGCCGGCCAGTCTCGAGTCGCGGCGATAGTTCGCGAAGTCGTACTTCAGGTAGTCCCATTCGGGATCGTTGAAGACGAAGAACTTCATGAAGTTCGTGCCGAAGCCAAAGCGGAGGCTCGGAACCCGGTAAGCGAGCTGCAGCATCGGATTGACGCCGTTGACCCACAGGGGCCAGCCGTTGACCGCATCGCCTTCGCCGCCCAGGGGCTGCGCCGGATAAATGACGCTGCCGTCGGGAAGTTTCTTCTCGGCGTAAATGGCAGCCAGCGCCTTCTGCTGCCGATCGGTCAATCCCGTCAACGTCGAGACGTCGACCTTGCAGCTCCGCGGATCTTCCATCAAGCCGTCGGTGACGCCGTCGATCGCATCGCACTTCGCGACGATCTGCGTCTCGATGTTTCGCAGCGTGTCAGTCGGGAACAGCGGCTTCGACAGGCTTTCCTTGTCAGGAAACGCCGCCTGGATATCCTGGATGAACTGCGCGGCCAGGCCGGTGAAGTCATACGCCGGCGCGCCGGCAACGATGCCGTCGAAGTCGTCGGGATAGCGTTGCGCTTCCATCAGCGCCTGGCGGCCGCCATTCGAGCAGCCGTTGAAGTACGAGCGCGATGGCGACTGGTTGTATCGCGCGCGGATGATCGCCTTGGCCGCTTCGGCGACGCGGTGAACCGCGACATGGCCGAAGTTGAGCTGCCGCTCGATGTTGTCGAGCGCCCACGATGCCTCGACGACGCGGCCCTGGTGGCCGGTGTCGGTGCCGACGGTGGCATAGCCAAGATTGACCGAGGTGATCGACTGATTGTCGATGCCTTCCACGAAGCCGCCGCCGCCGCCCATCATGAACTTGCGGTTCCATCGGTCTGGCAGCAGCAGCGTAAAGCGAATCTCGCGGCCGACCGTGCCGTTCACTTTGCAGTACGGCATCGTCAGCAGCGGCGGCGCGCCGAGCGGCGACGGCGGCATCGGCGCGGGCGTGTTCGCGGCTACGGCGACGGCTTCGGTGACGGCAATGTCCGGGAGCTGCAGCGCCTTCAGCGAGGCGCAGTCGGCGGGAGACGAAGCGGGCAGGCCAACGCTGGCCTGCCCTGCAAACAGCAACGCGAGAATCGCGTTCACGGCGCTACTGCTGGCGCGCCGATGTCGTGGGTGCCGGAGCGAACGCGTAAGTGATGCTGGTGTACATCATCTCTTCCCACGTCTGATCGCCCCAGGTCACGGTCTTGGTCGGATCCGGGTTCGACTTGTTGTTGGCCGAGTTGTCGTACCACGCCTGCGCCTTGAGCTTCGTGCCGGCGGGAACCTTCCACGGCTCGGCGAACACGTATTCGTGCTGCCAGTTGAAGTCGTACTTCGGCACCGACAGGATCACTTCCTTGCGCCCGTCCGGATACGTCGCTTCGTAGTGCCAACCGGTGCCGCGCACGTGCGTGTGCGGGATCAGGCTGTAGATCATCGTGTCGCGATTGAACGTCATGGTGTTTTCGACCATGTGATTGGTCGCGCCAGGAGGAATCGCGAAGGACGCGTTGATCAGCGCCATCGTATTGAGCATGGTCTTCGGCGGCGTCTTCGCGAACTTCAAGCCGATCTTCGAACGATCCGTGCTCGCCTTGCCGTAGGTCGTGTAGTGCATCTGGAAGACCAGCGAGTAGCCGGCCGGGATGCGCATCCCCATGCCTTCCGGGAAGCGGCGAATCGATCCGCCCGGCGAAAAGCCGCCCATGCCTGCGCTCATGCCGATCGGGCGGGCACGATAATTCGGACCCGGATCCTTGCGCTGCCCCGGCGGCAGCGGGCGTCCGCCCTCTTCGCCGTCGGGAATCTGCACGCAGCAGGCCATTTCGAAGGGCGGCACCGGGCGCGGCGCGCTCGGCGACGCGGAGTTGGCGGGCGCGCCGCCGAACATACGCTGCAGCGCGGCCTGCTGCTGACGCTTCATCTGCGCTTCAGCCACTTCCTTCGGCGCGAGCAAATACAGGAGCAGGTGGTGCACCGCGCGGCGATCGCCCGGCCGAATCTCCCATTCGGTGATGTAGCGATCCTCAGCGAAGTTCGCGGGGACGACCAGGTACTGGTACGGAATCTCGCCGGTGGCGGGAATCGGATAGTCCTCCTGCATCGACAACACCGCATCGGGCGTGCCGATGTTCCACTCATCGGTGTAGACCGGGGCGGGCGGCAAGTCAGAGGCCTTGCCTTCAGGCGCGCCGGCCTTCACCCAGCTGGCGATCAGCGACTTCTGCGCGTCGGTGAGGCTGCGCTCCGTCGAGAATTTCCCGTAACGCGGATCCGCGTGCCACGGCGGCATGCTGCCGTCGGCAACCTTGGTCGCGATCGCCCTCGCCCACGGACGCGCGTCCTTATAGGTGAGCAGCGACATCGGCGCGATGTCGCCGGGCCGATGGCAGCTGGTGCAGTTCGCGAAAAAAATCGGCGCGATGTCCTTGTTGAAAGTCGGCGCCGAGGGCGCCGCCGCGGCCTGTTCGGCCTCGACCGCCGTTCCGGACCAGACCACCGCCGACGCGAGCAGCGCAAACGTCACAACGACGATTCTCTTCATCATTCACTCCCGGCCTATTAGACGACGATCAATGCAGGATGGTGCGGCCCGCTAATTTTAGCGCAAGGCCGGGCGTTCCCTAGCGCTGGTCAAGGGGCACCCAGGTCTGCGGATACGACGGCCCGATATAGTCGGCTCGGGGCCGAATCAGGCGGTTATTCGCGAGTTGTTCGAGGACGTGGGCCGTCCAGCCGCTGACGCGGCTGACCGCGAAAATCGGCGTGTAGAGATCGATTGCAATGCCCATCGTGTAATACGTCGATGCCGAGTAGAAATCGACGTTCGGGAAGAGCTTCTTCTCGGCCTTGACCAGCGCCTCGATGCGCTCGCTCATCTCGTACCAGCGCGTGTTGCCGGCCTTCTGCCCGAGCTCCTTCGACATCTTGCGCAGGTGCGTGGCGCGCGGGTCCTCGGTGTTGTAGACGCGATGGCCGAAGCCGGAGATCTTCTCTTTGCGCGCAAATTTCCCTTTGACGTAGGCGTCGATGCGCTCGCCCGGCGCGTCCTGGCCGATCTCGATCAGCATCTTCATCACTTCGGCGTTGGCGCCGCCGTGCAGCGGGCCCTTCAGCGTCCCGATGCCCGCGACGATCGCCGAGTGCATGTCGGTGAGCGTGGCCGCCGCAACGCGCGCCGCGAACGTCGACGCGTTCAGCTCGTGATCGGCGTGGAGCGTCAAGGCGACGTCCATCGCGCGGATCTCGGTGGGATTCGGACGCCGTCCGAACAACATGTAGAGGAAATTCGCGGCGTGCCCCATCGCCGGGTCCGGCGCGACCGGTCCGCCGCCCTGCTGCATCCGCCCCCACGTCGCGACAATGCTCGCCAGCTGGCCGGTCAGCCGGACGGCCTTGCGATACGACGCCTGCAGCGAGTTGTCGTGCGCGTCCTGATCGTAATGACCGAGCGCCGAGGTCAGCGTGCGCAGCGCGTCCATGCCGTCCGACGGCGGCAGCATCTTCATCAGCCGCAGGATCGGCTCGGGCAGCGGGCGCGCGGCAGCAAGCTGCGATTGCAGATCGCCCAGCTCGGCGCGATTCGGCAGGCGGCCGTGCCACAGCAGGTAGCAGGTCTCCTCGAACGTTGCATTACGCGCGAGGTCGTGGATGTCGTGCCCGCAATACGCGAGCACGCCGCGATCGCCGTCGAGGAAACAAATTCGTGAAGAGGTCGCAACGACGTCTTCGAGTCCGCCTTTAGGTTTCTCTGCTGTGGCCATATGAAGGCTCAATTCTATCGCTTCGACGGGACGGGCTCGCGGGCTTGCGGGCTACGGGCATGCGGGTACTCATCACAACGTCCAAACCAGCCCATCTGGTTGTGTTACGTTGCCTTATGCGCCGTTGTGTTTCCGCATTCTTGTTTTGTGTTTTATCTGCGTCGTCTGCGGCCCTGGTGTCGTCAGCTGAGCCACCGATGGCGTGGCCGCAATTCCGCGGCCCGTCCGGCTCCGGGATCCTGGACGGCAAGCTGCCCACGGCGTGGTCCGCAAAGGACAACGTGAAGTGGAGCGTCGAGGTCACAGGCCGCGGCTGGTCGTCGCCCGTCGCGTGGAACAACACCGTGTTCGTGACCTCGGCGATCAGTTCCGGCGCGTTCAAGGCGCCGTCGACCGGCATTTTCGGCAACGACTACGTCGCCGAATTGATGAAGCAGGGACTGCCCGATGAAGAAGTCAACAAGCGCGTCATCGCGCGCGACATCGAGCTGACCGCGGAAAGCGGCGACATCCGCTACATGGTGTATGCGTTCGACGCCGCGAGCGGCAAGGTCAAGTGGGAGCGCGAAGCGCACAAGGGCGCGCCGTTCGGCGGCCGCCATCGCAAGAACACCTACGCGTCCGAAACGCCGGCCACCGACGGCGAGCGTCTCTACGTCTACTTCGGCAACGTCGGCTTGTACGCGTATTCGCTCGACGGCAAGCTGCTGTGGACGGCGAAGTTCGATCCGCAGCCGATGTATCTCGACTTCGGCACCGCCGCGTCGCCGGTCGTCCACGACGGCCGCGTCTTTGTGGTGCACGACAACGAGGGCAAGTCGTTCGTCGCCGCCGTCGACGCGAAGACCGGCAAGCATCTGTGGAAGATGGACCGCGACATCAAGGCGCCGCAGGGCTCCGGCTGGTCATCACCGTTTATCTGGAAGCACGACCGGCGCACCGAACTGATCGTGATTGGCCGCCAGCATGCGATCGCCTACGCGCCGGACAGCGGCCAGGAGCTGTGGCGGCTGCGCGGATTGACCGGGCAGTCGACGCCGACGCCCGTTGCGGCGGAAGGACTGCTCTTCCTCGCCACCGGATCGCAGGGCGAAAGCAATCGGCCCGTGTTTGCAGTGCGTCCGGGAGCGAACGGCGACATCACGCTGGCGAAGGGCGAGGAGTCGAACGCGCATGTCGCGTGGTTCCATCCGCGCGCGTCCGCCTACACCTCGTCGCCGCTGGTGTATCGCGGCCGCATGTATGTCGTGAACGACAACGGCATCCTCACCGTGTTCGACTCGAAGACCGGCAAGGAAATCTACAAGGCGCGCGCCGGCGGCTCGGGCAACACGTTTTCGGCGTCGCCGTGGGCCGCGGATGGAAAAGTCTATCTGCTGAGCGAAGACGGCCACACGTTCGTCATCGAGGCGGGCGACAAATACGTTGAGCTGTCGAAGAACAGCGTCGACGAAATGAGCCTCGCCTCGCCCGCGCTCGCGCCGGACACGATCTTCCTGCGAACGCAGACGAAGCTGTATCGAATCGGCAGGTAACGCGCTCAGTCGGCGTTCGCGGCCCGGGGCTGGCGCCCGGGCCCTCGACGGGTCTATCATCTGCGCCTCTTCAGGAGGCTTCCCATGAGTCAGGCGAACATCGACACTGTCAGGAACACATACGCGGCCTTTGGCCGCGGCGACATCGGCGGCATCTTGTCCGCGCTCGATGCCAGCGTCGTGTGGCGGACGCCGGGCATCGGTCACGTTCCCACGGGCGGCAGACGGACCGGCCACGCGCAGGTGACGGAATTCTTTGGCACCGTCAGCCGGCTGGTGCAGTTCGAGAAGTTCGAGCCGCAATCGATCGTCGCCGACGGCGATCGCGTGATCGTGCTCGGCGAGGATGTCTTCAAGGTCAAAGGCGGCTCGAAGACGATCACCGAACCGTGGTGCCACGTTTTCACGTTCCGGGACGGCAAGGTCGTCGACTTCCTGGAAATCCTCGACACTGCGGCATTGGCCGCGGAGCTCAAGTCGACCGGAGCGCTGGCAACCAGCTGACGAAGTTCACCCCGGCGGCTTCGGACGTCAATGGAATCGTCCGGAGCTGCCGAGGCCCTGACCACCGCCCGAGCCGCTCGCGAGACCGCCGCCCGGATCGTACGACGGCGAATCGTCTGCCGAAGACGTCGTCGGCAGCGTGTCGATGACGCTGTCGGCCCACTCGAGCATGTCGGCGAAGTGCGAATGCATTTCGGCGATCCAGCCCACACGATCGCCGGTGTCGCCGGTAATCGCGACCTCGATCCCGTCTTCGTAATGACCCATGTCGCCGGCTTCGTCGACCGAGCTTTCATCGCCGGTGCGGCTGGTCTCTTCGGCGCGCGCGCGAATGTACTCGGCGCTTTCCCAATAGTTCTGTGCCTGCTCGACGCGATCGCCCCACCGCTCCCAGCCGGCTTGCGCCGCGAGCGGCGTCCCGGTGAGCTCGGTCACAGCCGCGCGCAGGCCGTCGATCGCCCGCTCGACGAGGCCGCGGCGCTGCGTGCGCGGCGTGTGGTGGAACGTGTAACCGCGATCCTTGACCTCGAGGACTTCGGGTCTGCCGTTCGCGCCCCGGCGAGTCAGGCGAATCGTCTTGAACGCGTAGGCGCGCAGCCGCGGCAGGTTCGGATGGGTGCGCGGCGCGACGGCATCGTCGTAGGTCACCTCGGTCTTGCGGCCGTTCGCGTCCTCGGTCGACACGATTCGATTGAGGCGATCGCGGACGACGCGCACGCGCTGCGGCACGAGGATCTGCATTTTCATGCGCGCGAACGAGTCGGGGTAGTAACGAATGAAATAACCACCGGGATGTCGCGACCACTGGCCGCGCTTGATCGCGTTGGCGTTGTCCGCGGGCGGCGCGCCGGCAAGGATCGCGATCTTTTCGATCTGATCGTAGTTGGCGTTGCCTCTCGAAAACTCGTAACGCAGCTGGTTCTCGATCTCGAGTGCCTGGCGAATCGGGCCGGTCACGTCACGGAACAACCGGGTCCGGCTGGCGAGATCGAGCGCCTGCGCGCCGGACACGTTGATGCCGTTGATCTCGCTGGCCGGCAACAACGCACGCGCCGCGGCCTGCAGCTTCGGCGGCATGTCGCTCACGCGTGAGCGCGACAGGATCGCCCAGAGCAACATCTGGATGTCGCCCTGCGGAACGTTTGGGTGCGCTGCGGAGCTGCGGAGAATCGTGCTGATGGCGCTGGCGCGCGAGCCTTTGATGCGCGCCCAGAGGTACCCGTCGCCGACGCCGGGCGCCCACGTCGCGGGGCGCAGGCAGTAGCTCTCGAATTCGCCTTCCCACAATCCGGGCTGCAGCATGAAGCTGCCGTTGCTGGTGCGAGGCAGGCGCTTCATGTCGCCAGGCTGGCGCGTGATCTCGCGCGCGTCCAGGTAGGGATGCGCGCCGACGGTGTCGTCGAATGTCGTTTCGAGCGGCCGGTTCGTCAGGAAGCGATCCAGCGACGGCAGCTTCCGCATGATGCCGGCGAGATCAGCAGGCCGCGGCAGCTGCGCGCTGGTAATGACGGGCACGGCCACAACGGCTGCGAGAACGACACTGGCAGCAGTGATGAATCTCATGCTGCGGATTCTAGCCAAATCCGAGATCCGAGATCCGAGATCCGAAATCCTTCTTAGGCTTCTTTGCCCTGGACGACTTCGACCGTATCCGGTCCGTACTGCTGCATCAGCGACAGCAGGCCCGTGTAGAGGAATCCGATCTGGAACAGCATCAGGAACGGCACCGTGCCGTAGATGCCCTGGCTCAACGCGTAGAACAGCGTGGCCGTGAAGTAGAGGCCGAGCGCCACTTCGATCATCGGCTGCAACGACGCCGTGTGACGGTATTTCTTCTGGCTCCACTCGTCGTTGGTGCCCTCGACGGCGTACTTCGGCGTGCGCACGAACTCGCTCGGCTTGTGGAACAACGCCTCGAACACCGCCTTGGTGTTGTTGACGGCGAGGCCGATGCCGATCGACATCAGGAACGGCAGGTAGCGAAGCCGCTCCGTCCAGGTCTGCGGATACAACTCGCGCTGGCACACCATGTAGAAGTTGGCGACTGATGCGGTGGCGGCGAAGAACAACGGGATGTCGATCAG
>DASUSZ010000066.1:0-9078 GCA_036374815.1 Vicinamibacterales bacterium | reverse complement strand
ATCGCGGCAATTGGCCGCGGCGAGGCGATAGCATTTCAAGTTGTTCTTCCGTAAACGGCTCCGGAAAGGATCACGTAAGCCAGTCATGTATCCCGCAATTATTCAACGAGTTCTGCGGCGTTCGGTGGCCGTGGCGGCAATTGCCGCGTCGGCGATCACCGTGTCGGCGTCGGATTGGCCGGAATGGCGCGGCCCGTCGCGCGACGGGCGCTCCGCCGAGACCAACCTGCCGTCTTCGTGGTCGGTCAAGGGCGAGAACCTGGCGTGGCGCATTCCGATCGGCAGCCGCTCGGCGCCGGTGGCGTTTGGCAACCGCATTTACGTGAATTCGCCCACGCCCGGCGATCCGGCGGCGACGCAGGAGCGTTTGATCGCGATCGACGCCGAAACCGGCAAGGTCGTGTGGGAGCGCAAGTTCAGCCAGTTCCTGAGCGACGTGCCGCAGCATCGCGCGTCCTGGGCCTCGCCGGCCGTCGATCCTGAAACCGGCAACATCTACTTGTTCACGGTCGCGGCGCAGCTGGTTTGCGTGTCGCCGGATGGAAAAATCCTGTGGGATCGATCGCTTACCGATGAATACGGCGCGGTCACCACCCACGGCGGCCGCACGACGTCGCCGATCATCGAGGGCGACAAGGTCATCCTCAACGCGCTGATTCTCGCGTGGGGCGATCTGAACCGGCCGGGCAACCGCTACTTCGCGTTCGACAAGAAGACCGGCCAGACGATCTGGGTTGCGTCGCCGCAGACGCGCCACTACGACACCAACTATTCGACGCCGATCGTCGCCGACATCGACGGCACGCGCGCGCTGATCGTCGGCGGCACCGACGGCGTTTATCACGCGCTCAAGGTCAACACCGGCGAGAAGATCTGGTCGGTCGAAGTCAGCAAGCGTGCCATCCTCAACAGCGCGCTGTTCCGCGACAACGTCGCCTACATCACGCACGGCGAAGAGAACATCGATACGACCGAGATGGGAATGGTCGCCGCGGTGGACGCCACGAAGACGGGCGTGCTCGCGGCCGACGCCTTCAAGTGGCGCACGCGCGGCTTCCTGCCGACGTTCGCCTCCCCGGTGCTCGACGCCGATCGCCTCTACACGATGGACAACAGCGCGATCCTCGGCGCGTTCGACCTGAAGACCGGCGCGAAGCTGTGGGAGAAAACGCTCGGCACGCTGCAGAAAGGATCGCCGGTGCTCGCCGACGGCAAGTTGTACGTCGGCACCGAGAACGGCAAGTTCTACATTCTGCGGCCATCGGCGACCGGCGCCGAGGTGCTCGACGAAGAGCTGCTCGGGACGGCGCAGTCGCCCGAGCCGATTGTCGCATCGCCGATCGTTGCCGATGGGCGCGTTTACGTGACGTCGATGGAAGCGATGTACGCCATCGGCAAACGCACGCCGAGCAAGGGTGCACAGCGTGCACCCGGTGCACAAGGTGCCCAAGGTGCTCAAGGCGCGCCCGCTGTCGTTCAGGTGTTTCCGTACGAATCGCTGCTGTCCCCCGGGCAGACGGTGGCGTTGAAAGCGCGGTTGTTCGATGCCAAGGGCAACTTCATTCGCGAGGAACCGGCCGCGCAGTGGACCGTCGATCAGTTGAGCGGCACCGTTGACGCGAAGGGCGTGTATACCGCGGCGAAGAGCGGCTCGACCGCGGGGTTCGTGAAAGCGACCGTTGGCGGGTTGACGGGCCAGGCGCGCGTGCGCGTGATCGAGGCGCCGCCGTGGACGTTTGATTTCGAGAACGCGGCCGCCGAAGCGCCGCCTGCCTGGTGGGTCGGCGCGCCGACCAAGGTGTTCCAGCGCACGGTCGAAGGTGTTGGCAAGGTGCTGGTGCGCCCGCGCGACGAGACCGTTGGCCGCCGCGCGAAAGTGTTCTTCGGACAGCCCAACCTCGCCGGCTTCACCGTGGAAGCCGACGTGCGCGGCCGCGAGCAGCGCCGCCAGCGCGGCGACGTCGGCCTCATCAACGAGCGCTACGGTCTCGTGCTGTTCGGCAACGGCCAGAAGCTCGAGCTCCATCCGTGGCAGGCCGCCGACGAAATGACCGCGCGCGTCGAGTTCAAGTGGGACGCCGACAAGTGGTACCGCATGAAGCTGCGGGTCGATCACCAGAAGGACGGCACCGCGCGCGTGCGCGGCAAGGTATGGGCGGCGGACGCGGCCGAGCCCGACGCGTGGACGATCGAGAAGATCGATCGAATTCCTCACGTGATGGGCAGCCCCGGCATTTACGCCGACGGCATTGCCGACGTGTTTTTCGACAACGTGAAGGTTTACAGGAATCAGTAGGCGATCAGGCGATCAGGCCATCAGGCGAACAGGAAGCAATCGATGCGTCGAATCATTTTGAGTGCGGTAGTCGTTCTCGCGGCGTCGTCCGCGGTGTCCGCGGATTGGCCGATGTGGGGCGGCACGCCGAGCCGGAACATGGTGTCGGACATGACGGGCGCGCCGACCACGTGGGACGTCAAGACCGGGAAGAACGTGAAGTGGGTCGCCGAGCTCGGCTCGCAGTCGTACGGCAATCCGACCGTCGGCGGCGGCGTGGTGCTCGTCGGCACCAACAACGAAGCGATGCGCGATCCGAAGCAGGGCGGCGATCGCGGCGTGCTGATGGCGTTCCGCGAGGAGACCGGCGAGTTCCTGTGGCAGGCGACGTTCGAAAAGCTCGCCTCGGGGCGCGCCAACGACTGGCCGTTCCAGGGCATTGCCAGCTCGCCGCTGATTCTCCGCAACGTCGCCTACTTCACCACCAATCGCGGCACCATTGTCGCCGTCGATCTCGAGGGCTTTCACGACAACGAAAACGACGGCGCGTTCAAGGACGAGAAGCTGACCGGCAAGGCGGATCCGGACATCATCTGGTCGTTCGACATGATGGAAGAGGTCGGGGCGTTCCCGCACAACCTCGCGAACTGCTCGCCGGTGGCGGACGGCGGTCTGCTGTTCTGCAGCACCGGCAACGGCCAGGACGAAAGCCACGTCAACGTGCCGTCGCCGAAGGCGCCGTCGATCATCGCGCTCGAGATCGAGAGCGGCAAGCTGCGGTGGGAAGACAACTCGGTCGGCGAGAAGGTGCTGCACGGGCAGTGGTCGACACCCGCGGTCGGCGACATCGGCGGCGTGCGCCAGGTGGTGCACGCGCAGGGCGACGGCTGGGTGCGCGGCTACGAGGCGCAGAGCGGCAAGAAGCTCTGGGAGTTCGACACCAATCCCAAGGATTCGGTGTGGCCGAAGACGCGCAACGAAGTGATCAGCACCCCGGTGATCGTCGACAACGTCGTCTACATCTCGAACGGCCAGGACCCCGAGCATGGTGAGGGCGTCGGGCATGCCTACGCGATCGACGGCACCAAGCGCGGCGACATCACGCAAAGCGGGATGATCTGGCACTTCGACAAGATCCGCCGCTCGATCTCGACAGCCGCGGTCAAGGACGGCCTCGTGTATCTCGCGGACTTCAGCGGCTTCCTGCACTGCCTCGACGCCAAGACCGGCAAGCCGTACTGGACGCACGATCTGTTCGCGGCGATCTGGGGATCGCCGATGTTGATCGGCGACAAGGTGTATCTCGGCGACGAAGACGGCGACGTGCTGGTGATGCAACACGGCAAGGAGCTGAAGGTCGTCTCCGAGCAGAACATGGGCAGCTCGGTCTATGCCACGGCGGTGCCGGCCAATGGCAAGCTGTTCATCATGAATCGGAATCAGCTCTACGCGCTGCAAGAAGGCGCGCAGCTCAAGCGGTAACAGCAATCAGCAACCAGCAATCAGCAATCAGCAACCAGGAAATACGAGTGCTCGATCGTCGTCAATTTCTCGTAGCGTGCGCGGCACTGGGTATCGTGCCGCGCTCTGTGTTTGCGCAAGGCAAGCCCGTACCTAATGCGGCGCCGGCGAATGCGTGGCCGCAGTTTCGCGGCTCCTACGCGCTGACCGGCGTGTCTTCCACAACGATTGCGCCGGCCCCGAAGCTGGCGTGGGCGTGGGAGGGCGGCGAGGCGTTCGATTCGTCCGCGGCGATCGTCGACGATGTGGTTTACGTCGGCACTGCGACGGGCGAGCTGATCGCGGTTGGGCTCGCGGACGGGAAGCTGCGGTGGAGATACAAAGCCGGCGAAGCGATCGGCGAGTCGTCGCCGGCAGTGGGCAACGGCCGTGTCTTCATCGGCGACCTGATCGGCGTCGTGCACGCCGTGAACATTGCCGATGGCAAGCCGCTCTGGACGTTCAAGACGCAGTCGGAGATCAAGTCGTCGCCGGTGATCGTCGGCGACATCGTGTTGATGGGATCGTACGACGGCAATCTCTACGGCCTCGACGCAGCAACGGGCAAGCAGCTCTGGACCTACAAGACCGAGAACTACGTGCACGGCACGCCGTGCGTGGTCAACGGCGTCGCGCACTTCGCGGGATGCGACGAAGTGTTTCACGCCGTGGACGTCAAGACCGGCAAGGAGCGCTTCGCGACATCCGCCACGGCCTACACCGGCGCATCGGTCGCGCTCGTCAACAACGTTGCCTACTTCGGCACCTTCGACAACCAGGTGCTCGCGCTCGATCTCGGGTCGCGCAAGGTGCTGTGGCGCTACGAGCATCCCGATCGCAAGTTCCCGTTTTACTCGTCGGCGGCGGTGGTGGACGGCACGGTGGTGCTCGGCGGGCGTGATCGCATGATCCACGCGCTCGATGCGAAGACGGGAAAGCCGCGGTGGACGCACATGACCCGCGCGCGCATCGACTCGTCGCCGGCGATCGCGGGTGGACGCGTCTATGCCGGCTCGAACGACGGCCGCTTCTACGCGCTCGATCTGGCGAGTGGGAAAGTGGTCTGGTCGCACGACGAGGGCGCCGCGCTCAGCGCCTCGCCCGCCCTCGCCAATGGTCGCATCGTGGTCGGCTCTACCGAAGGCCGCTTGCTATGTTTCGCGTAGGCCGTCCCGCACGCCCGTAGCCCGCAAGCCCTATCTGAATTCCACCGTAATCGACGGCCCATCAACCTTGATGCCCTTGATGTCCTTCAAGTAAGGCTTCACTTCGCTGAGCGACGCGTCGGGGCCGATCTTGCCCTGCAGCGCCTTGAACTTCGCCTCGTCGGCAAGCAGCGCCGCGACGTCCATTTCGAGCAGCGTGATGCGCGGGCCGGCCACGTACTCGGCGTTGGTCTTCACGATCGATCCCATCACTTCGAGACCGATGTTGATCTTGAAGCCGTTGAACATGGTCTTGATCATGTTCATGATCATCGGGTTGCTGAGATCCGGCATGTCGCCCGGCGGCGCGCTCGGCACGTTCTCGGGCCTGCCGCCGTTCGGCTTGTCGATGAAGTTGATGCTGAGCGTCGACGTGTTGCCGCTGCGCGTCAGCTTGAAGCGCACCGGATCGTCGGAGGTCGGCTCCGAGGAGCGCGGCCCGCCGCCGGTGCCGCCGCTCATGCTCGGCCCCTGGCTCACCTGGATCTTGTTGATGTCGTCGAAGGCGAAGATCGCCTTGACGCCCTCGAAGCTGTTCTCGCCTTTGATCGGCTCCATCGACACGAGCCGGACGCCTTCGCCCATGCGCGCGGCGGTGCGCTCGAGATCGGCCTTGTTCATCATCGGGCCGTTCATCTGCCCGCTCTGGTTCGCACCCATCATGCCTTTGAGCGCGGCGATGTTCATCAGCGTCGTCTGTTCGACGGTCCCGCTGCCATCCGGCTTCACTTTGACGAGCGTCGTGCTGTTGAGGCAGGCGGTCAGGCCGAATGTGGCGATGAAGACGCCGAGTAGTCGAAGAGCGCGCATGTTATGGGTCCTCCGGGGCAGGTGATCTAATCTTACGGCAATCATGAAAGAAGGTTCAGGCAAGACGGCGCTGGTGACCGGGGCCTCCTCGGGCATCGGCAAGGCGTTTGCCGAGTTACTGGCGGAAAAGGGCTACGGCGTGGTGTTGACCGCGCGGCGCGGCGATCGCCTCGAGGCCCTTGCGGCGGAGCTGCGACACAAACACGGCGTCGCGACCCACACCATCGTTGCCGACCTGTCGCAACCCAACGCGTCCGCGCAGATCGCGAGCGAGCTGGCCGCGCGCCATTTAAAGGTTGACCTGCTCGTGAACAACGCCGGCTACGGCGTGCCCGGCAGTTACGTGAACGTGCCGTGGCTCGATCACGAACGCTTCATGCAGGTGATGGTCACCGCCGTTCTCGACCTGACCTATCGTCTCCTGCCCGGCATGCTCGAGCGTGGGTGGGGTCGCATCATCAACATCGCGTCGGTGGCCGGCATGGTGCCCGCGCCTGCCGGGCATACTTTGTACGGCGCGTCGAAATCCTTTGTCATTCGATTCTCCGAAGCGCTGCAAGCCGAGAACGGGCCGAAGGGCGTCAACACCACCGCCGTCTGCCCGGGGTTCACGTGGAGCGAATTTCATGACGTCACCGGCACTCGCGATCGCATGAACAAGATGCCGGCATTCCTGTGGCTCAAGGCCGAGGACGTGGCGAGACAAGGTTACGACGCGGTGATGAAGGGGCGCTCCGTGGTCGTGAACGGGGCCGTCTACCGGCTGCTCGTATGGCTGAACGGCGCAATGCCTCGTGGCATCGCTAACTGGGTCTCGGGTCTCGCTGGCCGGCGCTACCGAAAGACATAAGGCAGCAGGCAAAAGGCAGAAGGCAAAAAATAGAACAAAAGCCGGGTTTTGACCGTATCCAACGCCATGGTCGAGGCGTTGCTGAAGGACGTTCGCTATGCGCTGCGCTGGATGCGGCGCAGCCCCGGGTTCTCCGCGGTCGCCATTCTCTCGCTCGGGCTTGGCGTCGGCGTCAATACGGCGATGTTCTCGCTCGTCGATGCGATGCTGTTCCGGCCGCTTCCGGTTGCGTCGCCCGGCACGCTCGTCGATGTCTTCACCGCCGGCGGCGACGGCGACGAATTCGCGACCACTTCCTACCAGGACTTCCTCGATCTCAAGGCCCAGAACACCGTCTTCAGCGACATGCTCGCCTACAGCCCGATGATGGCGCCGCTCAGCCTCGGCGATCGATCGCGCATCACGCTCGGGCAGATCGTGACGTCGAACCATTTCACGATGCTCGGCGTGCAGCCGCAGCTCGGACGCCTGCTCGTCCCATCAGACGATGACCCCGGCGCCGCGCGCGTCGTGGTGCTCTCGCACCGGATGTGGCAGCGCGAGTTCGGCGGCGATCCCGCGATTGCCGGCAAGCAACTGACGCTGCGCGGACTCTCGTACACCATTGCCGGCGTCGCGCCGGAATCATTCACGGGTGTGGTGCCGCTGCTGACACCGGAGTTGTGGCTGCCGATCCAATACGTCGAGGAAGTGGAGCCGGCCGGCATCAACGACTCGGTGCCGTCGCCGGGCAACACGCGTCTCGAGCGGCGCGGCATGCGATGGCTGTTCGTCAAGGGGCGTCTGAAAGACGGCGTGACCGCGGCCCAGGCCAACGCCAACGTCGCATTGATCGGGCGCCAACTGGAAGCCGCGCACGTGCAGAGCAACAAGGGGCGGCGGATCGCCGCGGTGCCGACGAGCGACGTGCGGATGCTGGTGCCACAGGCGGGCGGGGTGCTCTCGATCGGCGCCGCCGGCTTGATGACCATCGTCGGGCTCGTGCTGTTGATCGCGTGCGCGAACGTCGCCGGCATGCTGCTGGCGCGCGCGTCGGCGCGGCGGCGCGAGATCAGCGTGCGCCTGGCGATCGGCGCCAGCCGCGGCCGCCTGATCCAACAGCTGCTCGTCGAGGGCGCGCTGCTTGGCACGCTGGGCGCCGCGGCGGCGGTCGCGCTCGCGTGGGCGCTCGTCCAGGCCCTGCAGGGCATCAAGCTGCCGCTCCCGGTTGACGTCGTGTTCGATCTGCGGATCGACGCGCGCGTGCTGGCGTTCTCGATTGTCGTCGCCGCGTTGACCGGTGTGCTGGCCGGACTGCTGCCGGCGTTGAAGGCATCGGCGCCAAGCCTGGTCAGCGATCTTCGCGGTGAAGCGCCGGCCGGACGGCTCGGGCGCCGCCGGTTTGCGTTGCGCGATGTGCTGGTCGTGAGCCAGGTCGCGCTCACCGCGGTGTTGCTGGTGGTCGCCGGCCTGTTGCTGCGCAGCCTGGGTGCGTCGCAGCGCGCCGACGTCGGATTCGATCCGCGCGGCGTCGCCGCGATCTCGCTCGACACCGGGATGGTCCGCTACAACCAGGAGCGCAGCGAAGTGTTCTGGCGCGAGGCGCTCGCGCGCGTCCGCGCGCTGCCGGGTGTGCAATCCGCCGGCTTCGTGACGCCTACGCTCCCGTTCGGCTTCAACTTCAGCCAGTCCGAAATGCGGCCGGACAGCCGCACCTATAGCGAGGGTCAGCGCGGCGAGATCATCGAGAACACGATGATTTCGTCGACTTATCTCGAGACGCTCGGCGTGCCGATTGTCGAGGGCCGCGGCATCGCCGACACCGACGTGGCCGGCAGTCCCGACGTGATCGTCATCAACCAGACGATGGCCCGCACCTTCTGGCCGAATGAATCGGCAGTGGGCCACACCGTGCAGGTGATCAACGGCTCGCGCTCGCGCACGTATCGCGTGGTAGGCGTCAACGGCAATCACAAGCAACACGGCGTGCTCGAGCGCGCCGCGCCGTTCGTGTACTTCGCCGACGCCCAGCGCGGCAACCCGACCTACAAGTTCATCGTCGCTCGCAGCAGCGGCGGCGCCGATGCGCTGCTCACCGCGATGCGCCGCGAGCTGCTCGCCATGGAGCCTGGGCTGGTGTTCATGGGCAATTCGACGATGGAGCAGAACATGGGCGCGAGCCTGATGCCGGCACGCGTCGGCGCGATGCTGGCGGCGGCGTTCGGCGGACTCGGGACCCTGCTGGCGGCGATTGGCCTCTACGGCGTCATCGCATTCTCGGTGGCTCGGCGCACGCGCGAGATCGGCGTGCGCATGGCGCTCGGCGCCGAGCCCGGATCGGTGCTGTCGATGGTGATGCGCCAGGGGCTGACGATCGTTGCGATCGGGCTCGCGGCGGGCGGCATCCTCGCCGCCGTCGCGGCATCGGCACTGCGCGGACTGCTGTACGGGATCACGCC
>DASUSZ010000065.1:0-7868 GCA_036374815.1 Vicinamibacterales bacterium | reverse complement strand
CGATCCTCACCTTCGGCATCTATTTCCTGATCTGGTGGTTCAGGCGGCGGCCCGGACTCAATCGCCTCAATTCGCCAAGGAAGCTCGCGTTGTGGCCGCTGCTGTCGGTGATCGCGCTGTATGTGGTCCAGTTCGTTGCCGCGTTCATTGAGGAGGCGGCTGGGGGTGAGGTGAACCCGGCGATCGACCTGTCGGTTACCCTGGTCCAGCTCTTCGTCGGCATCACCATGATCGTGCAGGCCTTCAGGGCGAAGGAGATCATCGAAGATCATGCGAGGCCCGATCCGGAATCGGGACGGACGTTCGGCACCGAGGTCAAGCTGTCGGGGCTGATGACGTTCTTCTTCTCGATCTTCTACCTGCAATGGGCGATCAACAACTACGTCATCGCGCCGCAGCGGTGATGATTGCGCGGCACTGGCGCGGCGTCGCGAAAGCGGATCAGGCCGACGCCTACATCCATCACCTGCAGACGGAGACGTTCCCGTCGATCCGCCGGCTACCAGGATTCGTCAGTGCGTCGATTTTGCGGCGCACCGTTCCAGCAGGCATCGAGTTCCTGATCGTGACGCACTGGGCGTCGTTCGACTCGATCCGTGCGTTCGCCGGCGGCGATATCGATGTCGCCGTCGTCGCGCCGGCCGCCGAGGCGATGATGGTCGACTACGATCGATTCGTTCGCCACTACGAAGTTGTCGAGGGAACGCCATGACCCGCGTCAAGACGTCGACGCCGCCGAACACGCCTGCGCCGATCGGCCCGTACAGCCACATCGCCAAAGTTGGCGAGTTCATCACGATCGGCGGCACCGCCGGTTTCGATCCGTCGACCGGACAGCTCGCCGGCCCCGATGTGTTCGCGCAAACGACACAGATCTTGTCGTCGTTCGAGGTGATGCTGCGGTCCGCCGGCTCAGCGCTCGATCACGTGATACACATCAACGTGTTTCTGAAGGACATGCACGATTTCGATGAGATGAATCGCGCGTACGTCGAGGTGATGGGCGATCATCGCCCGGCGCGCACCGTGATCGGCGTCAACGAACTTCCGAAGCCGGGCGTGCTGCTGACGATGAACCTGACCGCGGTCACGCGCGGCTGAGGCAGGGGGCAACCGTGCTCGTCATACGGCACACGCCGTGGCTCGAGTGGCTCGTTGGCGGGTCCTTCATCGCCGGCGGCGCATGGGCGTTTGCCGGCGGCGAGCGAGTGTTCGGCGGAGGCTTCATCCTTGTCGCGATCGTGCTGATCGCGGTGGTGGCGGTCACCGTGACGAGCACGTTCGATCCCGCGACGCGGCGATTCACTCGATCGGTGCGCGGCCTCGTGCGCCGCAACGACGTCACGCATTCATTCGACGACATCCAAGCGGTGCGCGTCCAGGCGGGCAACTCAGGCAGCACGCCGTCGCAGAGTTATCGCGTCGCCCTGGTGCTGCGATCCGGCGCGGACCTGCCGATTTCCGCGGGGTACAGCAGCGGCAAAGCGGACAAGGAACGGATCGCCGCCGAGATTCGACGCGTCCTCGGTCTGCCGGAAGCGCCGGAGCTGGAGCCGTTCGGCATTCGCGACATGGTTAAACTGATGCGCGATGACAAACCCCGGTGAGCGGCCTCTGGAGTAATCACATGAAAACCGTCATAGCAGTGCTCATCATCCTGTTGTCCGCCGCGCCGGCGTCGGCGACGTTTTCGATCGTCGCGTTCGATCCCAGGACCGGCGATCTCGGGGTGGCGGTTGCCTCGCGGGTGTTTGCCGTCGGCAACCATGTGCCGTGGGCCGAGGCGGGCGTCGGCGCCGTTGCCACGCAAGCGGCGATGAATGGCGGCTACGGCCCGCGCGGCCTCGAGCTGCTGCGCCAGGGACTGTCCGCGCAACAGGTGCTCGAACGATTGCTGGCCGAAGACAAATTCGATCGGATCGAGGGTCGACAAGTCGCGATCATCGATGCGAAAGGCAACATCGCCGTGCACACCGGGCCCGCGGCCAACGAGTGGAAGGGCCACATCAAGGGCGCGACCTATACCGTGCAGGGCAACATCCTGACGGGCCCGCATGTAGCCGAGGCGATGGCGCGCGCGTTCGAAAATTCCACCGGCGAGCTCGCCGAACGTCTCTACGCCGCGCTCAAGGCCGGCGACGATGCGGGAGGCGATCGGCGCGGCCGGCAATCGGCGTCGATCCTGGTGGTGCGAAAAGGCGGCGGCTCGAGCCTGAACAACGATCGTCTGTGCTACGTCAACGTCGACGACAGCAGCGATCCGCTGCTGGAGCTCGGCCGGCTCGTGCCGTTGCAGCTGGCGTGGAGTCTTTCGGGCAAGCGCGGTCCGCTGGTGCAGCAGGGACAGCTCGATCAGGCGATGACGCTTGCCGACAACTTGGTGCGCTGGGCGCCGCGCAACGGCGCGCATCGCATTCACCAGGGCTTCATCGCCTACCTGACCGGCAACAAACAGAAGGCGCTCGAATCATTCCGTCGCGCAATCGAGCTCGACCCCAACGGGTATAAGGCGACGATGGATGGCGCGCTGGGATCGGCGGCGACGGCCGCGTACCGAAAAGTGCTGGAGGATGCGGCGTTCGTCGCGCAGCTGCCGAAGCCGCAATGACCATTCCGTCGAGCACAGCGGCGGCGCCCGACACGATCGCCGATTTGCCGGCCATGAACAAATAGTCGCGATGCCGACCTCATTTGTCTGCCGAACCTGCGGCGAGCGCCACGACGGCATCCCCGATCTGTCGTTCGACGCGCCACTCTATTACCACCAGCTGTCCGCCGACGAGAAATCCTCGATCGCCACGCTGACGTCCGATCTCTGCACCATCGCGGGTGAGGATTTTTTCATCCGCGGCCGCCTCGAGATTCCGATCGTCGACGACGCCCATGTCTTCACGTGGGGCGCGTGGGTGACGCTGAGCAAACCAAACTTCGAGCGCTACGCGCGGCAGTTCAACAGTCCGCCGCCCGACGCGCCCGCGAACCTCGGATGGTTCTCGAACCGGTTGCCCGGGTATCCGGACACACTGAACCTGAAGACGCGGGTGCACTTCGACACCGGAGACCTGCGGCCCCGTTTCGAGCTCGAACCGACGGACCATCCGCTGGCCGTGCATCAGCGAAACGGCATCTCGCTCGCCGAATTGCAGGCAATCATCGAAGCCAGCCTGCATCCAACGCGCAGCGTCCAGTGAGTGGCGTCGAAGCTGGCGCGGTAATCACCGCGGCGGCGGCCGCAGCGCGTCGAGGCGATTGGTCGCGACGAGGATGTCGCGATTCAATCGCCGCACCATGTCTTGAATCAGATCGTTGCCCTTCGCTGCTTCGTCGTCCACCATCGCCTTCAACTTCCACAGCGATGTGTCCTTGAGCGCGGCAAGATCGCCCGACAACGCGACCAGTTGATCTTCGATCTGTTCGATACGCCGGCTCAGTCGCGCGCGAAGCGCGTCGTGATCCGTGCCTTGCACCGCGTCCGGGCTGCGTTCCCACGCCTCGAGAATCGCGCGCAGCTGCTCCTCGTCGCCTGAGGCATACGCGCGATTGGCTTCGATCATCAGCGAGTGGCGGCGGCGGCGGGCCTCGTCGTCTTCGGCGAGATCCGGATGGATCGCCTTGGCGACGTCGCGAAACAGTTTCCGGACGGCATCGGTAGTGAGCGAACGGGCCGCGGACTCCGGCGGCACGCCAATCGGCGGCTCGTTGGTGGTGGCCGCGTTGGCGACGCGTTCCGATAGAATGCCGAGCTCGGCTTCGGCCAATGCCAGTTCGAGCGCGTCCAGCTGCTCGTGCAGCCGGCCGACCTGCTGGCGATAACGGATGCGGAAGGCATCGAGCGCCGCACGCACGCGCGCGTTCTCGTCGTCGCGAGCGGCCAGCTCGGTTTCGAGCTCGGCGACCCGCGCCCGCAGGCTCTCGACGTCGTCGCGCCGATGATCCGATCGCGCCAGCGAGGTCACACTAAGATGATAGCGAATGACGAGGCAGCGGGCCGACCGCTACGAGCCGGATGCGGTACGGCGGCTGTTCAACGACATGGCGGCCGCTTATGGCAGGACCAATCTGCTGTCGTCGTTTGGTTTCACCGTGCGGTGGCGGCATCAGGCAACGGAAGATTTGCCGCTGGCCTCGTAGTATACGGAAGCCTTTGGCGACACCTCGCACTTCGCGCAGTGCCTCCGCTCTGCCGGACTCGATGCGGTCGAGACGTCGTACTTCTTCGGGTGCGCGACGGGCGCGCGCGGCAGCAAACCGAAATGATTCGGCTATCATTTGTTCCGACGACCCCCGATCGTCCACCGGCATAGGAGTGCTGTCTTGTCACCACTATTGAATCGCCGCGAAGCGCTCGCGGCCCTGGCGTCCACTGCGGCGCTTCCATTGATGCAGGCGTGCGAAGGATCGTCCGAACCGCCGGCCGCGGCGAGAAACGCGGCAGCGGAAGCGCAGACCCTGCTCGATCAGATCGGCGAGAACTATCTGCGCTTCGCGCCGGAAAGCGCGACGTCGCTCGGCATCGATACCGGCGCGCGCGCCGCGCTGCGATCGCAACTGGCCGATCGATCCGCGGAAGGCCAGCAGAAAATCGCCAGCCAGGTCCGGCAGGATCTCGAACGGGCGAAGGCGTTTGATACGACCGGCCTCGATCATGCGACGCGGACGAGCGTCGAAGTCGTGCGCAGCGCGTATCAAATCGCCGCCGACGGGTTTGCGCTGCCGTACGGCGACATCACCGTTGGCAGCTGGCGCAACACGCCGTACGTCGTGATCCAGAACGTCGGCGCCTACCTCGACATCCCGCGGTATCTCGACAGCGATCATCCGGTCGAGAACGCCGCCGATGCAGAAGCGTATCTGGCGCGGCTGCAGTCGTTCGCGAAACAGCTCGACGGCGAGCGCGGACGCGTCGAAGCCGCGCGCGGCAAGGGCCTGGTGCCGCCGTCGTTCCTGATCGACAAGGCACTCTCGCAGATGCGGATGTCGGCAAAGAACGCGCGTGAGGGCGGTTCGCTGGTCGAGTCTCTGGTGCGGCGGACCAAGTCCATTCCGGGCGACTGGGCGGCGCGGGCGAAGACGATCGCGTCGCAGGAGATCGCGCCGGCGCTCGATCGGCAGATCGCGGAGCTCGAGGCGCAGCGCAAGGTAGCCAAAGACGATGCCGGCATGTGGGCGAGGCCGAACGGCGACGAGTTCTATCGCTGGGCCTTGCGCGCGTCGACGACCACGGCGATGACGCCGGATGAAGTCCACGAGATGGGGCAGCGCGAGCTGAAAGAGCTGCACGCCGAGATGGACACGATCATGAAAGGCCTCGGCCTGACCACCGGAACGGTGGGCGAGCGCATGAAGGCGCTTGCCAAGGATCGCCGGTACATGTTCGCCGAAGGCGACAAGGGCCGCGCCGAAATTCTCGCGTTCATCCAGGACCGCGTGACGTGGATTCGCGCGCAGCTGCCGCGCGCGTTCAACACGCAGGTGAACCCGAACATGGAAGTGAAGCGCCTGCCGCCCGAGGAAGAGCCGGGCGCGCCGACGGCCTACGGCGGCGCGGGATCGATCGACGGCAAGATTCCGGGACGCTACTGGATCAACCTGCGGTCGACCGATCTTCACAGCAAGTACAGCCTTGCCGATCTGACGTTCCACGAATCGATCCCCGGCCACATCCTCCAGGGAGAGTTCACGCGCAAGATGCCGATCATCCGGCAGTTGCTCGCCTTCAACGCGTATTCGGAAGGCTGGGCGCTTTACGCGCAACAGCTTGCTGCCGAACTTGGCGCGTACGAGAACGAGCCGGTCGGCAGGCTTGGGTACCTGCAGGCGATCGCATTCCGCGCCTGCCGCCTCGTCGTCGACACCGGCATTCACGCCAAGCGCTGGACGCGCGAGCAGGGCGTGCGGTTCTTCGTCGACGTCAACGGTTCGAACGAGATGGAAGTGGCGAGCGAAGTCGATCGCTACTGTTCATGGCCCGGCCAGGCGTGCGGATACAAGGTGGGACACAGCGAGATCAACCGGCAGCGCGAAAAGGCGAAGACGGCGCTCGGCGCCAGGTACGACTTGAAAGCGTTCGACGATGCGCTCGTGCTCGGTGGTAACGTGCCGCTCGACGTGCTCGCGAAGAACGTCGACGAGTACATTCGCACCGCGAAGGCGTAGCGGTATGAACGCGATTCGTGCGCTGTCGGCGTGCACGTTCGTGATCGCGCTCGGTGCGGCCGCCGGCGGGCAGTCGAAGCCTGCTGTCGCGACGAGCCCGGGCGAGCTGCTCGTGGAGCCGCCGACGTTGATCAATCTCGGCTTCGAATGGCGGATCGACGGCGATACGAATCGCAATGCGGCAGTCGCCGTGTCCTATCGCAAAGCTGGCGACACCGCCTGGAAAACCGGCATGCCGCTGCTGCGGCTGCAAGGCGAGAAGACGACGCAACCCAACGTCTTCAATCTGGTGTCGCCGAACATGTTCGCCGGCAGCATCCTCGATCTCGAGCCCGATACAGCTTACGAGGCGCGATTCGTGTTGAGCGATCCCGACGGCGTCACGGGACCCGCGGCGAACGCCACGAAGACGGTCACCGTGCGCACGCGCCCGGAGCCGAAGCCTGCGGAAGGCGGCAAGGTGTATCACGTCTACCCGGTCGGCCACACCGGAACGAAGCTCGAGCCGTCGTTTACCGGCATCATGTGCGCCTACAACTACTACTGCGGCGCCGGCGACACCGCACCCGGCGGGCGGCCGCGCGTCAAACCAGGCGACACGATCCTGGTCCACGCCGGCACGTACGCCTATCGCTACGAGATCTACGCCAACCAGACCACCATCAACGCGACGACGACATTCGAGGGGACGTATTACCTGACCGCAGATGGCACGGCCGAGAAACCGATCGTCATCAAGGCGGCGGGTGACGGCGAGGTCATCATCGACGGCCGCAACAACTTCAACCTGTTCAACGTCAAGGCTGCCGACTACAACTACTTCGAAGGCATCACGTTCAGGAACACCGGCATCGCGATCTGGGCCGGCACGCAGTTCATCGCCGGATCGAAAGGGCTGACCGTCAAGCGTTGCCGCTTCGAGCAGGTTGGCCTTGGTGTGTTCTCGAACTACTCAGGCTCGAGCAACTTCTACATTGCGGACAGCGTGTTCCTCGGCAGGAACGATCCGAAGCATCTCACCGGATGGAATGGCGCCTTCTGGGAACAGTTCAACGGCGTCGAGGGCCAGGTGTTTCCGCCGGTGATGGCGTCGTATACGGCGATCCGCCTCTACGGCCCGGGCCACGTCGTCGCGCACAACTACGTTGCTGATTTCCACGACGGCATCGACACCGAGATGTACGGGATGCCGGACGGCTCGCACGCGCACGACGGTCCTGACTATCCGCCCAGGGACTACTGGGATCGGCGCCCGGTGGCGATTGACATTTACAACAACTACGTCACCAACGCGCACGACAACTCGATCGAGATGGACGGCAGCATGCACAACATCCGGTTGATGCGGAACGTGCTGATCAACTCCGCATCGCATCCGATGTCGACGCAGCCGTCGGTTGGCGGGCCGATCTACTGGATTCGCAACATCGTCTACCACGCGCCGGGCGGCTCCACGCGCATGACGGCGGGATCGCCGGGCGTGATTTTCTATCACAACACCGTCACGACGGAGACCAGCGCGGGCTCGTCGGCGAACTCGCATTGGCGTAACAACCTGATGCTGGGGCAGAGCACGGCGCCCGCCATCTTCAGCGTCAACACCAGCACGCCGTACAGCTCCTCTGATTACAACGGCTTCCGTCCGAATCCGGATGCGAAGGTATCGTTCCGGTGGAACGTCGGCGCGCCTCCCGCGCCGGGAGCCGCCGATA